>JBDRMR010000018.1:0-12777 GCA_043812035.1 Candidatus Omnitrophota bacterium
TTTTCGGTATTTATTTAATATAAAGCGGGTGAGCGGAATTGAACCGCCATATATAGCTTGGAAGGCTATTGTTCTGCCATTGAACTACACCCGCAATATCAAAGTCCTTCGTCGCCCGCTTCGCTTGCTCCTCAGGACCATTTTTGCCCATAACTTAATTACGGGGTAAAAATGGGCAGGAGAGGATTCGAACCTCTGAAGCACGTAGTGCAACAGATTTACAGTCTGTCCCCTTTGGCCACTTAGGTACCTGCCCGTGGTCTTGGTTAACCCTTATTCTTAATTATTTCTCTAAGCCGATTAAATCCCGCTTCTATTTTATCCAAATCGCCGGCGCCGAAGGCAAAATCTTCTCTTCCGCCGCCGCTACCGTTCATAACTTTAGCGACTTCTTTCATCAAATTATCGGCACTTAAATCTCTGTTTAGCAAATCTTGAGTAACGCCCATTATTAATATTGCCTTGTTAGCCTTATCCGTTGCGAGCAAACAAACGCACTGAGGTTGTTTCTTTTTTACCAAGTCAACCAAGCTTCTTAAGCTGGCTTCCCGGACATTAGGGATGAGCCTGGCTATTAGCTTAATTCCCGAAATATCTTCAACTGCTTTCAATAAATCTTTAACATCCAGTTGCTCTAACGAAATGCCGCTTTTTTTCTTATTTAGCTCCTTTAACTCTTTAATAAGTTTCTCTACCCTCCTGCCAACCTCCTGTTGAGGAACTTTAAGTTGTCCAGAGATGTCATTTAGTAAATCCTGTTGCTCTTTTATTTTTTTATATGCGTACCTGCCTGTAACTGCCTCTATGCGGCGGACTCCGGAAGCAATAGAGCTCTCAGATAATATCTTAAATAAACCAATCTGCCCTGCTGAATCTAAATGCGTTCCGCCGCATAACTCTTTAGAGTAATCACCTACAGACATTACTCTTACCTTGCCTTGGTATTTATCTTCAAAGAATGCCAGGGCGCCGAGTTTTTTCGCCTGCTGAATAGGCATTGTTTTTGTATTTGTTTTAACGTTATCCAGAACATGAGTATTAACCAATTCCTCTATTCTTGTCAATTCATCGCGGTCGAGAGCCTTAAAATGAGTAAAATCGAAACGCAGGTAATCCGACGCTACTAATGAACCCTTTTGCTTAACATGCGTTCCTAAAACTTTTCTTAATACCGCCTGCAATATGTGCGTAGCCGTGTGATTACGGGCGATGTCGAGTCTGCGGTCAAAATCTATTGAAGCTTTAACGGCATCGTTTTTCTTAATAACCCCGGACTTCAGCTTTCCAATGTGTAAAATAGTGCCGTTGGCGCGCCTTACGTCAATTACCTCAAAAATATTTTTTCCTTTTTTAATCCGGCCTGTGTCGGCAACCTGACCACCGGCCTCGGGATAAAAAACTGTGGCGTCTAAAACAATACTTGCCTCATCGCCGGAACTAATTTTGTTTACTTCAGAATTATCTTTCAAAATTGCAAGGATCTTTGCCTTAATCTCATATTTTTGATAGCCGAAAAAGTTTGTCTTTTTAAGTTTAACTGGCAGCTGGTTTACGCTAAAAACGTCGCCTTTCATTGAACTTTGCGATTTCGAAAGCGCCTTCTGTCTGTTAAACTCTTTATCAAATGCTTTACTAAATTCGTTATCATAAATTTTCACGCCTTTTATGTTCAACCATTTCTTGGTCAATTCTAGAGGTACGCCGTAAGTATCGTAGAGCTGAAATGCACTTCGCCCAGCCGCCGCTGAAACTGCAACAGCTTGATCGGGAAATTGTTCTATATTTGGTGTTTTATTATATTGGTCAGTTACGGGCTTACATACTTCTTCTAATAACTTATCGCTAGAATTTAAGATTGAAATGAAATTTTCTTCTTCGGCTAAGATAACTCCGGAAATATCCTCCTGTTGTTCCTTAAGTTTCGGGTAGGGCTTTTGCATCGCTTCAGCCACTACAGGAACTAAACGGTTAAGAAAAGGACGTTTAATTCCTAAATTAGATAAATGCATTAAACTGCGGCGGATAAGCTTTCGCACAACATACCCCCTTCCTTCATTGGAAGGCAGGACTCCGTCGTAAACTGCGAAAGTTATTGCCCGAATATGGTCGGCTACCGCATAAATCAACTCATTATTGCTTAGCGAGTTTGAATCCTTAATCCCGGATTTAATTTCTTTTATGAGCGGCTTGAATAAATCGGTCTCGAAGTTCGAATAGACTCCCTGCATCACCGCCGCCAGGCGCTCCAGGCCCATGCCCGTATCGATATTCTTTCTCGGCAAAGGTTCGAGAATGCCGCCTTCCTTGCGGTTAAATTGAGTAAAAACAAGATTCCAAACTTCAACAAATCTTCCGCAACTGCAGGCCGGGTTACATCCCGGGCGCTTGCAACCGGCCGCCGGGCCCCAGTCAAAAAATATTTCCGAGCACGGCCCGCAGGGGCCGTTCGGCCCCCTATCCTTTGCTTCGGACGGCCAAAAGTTTTCTTTATCCCCCAATCTTACGATTTTGTCCGGGGAAACTCCAATCACATTCTTCCAAATCCGGTATGCCTCATCGTCGTCTTTATATACGGAGACCCAAAGCCTTTGTTTATCCATCTGAAGAAACCGGGTCAAAAATTCCCACGCCCAGCTTATTGCCTCTTGTTTAAAATAATCGCCGAAGGAAAAATTGCCGAGCATTTCAAAAAAAGTATGGTGGCCGGCAGTCTTTCCTACCTTCTCCAGGTCATCGGTCCGAAGGCAGCGTTGAGACGTAGCCGCGCGCTTTAGGCCGCGGCCGCTGCCTAAAAATTCCTTTTTAAATTGGTTCATCCCGGCGGGAGTAAAAAGAACCGTCGGGTCATCGGCGGGAACCAGGGAATCGCTGGCAACAATTTTATGTTTTCTATTTTTAAAAAAATCCAGGAATTTACTTCGCAGCGTATCTGCTTTCATAGACGGTTGATTTCTTCCAAAATCAAGTCGTGCGGAAAACCCCTGCGCACCAAGTAGGCAAAAATGCGGCGCTTTGCCTTCGCGGGCTCAACGTTTCTTAATTTTTCCCGGCGGCGGCGCACCAGCTCTCTAATCGCTTCTTCCTCGCTATATTTATCCGCGAATTCCTCCAAAACCCGGTTAATCAGCTCTTTTCTTACCCCTTTAATCCTGAGTTCCTGCTTCAGGCGCCTGATCCCCAAAGGTTTTTTGGCTCGCGACTCAACCCAGGCTTTGGCAAACCTAAGGTCGTCGATAAATCCCTTCTGTTTTAAAAAAATAAGGGGTTCTTTTATTTCGGATTCGCAGAAGCCCTTTTTTCCGAGACGCTCCCGCAGTTCCTGTTCCGAGCGCGGGCGGAATTTAAGCAGGCAAAAAGCATACCGGAGCGCCTTATTCATTCTTTGGTTTGATTACGAAATAGCCCCTCTGGGTCTTAACCAGCGCGTCCCCCTCCAGAACTTTTATAATACTCTGGTAATCGGCAAGGTTATTTACCTCCGTGCGGTTTATACTGAGTATAATATCTCCCGGTGCCAGCCCGGCGTCGTCGGCCGGACTGCCCGGCTCCACGTCCGCGACGATTACGCCCTTCTCCTGCTCGATTCCGAAGCGCCTCATTAACTCGGGAGTAATTCCTTCGGCTTCGATTCCTCTCCAGGCGGCCTTTAGTTCTTGCGCAGGAGAAACTTCCTCCAGATTCTGCGGCCGCTTTCCGACCTCTACCTCTAAAGTTATTTCCTGCTTGTCTCTCCAGGCTTCGACCTTCACCTTCTTGCCGACCTCGGCTTTCGACACCTCGCTGAGAAGCTGGCGGACATTCCCGACTTCTTTTCCGCCGAATTTCCTGATTACGTCTCCTTCTTTAACGCCGGCTTTCTGGGCGGGGCCGTCCGCCAAGACATCGGTGACTAATGCGCCTTTGGTATCAGGGAGTCCGAAATGCCCGGCTAATTCCGGGGTCAAGGCCTGGATAGAAACTCCCAGCCAGCCGTAAAGAATCTCTTTCCCGGAAATCAGGCGGGAAAGTATTCTTTTGGCGCTGTTTATCGGTATGGCAAACCCCAGCCCCTGATAGCCGCCGGTGGTGGTAATAATGGCTACGTTTATCCCGACAATTTCGCCTTTAAGATTAACCAGAGGCCCTCCGGAATTACCCGGATTAATCGCCGCGTCGGTTTGAATTAAATCATTGTAATAGCGCCCCCTTGCCGCGGCCCTGCCCAAAGCGCGATGCAGGGCGCTAACCACGCCGGCCGTCACGGTCGGCTCGGGATTTTCCAGCGCAAATCCAAAGGGGTTGCCGATTGCCACAACCCAGTCTCCGATGCGCAGCTCGTCGGAATTGCCTAATTTTACCACAGGTAAATTGTGCGCATCAATCTTAATAACCGCTAAGTCCGAATGCGTGTCCTCGCCTTTAATCTCGGCCTTAAATTTCCTTCCGTCGGGTAAAGTCACGGTAACCTTGTCGGCGCCGGAAACAACGTGCTCGTTAGTCAAAACATAGCCCTCCGCGTCTATAATTACGCCCGAGCCCAAACCCATCTGCTTGTATTCCCTTTCGGGAATCTCTCCGAAGAAATCTTCAAAAAAGCGGCGGAAAAATTCATCGCCTCCGAAGTAATCTTCAAAAGGAGTTCTAAAATTACCTCTGCCCCTGCTTCCGAACCGGCGAATGCTCTCGGTGCTTATCGAAACTACCGCTTCTCCCGCGCCCTTGGCAACGTTGGCGACCGCGTCTTGAAAATTCCCCGCGTATTCCAAAGCCTGGGTTCCCGCCGAAGGCTGGGTCTGGGCAGGCTTTGAGAAATCAAAGCGGGCGGCTATTATCAAACCGGCAATCAATCCGGCCAATACTGAACTGATTATATAGAATGATTTTCTTTTCATAATCGCTACTCCTGCTCAGCTAAATCGAAATCCTCTCCCTTACCATCTTTTCAATTTTATCCTGCAATTGAGACTTTTGCTGTAAATAATTAACTGCTTGCTCTTTCCCCTGCCCGAGTTTTTCGTCTTGAAAAATGTACCATGTTCCGGATTTTTCCACCACCCCTATGTCTGCGGCTGCGTCGAGAACGTTATGAGTCTTGGCTATGCCCTGATCGTAGAGAATTTCAAACTCCGTTTCCCGGAAAGGCGGCGCAACCTTATTCTTTACCACCCTGGCCCTCACCCTGTTCCCGATTACGGATTCTGCCCGCTTTATCGAGCCTATCCTTCTCAAATCCAGTCTTATCGAGGAGTAGAACTTCAACGCCCTCCCGCCCGGCGTGGTCTCGGGATTCCCGAACACTACTCCTATCTTTTCCCGTAACTGGTTGATAAAAATCACGCAAGTCCGGGATTTGCTGATTGCGGCGGTCAGTTTCCTGAGAGCCTGGGACATCAACCTTGCCTGTAACCCCATGTGTGAATCGCCCATCTCTCCCTCTATCTCTGCCCTGGGAGTAAGCGCCGCCACCGAATCAATCACTATCAAATCCACGGCGTTCGAGCGCACCAGGGTCTCGGTAATCTCCAGAGCCTGCTCGCCGGTATCCGGCTGCGAAATCAACAACTCGTCTAAGTTCACGCCTATTTTTTTGGCATAAGTCGAATCGAAAGCGTGCTCTGCGTCGATTAAAGCGGCAACTCCTTTTTTTCTCTGAATCTCTCTTATTGTGCTCAAAGCCACGGTCGTCTTTCCCGACGCTTCCGGGCCAAAAATTTCGATTACCCTCCCCCGGGGAAAACCGCCCACTCCCAAAGCGACATCCAGCGAGAGCGCGCCGGTGGGGATTGCCTCTACGTCGACCCGCGCATGCATGCCGAGCTTCATAATTGAGCCTTTACCGAATTGTTTCTCAATCTGAGCCAAAGCTAACTCCAGGGCCTTCTGGCGGTCGGAAGTATCCGCTGTATCCGTCTTTTTCTTCTCTTGAGCCATTACCGCACCTCCTTTTACCGCTTTCTTTAAAATCTCAAACTTAAATTATACTCTCCAACCGCAATACTGTCAACACATTCGTATGCCCGACGGCATTTCTTCCCGCGCACTCAGCGCTGCCCGGGGATTCCTCTCACCCGGCAAGCTCTGCCAAAACGAAATCTTTATAAATCTTTTTTAATCTTGCTTTAACGAGCTTATTTTTTAAATCGAGACCGGATTTTATTCTAACTTTTATATACGTTTCGGTGTAGCCTTCCCATAAACCGGGTGCTCCGGCGGCCGCTCTTTCCACGAGCACCTCGCCGGTGCGGGAGATGAATTTTTCGCAATAAGCCTGTCTTGCGGCCAGGGCGAGCCGGCTCAATTGCGCCGTTCTGGATTTAACTGCGGTTTCCGGGACGGCCTCTCCCGAGCCATACGCAGGCGTATGTGGCCTGCCCGAGTAGGCGAATATATGAACCCGCAGGGGCTGTATCTCCTTAATTAGCTCGAGCGTATTCCTGAAATTCCCTTCCGTTTCGCCGGGAAATCCGACCATCACGTCCGTGGTTATGGCGATGCCGGGAATGCGGCTTTTTAAACCGTTGACGAGCTCAAGGAACCGTGCGCTCGAATAATGCCGGTTCATCCTCCGGAGCACCTGGTCGTCGCCGCTTTGAAGGGGAATATGTAAATGCGGGCACAATTTTTTAGATTCGGTCAAAGTCCCGGTTAACTCGCCGGTGATATCGCTTAATTCCATAGAACTTAGCCGTAGCCGGAAATCTCCGGCAATCTTCTCTAATTTTCTGATTAATCCGGACAGGGTTGTCTGCGGAGTTAAATCCTTGCCGTAAGAACCCAAACACACTCCGCAGAGGACTATTTCCGCATAGCCGTTTCCGACCAAAGCTCTTGCTTCTTCTTCTACTTCATCGGAATTTTTACTTCTGGATTTGCCCCGCACCAGGCGCACTTTGCAGTAAGAGCAGCGGTAGTTACAGCCGTCCTGAATTTTCAAGAAAGCCCGGGTGTGATTTTTGAAACGGGTAATGCCTGGTTGAGCAGCGGGTAGAGGGTAACGGGCAGCGGGTAGTCCGCCTAACAAAGCGGGAATCCGGAATTTATCTTCGTTTTTAACGATTAGCTCAACGCCGGGAATATCGGTTATCTTGTCCGCATCTAATTCGGTAAGGCAGCCGGTAACGACAATTCTGGCGCCGGGGTTTTCGCGGCTGGCGCGGCGAATAAGGTAATAGGCGTCACGGTCGGCGCGGTGAGTAACGGTACAGGTATTAATCACGCATACCCCGGCCGGGCAACTATCCTCTAATTCCCTAAGCCCCGCTTTTTGCAGCTGCTCCCTGATAGCCTGCGTCTCGTATTGATTAACCTTGCATCCGATAGTATAAAATTTTACCGTCTCCATCCCTCTATTCTCTATTCTCTGCTCTCTGCTCAAGAAAATCGCTTCGCGATAACTTCAATACGATTTTCAGTGGTTAGGAAAGTGTTTTATACTTTCCTATACCATAAAACAGCGTTTTCATACAGCCTGATGAAGGCGGCAACGGCAATAGCCGCCGTATCGACGCGCAATACCGAATCGCCCAAAAATACCGGAATAAAACCCGCGCTTTCCGCCTGGCCCAATTCCTGCTTTGTAAAATCGCCTTCCGGGCCGACCAGAACCAGAATACTTCCCGGCAAAGAGCCGCAAACCGCTTCTCTTAAACGCCGGCTTTTCTCCAGGAGCGTGGGAATCAGTTTTAATTCGTAAGATTCGGCAAAAGATAATATCTGATTCATTTCTCTTACCGGCTCAATTACCGGAAGCGCGCTCCTGCCCGACTGAGCACAAGCCTGCTCGGCAATCTTTTGCCAGCGCCTGTGATGCTTCTGTCTTTGCCCGTAATCCCACCTGACGACTACCCTTTCGGTAATCATCGGATAAATTTTATCCACCCCCAGCTGCGACAATTTATCGAGCAAATCGTCGAACCTGTTCTTCTGCTTGGGCAGAGCGCAGGCGACGGCCAGAGTAAGTTTAGGCTCAACCTTAGCCTTTATTTTCTTTTCTATTAGGAGCTTTGCTTCTTTCTTTGACAGCTCCGTAATCCGGCAGCGGTATTCGTGTTCCTCCCCGTCGAAAACGACGATGACGTCACCAACCCCTAAGCGTAAAACGTCGCGAATATAATGAATCTGTTCGGGCTTGTGAATATCAATCCGTTCGCCGAAAATTAGTTCTTTAGGACAATACAAACGCGCCATTTTTTAGAAAAATACGGGCTTGCCTATGCCTGTAAAAATTAATTTAGCGCCGAAGAGCACAATAATTAAACCGCATACAAAACGAAAGGCGCGGTAAATTCCGGGCCTGCTAAATAACATCCTGGGTATCAACCCTGCACCCAGCGCCAATAAAATTAAGGGGGAAATAAGCGTGCCTAAGCCGAATATCAAACTATAAAAAATGCACTGCTGCCAGCCGGATGACACCAGACCTATATATGAGAGCACCGCAAGTAAAGGCGCGCAAGGCAGCGCTCCCATAACTAAACCCAGGGTTACAGGCTGCATATCCGCCAACCGGCAGGTTATTCCGTGGTTTTTAGAATTTACAAAAGGTTTTACCGAACCCCTTACAATTGTGAAAAATCCGATTAAAATAACAATTCCTCCTCCGACCGGATAAATATATTTACTGACATTCATTAAATTTTGCCTCACCAGAAACTCCCCTAAAAGAAATATTGCCAGGCTTAAAATTAAATACGCGCAAATTCTGGAGAGGGAGAACAAAAGCCAGACCCAAACACCCTGCTTTGGGCTGCGTTTTGTTCCCGCAATGTAAGTAATAAGCACAGGGCCGCAGGTTGCCAAGCACGGCCCGGAGCCTAATAACAAACCAGAGATGAATAAGCTGAAGATTATTTTATCCATCGGGGATGCTAAAAGTCAGTAATGGCAGCCGTTATTAATTTTTCTCAGAAAATACCTCAGCGCTAAATATATAGATTTCCGTTGAGGGGTCTTTCCACGCTGAAGGAGACAAGCCTGCCTTGCGCTCGCAGAGATTAGAGAGAAATTCCTCTTTTGTCCAGCCGGTTTCTGTGGCAACCTGGGGTAAAAATACTCCGCTTCGGTAACCTTGCCTTACTAAAACTCCGTGCTGGCCCATTTTAATCCTATCGGGTCCCTCTATTTTTTCCAAGGGAGAAAGCACTGAAATCTCAATCTCTATTTCCGGCAGCTCCTCTTTTGTCACCGGTGTAAACCGGGGGTCATTTACCGCCGCCTCAACAGCCATATCGCGAACGGTTAAATAAAGCTCCTGGTTGCCTATTATGTTGCCTATGCATCCGCGCAGTTGACCGTGCTTGTGCAGGGTGACAAAGGCGCCGCATTGCCCTGACAAGGCCGGGTCGCTCTCGCTGAGTTGCAATCTTTTACCGGTGTTTAAATAGGTCTCGATTGAATTACGGGCTATCTCTAACAATCTTTTTCTTTGTTTGCCCTCAAGCATTACTCCTCCCTTTTCGACGATTTCTTTACCCCGCTCTTCCTCCGGTTTGAACGTCGCGGCCGCGGCGCAAGTCGGGCGGGGCTTATATATAACCGCGGAACCGTATCCTACGCAATACTCTCCGACTTCATTCCTTCCTGCAACCTTTGCGCTATTGGTATAATCAACGACCTTAACCTGACTATAGCCGAGGTCTTCGGCGACTAACATCGAGACAATAACCCCTGCCCAGCCGCACAGCATAGCTTTTCCCGCCTGAATACTCTTATAAAGCTCTTCGGAATTCAATTTCTTAATTAAGGACAGCGTGTAGATATCTATTAACTCTCCCTCCTTATAATCAAAGCCGTGATACATATCGGAGCTTGCTATAAGTAAACATTTTTTTTCTTTAATAATTTTGCTGATGACTGCGGATATATGCTGGCAATCATAAAAATCAACCTGCCCTAAGATAATCGGCACTATCTTAAAATCGTCGAGTGTCTTTTGCAGAAAAGGAAGCTGAACCTCAACCGAATGCTCGCGGCTAAACGCTTCCGGGTAAGAGGAAAAAACCGAAGAGGAAAGCATCAAATTGTAAGAAACTGTCTCATCAACCGGAATTTCGCCCAGAGGGGTGCGAAATGTGCCTTTTGGCCAGAGCGCAGCTCCCCTGAAGTTTACATAGTGGCTCGGGCCGAGGATAATAACCGTGTCGTAATGCCCGCCTTTTATCGTGTTGTATCCGCTGGCAGCGGTTTTTCCGGAATAATCGTAGCCCGCGTGGGGCGAAATAAGCGACAGGATATCGCCTTCGATTTTCTCGGATTTTGCCTGGGATAAAAAATCCTCGATGGCCTGAGATAATGCCCGGGGGTCTGCCGGGTAAAACCTGCCGCCGACAGCCGGCTGCTTAATCTCTTCGCCGAAACCGGCCGAGCAGATAAACAGGGAAACCGGAATAACCAGACAGCAAGATAACCAAACAACGATTCTAATGCCAGACTCCGGGAATTTTTTCTCCGCAGAACTTACACCTGCCCTGTTCATCCAAATTCTCCTCTAAGATAGAGTAGCCGCTTCTTTTAACAACCGCTTTACCGCAGCCCGGGCAATAGGTATTTTCTCCCTCATGCCCCGGAACGTTGCCTATATAGACGTATTTCAATCCGCAGTCAAGAGCGATTTTTCTCGCTTTCTCGAGAGTGGCAAGCGGCGTGGGGTTTAAAGAGAGCATCTTATACATCGGCCAAAAGCGGGAAAAATGAACGGGAACGCCGTCGCCCAGATTCTCCTTTATCCAGAGGCACATCTTAATAATAGTCTCGTCATCGTCATTGTATCCGGGAAGAATTAAATTGGTAATCTCAACCCACACCCCTTCTTCCTTAAGAATCTTTAAAGTTTTTAGCACCGAATCGAGGTCGCCCTGCGACATTTCGCTGTAGTATTTCTTGCTGAAGCCTTTTAAATCTATATTTGCCGCGTCGAGGTATTTACATAATTGCCTTAAGGGCTCCTCGTTAATATGGCCGTTAGAATGCATTACGTTGCGTATGCCCCCGGCCCTGGCAAGCTTCGCCGTATCGTACATATATTCGTAAAATACCGTCGGTTCGGTATAAGTGTAGGCTATCGTCGTCGTTCCGGACTTTCTTACCCTTTCAATCAGCTCTTCCGGCTCCAGATAAGTATATTTCACCTCTTCCGGCCTCGCCTGGGATATCTGCCAGTTCTGGCAGAACACGCAATCCAGATTGCAGCCGGCGGTAGCTACGGACAAAGCGTAGCTGGACGGCAAAAAATGGAAAAACGGTTTTTTCTCGATAGGGTCGGTATGAATGGCGCAGGGCTTTGCGTAAACAAGACTGTATAAAACTCCGTTACGGTTCTCGCGGACCTCGCAATAACCCCTTTTACCCGGCTGAATAATACACTTGCGGGGACAGAGCTGGCATTGCACGCCGTGATTATCAAGCTTCTTATAAAAATAGGCTTCTTTCAGCCGCTCCTGCGCAGACCCGGCAATGTGTGAATTTTTAAGCGGCGCAAGCAAATCGGGCAAATAAAAGCACAGGCTTAACAAACTGAGAAATAATACCAGCGCCAGGATTAATTTCAGATTAGCCAAAGCCTTATTTAAGCTCATACTACCTGCTAATTTATGGAGCCACCGGGAATCGAACCCGGAACTTAGCGATGCGAACGCCACGTTATCCCGTTTAACTATGGCCCCTTTTTTTACAATTTATCATATTTCCCTTTGGTTAGCAATAAAAAAAGCGCCCCTTTTATGTCGCAAGAGGCGCCCGGTTTTAGTCCGCGAATGTATAAATCTACTGGACAGACTCTGACCGGCTATACAAACGCGAAATCATCTGAAACTGCGGATTTTCGAGACTTGAAGAAGCTGCCGGCCTGTGGCGCAGCATTAATTCAATCCGGATAAGCCCGCCGCTGCAGTTAAATATATCTACTCCGGCCGGATTAACGACTTTACGAGTAAGAACTTCGAATTGCGTGCTATTGCGGATATAATCGGGATAATACTCCAGGTCATTTCCGTTTCTGTTGAATCTGACCATAAAATCTCCGCCTGCGGCGGATGTGCTGTCTATCTGTCCGTTTCCGTTATCCACTCTTATACGCAGCTCGGTTGAAGTGCAATAGACTGACGGCACCGAGAGCACTGCCGGATCGCCCACATAACCTATTCCCCGGATAGCATCCTTAACCATCTGTTCGACGCAAAGAAACGCCTCATTTTGTAACCGGGCCCGGCGGTCGGAGGTAATCAGATGGAAGCGGGCGTAATTATCGAGGCTGAATATCGCTATAATCAAAAGGCCGAGCAACGCAATAGCGATAAGTAATTCGGCGAGAGTTATAGACCGCTTTAGAAAAAATCCCATATAAGTCTATTATAAAGATTGCTTGCGCCAGCAGATGATAAATTTTACTCTGCGCAAACCTTCCCAGGGAGTAATTTCGTAAACGGGATAATAGACGATATTGTTAACCGAAAACTCCTCAAAACCGGGGTTTGTGGGAGCCACCGGAGTGTAATCGCTGTCCGGGAATTTCGTCGTAAATGGGTTATTGGAGGATTTATAACCTTCGACGGTGCCTGCGGGGACGGTGAGTAAATTGCCGGGCACAGCCTGGTCCCAGGTGTCCTGCCTTACATCCATTTGCAGCCGGTCCAGAAAATATCTGCCCAGCTCAGCCGCGGCAATGCGCGAATGCGCGTATAAAATATGCTGCTTTGTCGCCACGAACAGGTTGGCCAAGCCGCCCATTACTAATGCAAAAATAAGCGTTGAAACGAGAATTTCTACCAGGGATAAACCGCAGCAATTTGCGCGAGAGCCTTT
>JBDRMR010000019.1:0-3039 GCA_043812035.1 Candidatus Omnitrophota bacterium
CCCTTATTGCCTGACCCAGGTTTTTCGCCAGCGTCGGCTCGCCTCGTCCCGAAAAAGTAATATAATCTATTTTGAGGCCGGGCAACTCTTTTAATTCCTTAATAATCTCGGATGTTTTAACGCACGCCTTGGGTTTTTCAGCATATCTTGAGCCTTTACCTAGTTGACAATAAATACAGTCAAAGTTACAAATTTTCCCCGCGGCAGAAAGTAAATCTATGCCTAAAGAAATTCCCAGCCGCCAGGAAGCAACCGGGCCGTATACATATCTAAACTCCTTGGCTTTCACTAAAATATATAGGACTTTATTTTCTCTTCAAGTGCAGCTTTTGACACGGCTCCGGCCATCTGTTCCATCACCTTGCCGCCCTTAAAGATACTGAGGGTAGGGATGCTCATAATGCCGTAATTTGCCGCTGTCTTTTGCGCTTCATCAACATTGACCTTGCAGACTTTTAATTTCCCTTGATATTCCCTGGCTATCTCTTCAACTGTCGGAGCTACCATCCGACAGGGATAGCACCACTCCGCCCAATAATCAACCAATACGGGAATATCGGATTCTAACACCTCCTCCTTAAAATTGGAATCATTAACCTTAACCTCCATCTTTGCTCCTTTCCTTAGTAACTAATGTCATTTTGTACCGGCAACTTTTTGTCTTATTTTAATCATACTTTCTATAGCGCTTATTGCCTTAAGCCGGACATTTTCCGGCACTCTAACCTCATATTTCATATCTTCCAAACACCACAGCACCTTCTCCAGATTGGTCAACTTCATACTCGGGCAAACAGCCAATTCTGTAGCCGGATAGAATCTCTTTGCCGGATTGTCGCTTTGCAACCTATACAGCATTCCTATCTCTGTGCCCACGATTATTTCATCGGCGCCAGAGTGCTTGGCGTACCTGCACATTCCTTCCGTAGAGAGTGCCTGGTCGGCTACAGCAATCACCTCAGGCCTGCACTCCGGATGCACAATAACCTCTGCTTTAGGATGAGCCTTCTTCTGCTTAAGGATATTCTCCGGCAGAATTTTAACGTGAGTCGGACAGTAGCCATTCCAGGGGATAAGATTAACATTTACTTTGGAAGACACATAATTAGCCAGATATTTATCGGGAACGAAGATAATTTCTCCGGAATTCTTCAGCGTTTCTGCGACCTTAACGGCGTTGCCGGAAGTGCAGCAAATATCGGTCTCTGCCTTTACCTCGGCCGACGTATTAACGTAAGCCAAAACTTTGGCCTTGGGATGTTCTTTTTTAAATTCTCTCAGTTGCTCAGCGGTAATCATGTCTGCCATGGGGCATCCGGCGTTTATATCGGGCATAAGCACCGTCTTGTCCGGGCAGAGAATAGAAGCGGTCTCGGCCATAAAGTAGACTCCGCAAAAAACAATTACATCGGCGTCGGTTGAGCTGGCGGCGCGGCTTAAGCCCAGGGAATCGCCGATATAGTCGGCAACATCCTGCACCTCCGGAATCTGATAGTTATGCACGAGAATGACGGCGTTCCTCTGCTTTTTGAGCCGCTGTATCTTTTCAGTCAATCTTAAGTTATTTCTCTTCATCCTTCGACTCCCTTCGGTCATTTATTCTGAATTCCCGGAGATTATTGTACCTCCGCCGAGAACGGCGTCTGCGTCGCTTTCACCGCCGGCACGCTGACAAGAAACTGGCCTTCGGCCAAAACTTTTACCATAAAACACCACTGCCTGCCCGGGGGTAATTGCCCACTGGGGCCGGTCAAACTTCACTTTAATTTTACCGTTGCCGTCCGGAACGACAACTGCCGCCTGAGGCTGATGAAGATATCTAATCTTGGCTTCTACCCTGATGGGTTCTTTTAATTTTTCGATATGTATAAAATTTACGTTATCGGCAATCAACTCATCGCCGTAAACATCTTCTTTCCTGCTCACTACAATGGTGTTGTTTTCCCTGTCAATCGCGATTACGTATAAAGGCTCTCTGGCTGCTATACCTATTCTTTTGCGCTGACCCACGGTATAAAAAATAATTCCCCGGTGCTCTCCGAGAATTTCGCCTCGCTTATTTACGATAGGGCCGGGACCCGCTCCTCCGGAGACGTATTCCTTAAGAAACTCCCCGTAATTATTCTCCGGAATAAAACATATTTCCTGGGATTCCGGCTTATCCGCAACCGGCAAGCCCGCATCTCTGGCGACCTGCCTTACCTGCCCCTTGGTAAAATTGCCCAGAGGCATCAGGGTATACCCGAGCTGCTCCTGGTTCATTGCGTACAAAACGTAAGACTGGTCTTTTTGGGTGTCGATTCCTTTTTTGAGAACATACCGGATTCCGGATTCAGCCCCGGGCTCTTCATTCTCTATCCTTGCATAGTGTCCCGTGGCTAAAAAGTCGAATCCCATAGAGATTGCTCTTTTTAATAAGGCCCCGAATTTTATGTATCTGTTGCAATCTATGCAGGGATTCGGCGTCCTGCCCTCAAGGTATTCGGATACAAACTTATTCATTATCTTCTCTTCTAATTCCTTTGAAAAGTCCATTATATAGTGAGGTATTTTAAGTTTGCGGCAAACTCTTTTTGCGTCCTCTATTGCCCGCCTGCCGCAGCAGGCCGGCTTGCCGCGGCCCTCCTTAACGCCTAAACACATAGTTATCCCCACGACCTCATAGCCTTCTTCTTTTAGCAAAAAGGAAACTACCGATGAATCCACCCCTCCGCTCATCGCTACCAGAACTTTCTTCTTCATTTTTGCGCTAATTTCTTTTGGTAATCCTCGATAGCCGCTTTTAAAGCCTGCTCGCCTAAGACGGAACAATGCATCTTAATAGGGGGCAGTCCGCCCAAAGCTTCAGCCACTGCTTTGTTGGATATTTTGAGCGCCTCATCTACAGGCTTGCCCTTTACCAATTCGGTAACCATTGAGCTCGTAGCTATAGCGGCACCACATCCGAAGGTCTTAAATTTTGCATCCACGATAACTCCGCTTTCTACTTTAATAAAAAGAGCCATAACGTCGCCGCAGACGAGATTACCGACCCTGCCC
>JBDRMR010000020.1:0-3632 GCA_043812035.1 Candidatus Omnitrophota bacterium
CCGGACATCGAATTATCGTCAAAATCTCCTCTGCGTTCATTTTCTCCCGTAATCTCGCCTACCAAATTTAGACTATCGTTTAATGGATATTCTATGGCAAAGCCGTAAGTTAAGACATCTCTTAAATTCTGCTCGGGAAGATTATCTTTTAATACATAGCCCAAATTAAAATGCAGGGCTATTTTATCCAGTGACTTACTTAAAATGGCATTTACGCCGTATTCCTTCTCGCCTGTCCCCAAAGACTTGTCGTCATTGCCGGAATCTGTTTTAAGAGAAAAACTGACCGACATTGCCGGCAGAGTAGCTGTCTCTTCTAAAAAATTATACTTGGAAACAATACTGATATCGTCGAAGCCGTCGGTTTTTGCTCCCTGACCGAAATCAACGAACTTATAGGGAATTTCTATGCCTAAATCCAGATTATCAATAATTCCTCTTTTAATAACCAAACTTAAGGCTACTTCTTTGTCCAGCTGATTAACATATTCCATACCGCTTTCTACTTCAAAATGCCCTTTATCCACTACTCCGGCATCGTCGGTAGCCAGAGGCCGCGCGGCAAAGGATACTGAGTAACAAACAAAAAATAAGCAAAAGGAAATAAATAAAATAGCTCTTACCTTCATAACCCTCCTTTATTACTTGATGATTTTTTCATCAATGTTATCTTTATTTAATTCGTGCTACTAAAATATAAAAAAATAATACCGCCTATTCAATTGCTTTGCCGGTTGTCGACATACTCAAGGTTCCATGTTTTACGCCCTTGACCGACTTCAGCGTATCAGCCAATTTCTGGGCTTCTCTGGGACTGCCTCTGACCACAACTATCTCCAGGCAATTGTCGTGGTCTAAATGAATATGTTGAGTGGAAATTATTATCTTGCTGAAATCGTGCTGGATATCGGTAAGCCGATTAATCAGTTCTCTCTTATGGTGATTATAAACCAGGGTGATCGCTCCGGCAATCTCTCTTCCTTCCAGCCATTCTTTGGCTACTAATTGCTGCCGGATTAAATCCCGAAAAGCTTCTGAGCGATTAGAACAATTCTTGCTTTTAATATGTTTATCGAAGTTATCCAGGAGTTCCTTTTCCAAGGATACTCCAAAACGGACTATGTCAGCCATGGGAAATCCTTTATCATAATAGTGTTACGTTTCTAAAAATCATAACACAAAAATAGAATTTGTCAAGCATTTATTGAACTTTTCCGAAGATGGCTGTGCCTATCCTTACTAAATTCGCTCCCTCCCGGATTGCGATACGATAGGAATCAGACATCCCCATGGAAAGATATCTCATTTCTACCCCGGGCAGATTCTTTGATTTTATGCGCTCAAACAACCGGCGGGTCTCTCTAAAATACGGGCGCAACTGCCCGGGGTCTTCCAAAAACGGCCCCATGGTCATTAAGCCCAGTATTTTTATGTTTTTTAATCGGCGAACCTGCTCAATGAGCGGCTCAACTTCTCCGGGCAAAACGCCGGATTTCTGCTTTTCCCCGGCGCAATTTACCTCGATTAAAACAGGCATTACCTTATCTTTCGATTCGCAAACCCTATCAATCTCACCGGCAATATCAAAGGAGTCGATGGTCTCTATCATATTAAAAATCTCAACAGCTCTCTTTGCCTTATTCCTCTGCAGATGTCCGATGAAATGCCACCCGACTCTCCTGCCCACAACCTTAAATTTTTTCTCTGCCTCCTGCACATAATTTTCTCCGACGGTCTTAATCCCCGCCTCAACCGCCTCCAGAATCTCGGCAACGCTTCTTGATTTGGTCGCTGCGATTAACCGGACGCCCGGCGGCAACTCGTCAAATAGCTTTCTGACATTATCCTTAATCATGCGGCGCCTTCTCCTTATTGGCAGAAAGGATATCCTTCCTTTATTTTATCTCAATCCAAAATTTTCTGCAAGATGTCTATTTTAAAAACGCAATTTTGCTTGACCCAGCACCTTTTATCTATTAAAATATTTCTAACTAGAAAAAAGAACTCAATGTCTTAATCGCGGATTACCGCGATTAAGAATGAATTAAAACTAAGAAAGATAAACAGGGGGGTATATGAAAGATGAAATGGATATTCTGAGAGAAGTGGGCAGCATCTCTGCCGGCCACGGGAGCATTGCCCTTTCCGAAATACTGGGCAGAAAGATAAACCTGCGCATGCCGGCTCTGGATATCCTGCCGAGAGAGCAGGTTTTGGGCAAATTAAATTTCGGCCAGATAGTAATCAGCGTATCCAGCCATATCTTATCGGGGCTGAAAGGGAACGTCCTGTTTGTGCTTGACGAAAAGAGCGCCTTTAAATTAATCGATATGTGCTATAAAATCAACGAAGAGGAGAGAAAAAAGGGCGCATTTACTGAAATGGGGATGTCTATAATAAAAGAGGTGGGCAGCGTTGTCATTGCCTCGTACATCGGGGCCTTGAGTATAATGCTTAAAAAGCTGATTATCCCCTCTATTCCTACCCTGGTTAGCGGGCCGATACAGGAAATCATGGACATCGCCGTCGGCTCTTTTGATAATGAGGAATATATCCTGCTGGTGGAAGCAATTTTTGAAGAACCGCGGCAGAGAATAAGCGGGAGTTTCTATCTCGTTTTAAATCCTGAGGCAATGAAGTATATTCAGGAAGCCTGCAAAAAGCTACTCGAATCTCTGAAATAAAATTCCATAATTATGTATACCGACTCGGAAGGCAATATTCTGATTATCGTTAACGATAAGGAGACGCAGGATTTTTTATCCGCGCTTCTTATGGGAGAAAGCTACAAAACCAAAGTCTGCTCAAATCAGGCAGACGGATTAGAGACATTGGCCAAAGAACCATTCAATTTAATAATTTCCGACTTTCGCGCAACCTATATAAACGGAATCGAAATCTGCAAAGCTATACGCGGCAGTTTTATCCTGCGTAATATACCGATAATTATATTGATGGATAAAAAAGACCCTATGGACAAAATAAAGGTTATATATGCCGGAGCAGACGATTACATTGACAAGCCCTTTGACCCCGGAGAATTTTTAGCCAGGGTAAAGGCTTCTCTGGTGCGAATGACGCGTGACCTGGATGCCAATCCTCTGACAAAATTACCCGGCAACGTTTCAATATTAAAAGAACTGGACTCAAGAATAAAGGCTCACTCCCGTTTTGCGGTCGGCTATTTAGACCTAAACAAGTTCAAGGAGTTCAATGACCGCTACGGCTTTGAAATGGGCGACCGGGTCATACTCCATATAGCCTTGATAATCATTAAAGCCTTGGAGGCATACGGCAGCCACTCCGATTTCCTCGGGCATATCGGCGGGGACGATTTTATATTTATTACTGCGCCGGATAGCGTGGAGGAAATATGCAAGAAAATTATCAATGATTTCGATACGTCTATTTTGGATTTTTATAATGAAGAGGATAAAAAAAGAGGCTACGTGATTATGAAGAACAGGCTCGGCCAGTTATGCAAAATTCCCCCCTTAAGCCTCTCTATTGGCATAGCCGCTAACGAACACAGGCCCCTGACCCACGTCGGTCAGATAATTCAAATCGGAAACGAAGTTAAGAACTACGCTAAAACCTTCGGTAAGAGCATTTATATAAAAGACAGGCGCAGG
>JBDRMR010000021.1:0-2024 GCA_043812035.1 Candidatus Omnitrophota bacterium
GGGGCAATTAGGGGCATTGATGGAGAAGGCGGATGCGGTCATATCCGCCGATTCCGGGCCGATGCATATTGCTGCGGCGGTCGGCGCAAAGGTGGTTGCCCTTTTCGGGCCGACTTCGCCAAAGATTACCGGGCCTTATCCGCCCCAGAATCATATCGTTATTTACAAGGATATCGGCTGTAAGGTTCCCTGCTACGACTCTGCCTGCAAGGACTATCGCTGTATGCAGGCAATCACCGTAGAGGAAGTTTTAGAGAAAATAGAAAGTTTATTAAAATGGCAATAATCTGCCCGAAATGCAAAAGTCAATACGATATAACGCTATTTCAGTTCGGCAGGACTCTAAAATGCGATTGCGGTTATATTATAAATCCAAATGAAACAGTACCGGTTGAGCTTCCCATTGAGGGAATGCTTGATTTGCATACCTTTAGCCCGTCTGAAATAAAAGATTTGATTCCGGATTATCTAAAAGCCTGTAATCAGCGGGGAATCTTTAGCGTAAAGATTATTCACGGCAAAGGAACCGGGGCTTTGCAACGCACCGTCCATTCCATCCTTCGCAAAATGCCGGAGGTTAGCTCGTTTCATCTGGCAGAATATAATGAAGGCGGATGGGGCGCGACAATTGTTTCGCTAAAACCTTCAGAAAGAAATGAATAAAAAACAATTAATAGTTGCTTGAGGATAAGGAGGTATTTTAAATGTTCAAGTCACATTTTATTGTCTCTTTGTCTGGGTTTTTGTATTTCTTGCTTCGCTCACGGTATCTCTTTATTTATCCAAAGTCAGTGTGTTGGAAAAGTTAGACCTATTATCTGTACCATCATTAAAGTTATATTCTTTATCTGCAATAGTAGGTTTGATTGGTGGTTTTCTTGGACACAGTCTTCACAACTTGCTTGAACGATTGTTAAAAATAGATAAATGCCCGAAAAACGTTACCTTCTTTGTGAAAAATACAGGCCGCCTCTAATTTTCGAAAAATAGAAACGTTGTCCCTGAATTTTTTGGAAATATGAGGAATGTCAGTCATGAATAAAACAATATCGGGTGTCGCAGTTGAGTGTATAAAAGGAAATATAGCCTCGCAGGCAGGGATTACCGCTATGTTATCCACTGCCTGGGCCCTGTTTACGGTATGGATAAGCCGGAAGATGAGCTTCTGGCAAGATGCTATCGCAATGCCTTGCAGCTTGCTGAAAAGCAACAGAAGAAGCAAAATAGGTTTACATTTATTAGTTGCCCGAAAGGAGTCAAAATGGAGTTTCTGGAATTGGTAAAAAAGAGGCGAAGCGTCAGGTCTTACACCGGAAAGCCGGTTAGCCGGGAGCTCCTTCTTAAATGTGTTGAATCGGCACGCCTTGCCCCTTCGGCCTGCAATGTCCAGCCCTGGAGATTCGTAATCGTAGATGACAGAAAGCTTATTGTCGAGATAGCGGAGAAGGCATGTCATGGCGTATATTCGATAAATAAATTTATCAAGGATGCCGGGGCGCTGGTAGCGGTTATTTCCGAGAGAGAGGCTTTTATCAGGAAGGTAGGAGGGTATCTCAGGGGCACAAATTATTATCTGCTCGATATAGGAATCGCCTGCGAGCACCTTGTTCTTCAGGCAACGGAACTGGGAATCGGCTCCTGCTGGATAGGCTGGTTTGACGAAAATAAGCTTAAAAAAATCCTGAATATCCCCCGGAATAAAAAAATCGACATAATAATTTCTCTCGGATATTATGATTCGCAAAGCGACGCGGCGAAACCTAAACCGCGCAAGGAGCTTTCAGAAATCGCCTCCTTTATATAGGAAGCGCTTTCCAAAATCCTAAACTATGATTAACAAAGTTTTATTTTTTACACTGAGTAACTTCGGAGATGTAATCTTGACTCTTCCGGTTCTGGATATCCTGCGGCAGAAATACCCCGAAGCCGAAATAACCGTAATGGTCGGGCCCAGGCCTTGCGAAATTTTTAAAGATAACCCTTATGTCCATAACCTCATAATTTATGATAAGTATGCACAGCTT
>JBDRMR010000022.1:0-22015 GCA_043812035.1 Candidatus Omnitrophota bacterium
TAAGGAAGGAAATGACCGCGCGGCAGGCGATTTTGTGGCTGCAGGAAACGCGCAAAGGACAGACTGCTTATCATTTTCACCACTTATATGTCCTGGATGACCGGCGTTGCCTTATCGGTTTCGTAGATATGGATACTCTAATTACCGCTCCGCCGGATATCCTGGTGAAGGACATAATGTTTTCGCCCCAGACAATCAAAATTTATGCAAATACGCCTAAACAGGAGGTTGCGCAGAAATTCAGCCGCTATGACCTGGTGGATGCGCCGGTGGTTGACCTGCAGGATAAACAACTCGGAGTGATAACTATTGACGACGTAGTCGATTTGATACAAAAGGAGAATACCCGGCAGTTTTATGAAATCGGCAAGATGCAGCCTGCTGGAGGTCAGGAGATAAGGTACGCAACAGCCAGCGTGACAGAAATTATAAGACGGCGTGCGGGATGGCTTATACTTCTGTTAGTTTTTCATGTTTTCAGTGGTTGGATTTTAAAGAATTTTGAACACGCGCTGAGCACAGTGGTTGCTTTGGCGTTTTTTATCCCGATGCTTCTGGATACAGGAGGAAACGCTGGCGCCCAAACCTCAATAACCATTATTCGCAGCCTTGCCACAGGAGATGCCGGTTTTAAAAATATTTGGCGCATCGCCAAGCTTGAGATTATTTCTTCTTTAATTATGAGCATAATTGTAGGCATGGTCGCCTTTCTTCGCGCTTATTGGTTAGAGCAGACAATCTTGCTTTCTTTGGTGGTTGGAATTACAATGGTCTCGATTGTGCTGGTGGCTATCCTTACCGGATTTTGTTTGCCGTTTTTGTCTAAGCGCTTGGGGCTGGATCCTGCAGCTTTGGCCGGGCCGATTACTACTACTATCGTTGACGTGGTTGGCTTGATAGTATACTTTAAGATTGCCCAACTCTTATTGCCTGTGCTAAAATAATATAGACTTTGCTTAGGTTGATAAAGGTGAGCTTGGTTGTAAAACGTGCCTGTTGAGAAAGGAGGGCAGAAAAATGTGGCAAGGATTAGTCGTCGGTCCGGGTAAAGCTGCTTTGGTTCAGATCGGTAATTTTTTTCTCAATCTTGGCCTGATTGTTCTGATACTTATCGTAGGCTGGCTAATCGCCAAGATTGTCAGGGCAATAGTCGTTCGTCTCTTAAGGACGGTAAGATTGGACGTTCTTTCTCAGCGAGCCAGATTGGACGAAATATTAAGGAAGGGCGGTATCGGATATTCGCTTTCGGAGCTGCTGGGCGCAATCTGCTATTGGCTTTTAGTGTTGGTGGCTTTGGTTGTGGCGGTAAATGCAGTGGGCTTAACTGTTGCCGCTGAGCTCTTAAACCGGGTTATACTCTACATCCCTAACGTTATTGCGGCGATATTCATTTTGGTTTTAGGCGCGTTTCTGGCGAAGGTTGTGGGGAACGTCGTCCAAGCCGCCTGTGCCAATGCCGGCGTCAGCCAATCCAAATTCTTGGCCAAGTTTGTCGAAATCGCCATAATCATCTTTGCTCTGGCGATTACCTTAGAGCAGCTTAACATCGGTAAGACAATTATCGGGTTAGCGGTAAACATCGTTTTGGCCTCTCTGGGATTAGGCTTTGCCTTGGCTATCGGGCTGGGTTGCAAGGATATCGTCGGCAAAGCGGTATCGGAGTGGATTGAAAAGCTTAAAACCAAGAAATAGATTTCTCATAACCCATAAATAGTCCCGCCCTTCCTTCAAGGGCAAAAGAGAATGAGGAAGGGCGGGACTATTTTTATTAGGGAGGCGCAATGAATATATTCATTTATATTGCACTGGGTTTGTTAGCCGGCACCTGCAGCGGTTTTTTGGGCATAGGAGGAGGGACGATTATTATACCAGTTTTAGTTTATGCTTTTGGCTTAACCCAGCATCAAGCCCAGGGCACGACTTTGGCGCTGATGATTCCGCCTATCGGCCTGTTGGCAGCTCTTAAATATTACCACGAAGGCAACGTGAATATACAGATTGCCGTTTTTATTTGTCTGGGTTTTTTTATCGGAGGATTGCTCGGGGCATATTTAGTTACGCCTATCCCCGACCCGGTTCTCAAGAAAGTGTTCGGCTTATTCTTGATGGGCGTAGCAATAAAGATGATTTTAGGTAAATGATTATCGGAGGTGTTCTATGAGCGGAATTTTCGGAGCAGTTTGTATTAAAGGCGATTGCACGGAAACTTTATTTTACGGGACGGATTACCATTCGCATCTGGGAACAGAATACGGAGGAATGGCAATACTGGGCGATGATTTCACCCGGCAGATTCACAACATAGGCCAGACCCAGTTTAAGTCGAAGTTCTACGATGATTATAAGCGGATGAAGGGAAATAAAGGAATCGGCGTTATAAGCGCGCTTGAGGAGCAGCCTATTTTCCTGAATTCAAAATTCGGCCCGTTTTGCATAGTCTCCAACGGCCTCATAGAAAACGCGGAAGAATTAGTAGCGGGGTCATTAAAAAAAGGGATTTCGTTCAGCGAAGTAAGCAAAGGCGCGGTAAATACGACAGAATTAATCGCCAAGCTGATTACCCAGGGGGATAGTATTATCGACGGGATAGAGAAGATGTTTAATTCCATAGACGGCTCCTGTTCTCTGCTGCTGCTGAATAAAGAAGGAATTTATGCTGCCAGGGATAAGTTCGGATATTCTCCTCTGGTTGTAGGAAAAAGGGAAGATGCCTGGGCAATTACTACGGACACGAGCGCTTTCCCGAATCTGGATTTTGAAATAGTCAAATATATCGAGCCCGGTGAAATAATCCTGCTGGACGAAGGCGGAATGTCGACGAAAAAGCCGGGCGGGAAAATAAATCAAATCTGTTCCTTCCTTTGGATATATACGGGCTTTCCCGCCTCAAGCTACGAAGGAATAAACGTTGAGGTGGTAAGGGAAAGGTGCGGGCGCTTTTTGGCAAAACAGGACCGTGATTTAGAAGTAGATGTCGTCTCTGGGGTGCCGGATTCGGGAATCGCCCACGCTTTAGGGTATGCCATGGAATCAGGCAAGCCTTACCGGCGGCCGTTGGTTAAATATACACCGGGGTACGGCAGGAGCTATACTCCGCCTTCTCAGGAAACCCGCGATTTGATTGCCAAGATGAAACTGGTTCCTATAAAAGAAATAATCAAAGGCAATAGAATTGTTGTATGCGAGGATTCTATAGTTAGAGGGACTCAGCTCAAGAACTTCGCCATCAAGAAGTTATGGGACTGCGGGGCCAAAGAGGTCCATATAAGACCGGCTTGTCCGCCCCTGATGTTCCCCTGCAGGTTTAACCTGTCCACCCGCACCACTCAGGAACTGGCTGCCCGCAGGGCGATTCGCGGCCTGGAAGGCAAAGACTCGAAGGATGTTGCGGAATACTTAGACCATAGGTCGGAAAAATACAAAAAAATGGTTGCCTGGATTACCCGTGACTTAGGCGTTACCACCCTCAGGTATCAAAGCGTGGATGATATGATAGAGGCTATCGGGCTGCCTAAGGATAGGCTCTGCCTCTATTGCTGGACCGGAGAATGCCCTAAGCCGGGAGACATTGTTAAAACAAGGAGGTGATTTAATGGCTAAAGAATGGACTTGTGAAGAGGATATTTTATGCGGAGTAAACGAGCCTAAAGACAGAGATAACCCCACCGATTTGGAGAAAAAGCACATCCCCGTAATCGAGGCTCCGGATAGGGTAAAAAAAGACGAGCCCTTTGAAGTAAAGATAGAGGTAGGCAAGTTATTGACTCATCCTAACGAGCCGGCGCATTTCATCGAATGGATAGAGCTTTACTCCGGCGATACGTTCCTGGGTAGAGCCAATTACAGCGGCGCAGCCACTTACCCCACCGCGGTATTTAAAGTTAAGCTCAGCCATGCCCACGGCCCGCTGAAAGCGTGGGAAAAGTGCAATCTCCACGGAATCTGGGAAAGCACCAGAGAGTTAAACGTCGAGTAAGTCCGGGTAAGGAGGCCGTGATTATGGAGAAGTACCGTTGCACGGTATGTGGCTACATCTATGACCCGCAAGTCGGCGACCCCGATAACGGGATTGGGCCGGGCACGCCGTTTAGCGACTTGCCTGACGAATGGGTTTGCCCGGAATGCGGAGTCGGCAAAGACAGTTTCAAGAAAATCGCCGTCGGCGATGACTTTTAGCGATTTTCAGTGGTTAGGAAAGTGTTCTATACTTTCCTATACCATGAAAAAATTTAAAAAGGGTAAAAGAAGGTGAGCGGAATTATGAGATCGGAAAAGGCGCTTTTGGCGGTGGACGTTCAAAACGATTTCTGTCCCGGCGGCGCTCTGGCCGTGCCTGAGGGAGATAAAATAATCCCCGCAATAAATAAATATATAGAGATTTTTTCAAAAAATAAATTGCCGGTCTTTGCCTCCCGGGATTGGCATCCCGCCCGGACAAAACATTTTAAAAAGTTCGGCGGCCAGTGGCCGAAGCACTGCATTCAGAACACTAAAGGCGCCGAGTTCCACCCGGCTTTGAAATTGCCGAAGGAGGCAATTATTCTGTCTAAAGGGATGGACCCCGGAAAAGAAAGCTACTCGGTTTTTCAGTCGGTTGATTCCGGCGGCACCGGTTTTCTTGTCTTGTTGAGTGATTCCGGCATCCGGGAACTCTTTATCGGAGGCCTGGCTACGGATTATTGCGTAAGGTGGTCGGTCCTGGATGCTTTGAAATTCGGATTTAAAGTTTGGTTATTGACGGACGCAATTAAAGGCGTGAATCTAAAACCCGAAGACTCCGAAGAAGCTATAGCCGAAATGGTCAGCCGCGGCGCAAAAAAGACAAATTTTGCGCAGCTCGGCAAGAAGGCGTGATTGTGAGCAAGACGGCTTTCCCTCTCTACAGGGAACAACGGCAGCAAATCCGCGCGGCAAAAACCGTTTTAGGAATAAAAGACGATTTGAAGCTGCCCGTTAACAGCATCGCGGTTTTAAAGAAGAGATACCTCCTGAGGGACGAAAATCAGAACATAATAGAAACTCCCAGCGAGCTGTTCCGCCGGGCGGCTTTTTATGTCGCCAGGGCCGAGAAAAATTTTAAATCCCGGTTCGATACCGGGGCGGTGGAAGAAACCTTCTATCATATGATGAAGAATCTGGAATTTGTCCCTAATTCTCCCACCCTGATGAACGCGGGGACTTTGCTGGGCCAGCTTTCCGCCTGTTTTGTGCTGCCGGTAGAGGACTCGATAGACGGGATATTCCGGACTTTGCGCAACTTAGCCAAAATCCATCAAACCGGCGGCGGAACCGGCTTTGACTTTTCTCTGTTAAGGCCAAAGGGAGATATTGTTTCCTCGACTAAAGGGCAGGCTTCAGGCCCGGCTTCGTTTATGAACATATTTAACAAAGCTACGGAGGTTATTGTTCAGGGGGGCAGGCGGCGGGGAGCCAATATGGGGATTTTGAGATGCGACCACCCCGATATCGTCGACTTTATCGAAGCGAAAAGGGAGAAAGAGGCGTTCTCCAATTTTAATTTATCGGTGGGCGTAACCGACAAATTTATGCGGGCGGTTAAAAGGGACGAAAAATTCGCTTTGATAAATCCGAGGACCAAAAACAAGGCAGGCGAAGTCAGGGCGGGGGCATTATTTGACCTTATCGTAAACGCTGCCTGGCGCACCGGAGACCCGGGGCTTATCTTTCTGGATGAGATAAACAGAAGGAATCCCACTCCGGAAGCCGGGCAAATCCGGGCAACCAATCCTTGCGGAGAAGTTCCGTTGCTTGCCTACGAGAGTTGTAATCTGGCTTCCATAAACCTGCCAGGCGATTCGACCGTCGAAGACGTAAGAAAGATATATATGACGGCGCATAAGTTAAGGTGCAAGGGTATAACCGTTTACCGTTACGGGAGCAAAGAGCAGCAGGTGCTTTCCTTGGGCGGCAGGGAAGGGAGCCGGCAGGAAGTCAAAGCAGAGTTAATCACGGCGGAATCCGAATATTCCGGAGGTTGTTATTCCGGGACCTGCCTGTTTTGAAATCTCCATAGAGATGCAGGATATCGTTAATAAAAGAGAAATTAAAAAGGAATGGGACGAACTCTACGGACATTTTCCCCTGGAGTCTCTTCCCTGGCATTCGGAAAGGCCGGCAAGAGCCTTGGTGGACGCGATTAAAAAGGGAGGGATTAAGAAATGCAATGCGCTGGATATATGCTGCGGTGCCGGGACAAATTCCCTGTATCTGGCGGTGAAGGGGTTCAGGGTAACCGGCCTGGATATATCCGGCGAAGCGCTGCGTTTGGCAAAGAAGAGGTTTGAAAACAGCAAGATTAGCCCCGGGCTCGTAAACGGGGACGCGGCTAACCTGCCTTTTAAGGATAAAACCTTCGGCTTTGTTTTTGACAGGGGATGTTTTCACCATATACCGATGGCAGAGAGGCCGCAGTACGTCGAAGAGGCGCACCGGGTATTAAAACCCGGCGGAAATTTCTTGTTAATCTGCTTCAGCGATAAAAATCCTCCGAGAGAGAATACGTTCTCCAAAAAGGCCATCGCCGATTATTTCTCCCCTCATTTTGAAATAATCCGGATTAAAAGTTCGGTATTCCGCGAGTTGAGAAAACATCCGAGATTCTTTTACGTTGCTTTTATGGAACCCCACCCATAGTTCCCGCCTTTTCGTAATAACCCCAACTTTAAACCTCTTTTTAAAAACCCCGCAGTAAATTTCCTTGAGGAATAAACGCTTGTGTGATAACATAATGAAAGTAAACTTCATTGAAACCGGTAAATAAAGCTTAATTTTTTAATGGTGTAGGAAAGTATAGAACACTTTCCTAACCACTGAAAATCGCATATTAGGATTATCGCTGGAAGCGATTTTCTTGTGAAAGACGGCCCGGGAATGAAAATAGGAAGTTATTGCCTCGGCGAAGGAAAATGCGAGTTTGTCGTTTGGGCGCCTTTCTTAGACGAGGTGGCTTTAAAGATTGTTTCTCCCGCCCAAAGTCTAATCCCTATGGAAAAGGATAGCCAGGGCTACTGGAGAGTATTGGTTAGCGGCGCTTCTGCCCGGACACGCTATCTTTACAGGCTCAATAACCAACGCGACAGGCCGGACCCGGCTTCTTTCTATCAGCCGGCAGGGGTGCATCGGTCTTCCCAGGTGGTGGACCACGGCAGTTTCAAATGGGAAGACTCCGGCTGGGATGCCGGGCCTTTAGAGAAGATGCTGATTTATGAATTACACACGGGAACTTTTACGGCCGAAGGCACATTTGCCGCCGCGATTGACAGTCTGGGTTATCTGGAGGAACTCGGCGTAAATACCTTAGAAATAATGCCGGTTGCGCAATTTCCCGGCGAGCGGAACTGGGGATACGACGGCGCCTATCTTTTTGCGGTTCAAAACTCTTACGGCGGGCCGCAGGGGCTAAAAGAACTGGTTAACGCCTGCCATAAGAAAGGCTTCTCGGTTATCCTCGATGTCGTTTATAATCATTTCGGACCCGAGGGTAATTATATTGCCGAATTCGGGCCTTATTTTACCGAGAAATACAAGACCCCCTGGGGTAAAGCAATAAACTTTGACGACGCTTACAGCGACCACGTGAGGGCGTTCTTTATTCAGAACGCCTTGTATTGGATGGAGCACTATCATATCGACGCATTAAGGCTCGACGCAATCCACGGCATCTGCGATATGAGCGCAAAGCATATCCTGCGGGAGCTTGCCGAAGAGGTCGGGGAATTTTCAAGGAGCCGGGGCAGGAAATTTTATCTTATAGCGGAGAGCGACTTAAATGACGCAAGAGTCGTTCGCGATGAGCAGTCGGGCGGATACGGCATTGATGCGCAGTGGTGCGATGATTTTCATCATTCGGTTCACGCGCTTCTTACCGGCGAAGACACGGGCTATTACGCGGACTTCGGAAAAATCGGCCACCTGGTAAAATCGCTCAGGGAAGGCTTTGTGTATTCCTGGGATTACTCCGGCTACCGCAAAAAGCGCCACGGCAGTTGCTCCAGGGACATACCCGCCAATCGTTTGGTTGCGTTCATCCAAAACCACGACCAGGCAGGCAACAGGATGTTCGGGGAAAGATTGGCTGGCCTGGTTCCGTTTGAAGCCCTGAAACTGGCTGCGGGCGTCTTGTTGTTTTCGCCTTATGTGCCCCTGCTGTTTATGGGAGAGGAGTTCGCCGAGGAATCGCCGTTTCTTTATTTTGTGGACCATTCTGACCCGGGGTTAATAAAAGCGGTAAGGGAGGGGCGCAAAAGAGAATTTGATTCGTTTCGCTGGAGGCAGGAGCCGCCTGACCCGCAGAGCATAGAGACATTCCTGCGGTCTAAACTGAAATGGGAGAACAGGGATAAAAGCAAGCACAGGGCAATGTTAGATTTTTATAAGGAACTCATAAGATTAAGAAAAGAATCGGCGCCGCTTGCAAATTTAAATAAAAATAATCTTAAGGTCTGGGGCACGGAAGAGAAAAGACTGTTATTTATGGAGCGTTGGCATTCGGTCAGCCGCGTTTATTGTATTATGAATTTTAGCGACAGAGAAGCTTCATTTTTTCCGGATTTTATCGAGGGCAAGGCCGGGAAGCTGATAGATTCTTCCGATGTCAGGTGGCTCGGCCCCGGCTCCGGAATGCCCGGGACATTGCAGCGCCCTCGGGAGTTGGTTGCAAAGCCTTTTTGCCTGGTGATGTATAAAAAGGAGAGTTGAGTTGGATAATTATATATGCATTCACGGACATTTTTACCAGCCGCCCAGAGAAAATCCCTGGCTCGAAGAAGTCGAGCTGCAGGATACGGCGTATCCGTATCACGATTGGAATCAGAGAATAACCGCTGAATGCTATGCTCCGAATACGGCTTCCCGCATCCTCGGTCCCGACAGAAAAATCATAGACATCGTCAATAATTATTCGAAAATCAGTTTCAATTTCGGGCCGACGCTGCTTTCCTGGATTCAGACGCACGAGCCGGATGTTTACCGCATAGTCCTGGAAGCCGATAAACAAAGCCAGAAGACCTTCTCGGGTCACGGCTCGGCTATGGCCCAATGCTATAACCATATGATTATGCCTCTTGCCAACTCCCGGGACAAACAGACCCAGATACTTTGGGGCATCAGGGATTTCGAATACCGGTTTAAGAGAAAACCCGAAGGAATGTGGCTGCCCGAGACCGCGGTTGATTTGGAGACCCTCGATATTATGACGGAATTCGGAATAAAATTTACGGTGCTGGCCGCGCGGCAAGCCAAAAGGGTGCGCAAAATCGGCGCTCAGAAATGGAGGGACACCGGAGGAGAAAAAATAAACCCCAGAATGCCTTATCTGTACAATCTCCCCTCCGGCAGAGCCGTTGTCCTGTTTTTCTACGACGGCCCAATCTCTAAAGACGTCGCTTTCGGCGGCCTGTTGGAGAACGGGGAGAACTTTGCCAAGAGATTAACCGGCGTTTTCTCCGGCGAACAAGGGCCTCAGCTCGTGCATATCGCTACGGACGGAGAGACCTACGGTCATCATCACCGTTACGGCGATATGGCTCTGACATATTGCCTCTATCATTTGGAATCCAGGAATCTGGCTAAAATTACCGTTTACGCAGAGTATCTGGAAAAGCACCCGCCTTCTTACGAAGTGGAGATTTTTGAGAATTCGTCTTGGAGTTGCATTCACGGTGTAGAAAGGTGGGGAAATAATTGCGGCTGTAATTCAAGCATGCATCCGGGCTGGACTCAGGACTGGCGCGCTCCTCTGCGGGGGGCTATGGACTGGCTCAGAGACAATCTTTCCCGCATTTATGAGGAGCAGATTTCCCAACTCGTGGTGGATTCCTGGCGGGTCCGGGATGAGTATGTAGAGGCGGTTCTGGATAGGTCGCGCGATAACCTGGAGCGTTTCCTTTTAAAATACGCCGCAAAAGAGCTGTCAGCCGAAGACAAGGTAAAGATTATTAAGCTCCTGGAGATGCAGCGGCACGCTATGCTTATGTATACCAGCTGCGGTTGGTTTTTTGACGAAATCTCAGGCATCGAGACCGTCCAGGTGCTCCAGTATGCGGCAAGAGCTATACAGCTGGCCAAAGAGGTAAGCAATATGTCCTTTGAGGAAACTTATGTTAATCTTCTGGAGAGGGCGCCCAGCAACCTTCCCGAATTGAAAAACGGCGCAAACATATACAGGCAGCTGGTAGAGCCGTCGGTGCTTAACTTAGCCAGGGTGGGGGTTCATTTCGCGATTTCGTCTCTTTTCGAAGAATATTCCGAAAGCACTAAGATATATAGCTATACCGCCGAGAGCCAGACGTATGACCGCACGGAGGTAGGCAGGCAGAAGCTGGCCGTGGGCAAGACTTCCATACGCTCCGATATCGTCTGGGAAGAAAGCACGGTGAACTTCGCAGTTATGCATTTGGGCGACCACAACATCGTCGGAGGAGTGCGCCAATATTCGGGAGAAGAGGCTTTCAGTCAAATGCACAAAGAGATAAAAGAAGCGTTCCTGAAAAGCGACATATCCGAGGCGATGCGTTTAATAGAGAAGCATTTCCTGGAACACAGTTATTCTTTGTGGCACCTGTTTAAGGACGAACAAAGGAAGATTTTAGACCAGATTCTTTCCTCCGCCATTAAGGATATCGAAAACTCTTTATTGCAGATTAAGGAACATTATTATCCGATTACTCAGGCGATGAGACAGATGCGCGTTCCGTTACCGAGAGTATTTGCGGTTACCACGGAGTTATCTTTCAACATCGACATCCTCCGGGCTTTAGAGGCGGAAAAACCGGATATAAACCGGCTTAAGAATCTGGTTGACGAAGCCGGGAAATGGTCTATTAAAGTAGATAAGGCCACCCTGGGTTTTGTGGCCAGCAATAAAGTGAATACTATGATGGAAAGCTTCTTTAAACAGCCGCAGGATTCGGATTTACTGGAGGCAGTGGAGTCTATCCTCGGCATTTTAAGCCCCCTGGACCTGAACTTCAATCTCTGGAAAGCCCAGAACGTTTATTTTTCGTTAGGCAGGCAGATTTACGGCGAGATGAAACAAAAAGCGCAGTCCGGCGACCAGGGCGCAAAAGAATGGCTTGAGCGCATAATCAGATTAGGCGAATACCTTAGAGTTAAAATTGACTGATGCATATTCCGGTTGCCACTTACAGGATTCAATTTAATTCGTCATTGGGATTTCAGGAGGCAAGGAAGATTGTTCCTTATCTGGCCGCATTGGGGATTTCCGACATTTATGCTTCCCCCATATTCAAGGCAAGGAAGGCAAGCGCGCACGGTTATGACGTCGTCGACCCTAACCGGCTGAATGCCGAGTTGGGTGAGTACGGAGATTTTGAAGCGCTGGTATCGGAATTAAAGAATTACGGGATGCGCTGGATTCAGGACATCGTTCCCAACCATATGGCTTATGACAGCCAGAATCAAATACTTATGGACGTTCTGGAGAACGGCAATAATTCCAGATACTTTCGCTTCTTTGATATAGAGTGGGACCATTTTTACGAGAGCCTGAAAGGCAGGGTGCTGGCTCCTTTTCTGGGAAAATTTTATGCGGAATGCCTGGAAAACGGCGAGATTCAATTGAGGTACGCAGAGCCGGGATTAGCCATACATTATTATAATCTAAGTTTTCCACTCAGGCTGGACTCGTACGTTCGGGTCTTCGGTCATAATATCGGCGCTCTCGAGCAAAAATTGGGAAGGCATAATCCGGATTTTGCCAAGTTCCTCGGCGCAATTCATCTTCTCGAGGCGCTCTCCAGAGGGGAAGAAGTAAACAGCAAGTATGACCAGATAAGCCACGCAAAAGCGATGCTGCGGGAACTTTACGCCGTCAACTCCGATATAAAAAACTTTATGGATTCCAATATAGAATTTTTTAACGGGAAAAAGGGCGAACCGGAAAGTTTCAATAATCTCGACGGGTTGCTTTTTGAGCAGCTCTTCAGATTATCGTTCTGGAAAGTCGCTACCGAAGAGATAAATTACCGCAGATTCTTTAACATAAACGGGCTTATCTGCCTCAGGGTCGAAGAAGAGGAAGTCCTTAATTATACCCACGGTTTAATCTTCAGGCTCATGGAAGAAGGAAAGTTTTCCGGTATAAGGATTGACCATATCGACGGACTTTATGACCCGGCCGTCTATTTGAGCAGGATAAGGGATAAGGCCGGCCCGGCGTATATAATAGTCGAAAAGATACTTGATTTTAACGAGGAGCTGCCGGCCGCCTGGCCTGTCCAGGGAACGACCGGCTACGATTTCTTAAATTACGTCAACGGAATTTTCTGCAAAAAAGAAAACGAAAAAGAGTTCACGAAGATATATTACAGGTTTACCGGCTTGCACGCTTCCTACGAAGAGCTCGTATGCGAAAAGAAGCGGCTGATTATCGGAAAGCATATGGCCGGGAATATCGAAAACCTCGCCTACTTGATGAAGAAGATTGCCAGCAGGGACAGGCACGGAAGAGATATAACCCTGTACGGCCTCAAGAGAGCCCTGGTCGAAATTATGACGCAATTTCCGGTTTATAGAACGTATATTAACAATCAAGGCCCGAGCGAAACCGACAGCTTATATATAAGGGAGGCTATAGAGCGCGCCCGGAAAAACATCCCGGCTTTGGAATACGAGCTGAATTTTATCGAGAAATTTCTTCTTCTTCAATTTTGCGAAAGGTTGAACGAAGAAGAAAAAAAGCAATTAATTCAATTCGTTATGAGATTCCAGCAGCTAACCGGGCCGCTTATGGCCAAGGGCTTCGAAGATACGGTGCTATACGTTTATAATAAATTCATCTCGCTTAACGAAGTGGGGGGCAATCCCAACAGATTCGGCAATTCCCCGGCGGAGTTTCACGGATTCAGCCAAAGGAGAGTTGCTGCGGGGCAGCTTTCGCTGAACGCGACCTCTACCCATGATTCCAAAAGGGGCGAAGACGTAAGGGCCAGGCTCAACGTCCTTTCCGAAATCCCCGAAGAATGGAAGAAAAATTTGAGGGCCTGGAGCAGAATGAACAAGCCTAAAAAAAGAATGGTGAACAATAATTATGCCCCGGACGAAAATGACGAATATTTCTTATACCAGACTCTTATCGGCGCTTTTCCGTTTTTCGAGCAGGAATACGCGGAGTTCGCGGGGAGGATTAAAAATTACATCGTAAAAGCGGTCAGGGAAGCCAAGGTTCATACCGCATGGATTAAACCGGATACCGAATACGAGGACGCCTGCGTTTCTTTCGTCGACAAAATCTTGAATTTCTCCGAAGAGAACCGCTTCCTGGGAGAGTTTTTGCCTCTGCAGAAGAAGGTCGCCTACTTCGGCATATTCAATTCGCTTTCGCAGACTCTTATTAAAATGACCGCTCCGGGAGTTCCCGATTTCTACCGCGGCGCGGAATTCTGGGATTTAAGCCTTGTTGACCCCGATAACCGCCGGCCGGTTGACTTCGAGAAAAGAAAGACGTCCCTTGAATATATTGCGACCAAATCCAAGAACGACTTATTAAGCCTTCCGGAGGAATTATTTTCGACCAGGGAAGACGGAAGGTTGAAGCTATTTTTGATATACAGGGCGCTTCAGGCGAGAAAGGAGAAACCCGGGTTGTTCGGCAAGGGTGATTATGTCCCCCTGGAAGCGGAGGGCAAGTTTAAGCAAAACGTTATTGCGTTTGCCAGAAACCACGGGAATGACCGGTCGGTTACTATTGTCCCGAGATTTTTGACTGCCTTGATAAAAGAAGGCCAGTTGCCTGCGGGGCAGGAGGTCTGGGCAGATACCTGTATCGTCCTTCCTGAGGAAGCGGGCGGGTTGTACAAAGATGTTGTTAGCGGAGAGATGATTAGAGTTGAAAAAAACGTATCAATAGGCGAAGTTTTTAAATATTTCCCTGTTAGTTTATTGATTAAGTCTGATGGCTGAATTTGACCCCGCACCTTTTCTTTATTCAAGTATTTTGGTATTTTTTTGAATACCTAAAAAGGTGCGGGGTTCAATTCGCGCATATAACTTACGTCGCACTTCGTGCTCCGTAAGTTATGCGCTCATTGAAGGAGGGGCAATGAAACGAAGAGGAAGCGGCATTTTACTCCACATAACATCCCTACCGTCTTCTTTTGGAATCGGAGATTTGGGGCAAGGGGCTTATAAGTTTACGGATTTTCTCAGGGAGGCAAAGCAGAGTTTCTGGCAGGTCCTTCCTTTGAATCCCACGGACGCTGCCCAGGGGAACTCTCCCTACAGCAGCGTATCGGCATTTGCGGGCAATCCTTTGTTAATCAGCCCCGGGCTTTTGGTAGAACAGGGATTCCTCGGCAAAGAGGACGCCCGGAAGCTGCCCTCCTTTCCCAAGGAAAGAGTGGATTATCCTGCGGTTATCGATTTCAAGAAAAGACTCCTGGATACTGCATACCAGGATTTTAAGAAAAAGAAAAACAGGAACGATTACGAAAGGTTTTGCTCGATTAATTCGGATTGGCTCGAGGATTACGCGCTTTTCGTCGCTCTCAAGGAAAATTTTGACGGAAAGGCTTGGAATATATGGCCCGGGGAGATACGCGACAGGCAGCCGGAAGCTTTGCGCAGCGCAAAAAATCAGTTTCAGGACAGGGCCGAAAAAGAGAAATTCATTCAATATCTCTTTTTTAAACAGTGGTCTTCGCTCAAGAACTATTGCAACCGCAAAGACATCCGGATTATCGGGGATATCCCGATATATGTAAATTATGACAGCGCCGATACCTGGAGCAACCAGCGGATTTTCAAGCTCAACGGCGAGGGCAAACCCGCTTTCGTGGCCGGCGTCCCGCCCGATTATTTCAGCAAAACCGGGCAGCTCTGGGGTAATCCCGTATACGACTGGAAAGTATTAAAGGAAACAAGATATAATTGGTGGGTTCAAAGAATGGAGCACGTTCTAAAACTTTATGACATAGTCCGCATTGACCACTTCAGGGGATTGGTTGCCTACTGGGAGGTTCCGGTAGGCGAGAAGACAGCTATCAATGGAAAATGGGTTGAGGTAGACGCCGAAGATTTCTTTAACGCCTTGTTTAAACATTTTTTCGACCTGCCGATTATTGCCGAAGACCTCGGTATGATTACTGCCGACGTAAGAGAGGTTTTGAAAAATTTTGGATTCCCGGGTATGAAGGTGCTCCTTTTTGCCTTCGGAGAAGATAAGCCGATGCATCCTTATCTGCCTCATACTTATGAGAAGAACTGCGTGGTTTATACCGGAACGCACGATAATAACACGATTAAAGGCTGGTTTGAAAAAGAGGCAAATGCCCGGGATAAAAAGAGGCTGTTTAATTATCTCGGGAGAAAAGCGGTTACGGAAGAACTCCATTGGGAGCTCATAAGGCTGGCTATGACGTCGGTGGCGAACATAGTCATTGTGCCTTTACAGGACCTGCTTGGGCTGGGGGAAGAGGCGCGTATGAACCGGCCTTCTTTTGCCGAGGGTAACTGGCAGTGGCGTTTTTTGCCCGCGCAATTAACCTCTTCCTCAGCCCAAAGGCTTTCGGAAATAACAGAAATTTACGGCAGGGCATAACCAGGAAGTTATGAGACATATACACAAGCCAAAGCAGAAATCGATTGCAGAGGAATTATTTGAGTACCGCTCCGTCGAAAGGAAGAGGCTCAGGCTGGCCATTGCTATCACCGGCATTGTGATGGTCGTGGAGGTCGCCGGCGGGATTTTAAGCAACAGCCTTGCCTTAATCAGCGACGCAGGGCATATGTTTACGCACTTTTTAGCTCTGGCAATAAGCCTGGGGGCAATTGTTTGCGCGGGTATGCCCAGCTGTCATCACAGGACATACGGTTTTTACCGGATGGAAATACTGGCAGCGCTTTTAAACAGCCTTTTCCTTTTTGCGGTTACGTTCTGGATTCTGTTTGAGGGGGTCAAGAGAATCATCCACCCTGCGCCGGTGCTCAGCCTGCAGATGCTCGGTTTCGCCGTTATCGGATTGATAGTAAATTTTGCGACCGCCTGGATATTGCGCGGCGCAAGCAGGGATGATTTAAACGTAAAAGGCGCGTTCCTGCATTTGATTGCCGATACGCTGTCTTCCGTTGTTATAGTTATCGGCGCCGTAATAATTTATTTTACCGGCTGGAGCATAATAGACCCTGTCCTCAGCATAGGCATAGCTTTGGTTATATTAGGCTGGGCATGGGGCTTATTCAGGGAATCGGCCAACATTCTGCTGGAAGCGGCGCCAAAGGGCCTGAATACCGACGAAGTATGCGCAGTATTATTGAAAGAAGTCCCCCAGATAAAGGAAATAACGGATTTGCATGTCTGGGTTATAACCTCCAATATGTATTCGCTGACCGCCCACGTTAAACCGAAAGGACAATTTCCGCCGGCAGAGTTAAGGAGAATAATCGACAGGATAAAACGCGTGGTTGACGAACGGTTCGATATAGAGCACACCACTATCGAGTTCGTCGACCGTTGAAGAGTAACAACGGGGTCAAAGCCCAGAAAAATCGGAGTCCCGGGAGAAATAGCCAACAGGATGTAGGCATTTATAATTTATTGCGCAAGCCGATAGGAGGAAAGAGGATGAAGATAGCTGATTTTTTCAGAGAAGATAGAATACTGCTTAGTTTAAACTCGTCTAAAAAAAGAGAGGCGATAAAAGAGATTTCTGGCGTATTGCAAGGCTCGAAGGAGATAACGGACTTCGATTCGTTTCTCAGGGACGTTTTTGAGAGAGAGGAGTTAAGCACCACCGGTTTGCGTAATTATATAGCTATCCCGCATGCCCGCACGGACGCAGTAAAAGAGTTTGTTATTGCATTCGGAAGGTCTTCGCAGGGCGTGGAATTCGATTCTCCGGACGGCAACCCATCCAAATTTATCTTTTTAATGGGGACGCCGAGGGAGAAAGGATTGAATAGTTATTTGAAAATTTTAGCGCACCTTACCAGGCTTCTGAATAAAAAGGAGTTCCAAAAAGAGCTTATGGAAGCTTCGTCTCCAAAACAAGTTATAGAGGCGTTTAGAAAGTTCGAGGGTTAGTTTAGTCATGGATATTTTGATTTTCGCCGGAATAGCGCTTGTTTGCGGATTCATAGGCGGGAGAGTCAGCAACCGTTTGAAATTTCCCGCCGTAGTCGGATATCTGATAGCCGGGCTTATTTTAGGTCCGTCATTCTTGAATATATTCAGCCTGGATTTTATAGAAAGCGTGGGGGTTTTTAACGATATCGCTTTAGCTGTGGTTGCTTTTATTATCGGCAGCGAAATGAGGCTGGGAGTATTAAGGAAGATGGGCAAGGGAATCATAACGATTATTTTTTCGGAGTCTTTCGGGGCGTTTCTGCTGGTATTCGGGGGAGTGTATCTGCTGACGCATAAATTGTATATAGCTCTTATTTTTGGGGCTATGGCGCCGGCGAGCGCTCCCGCGGGCACTGCGGCGGTAATCCAGGAGTACAAAGCCAAAGGCCCCTTGACAAACGCGATTTACGCCGTAGTAGGATTGGACGACGGCCTGGCCATTATGATATACGCTTTTGCCGCCGCTTTTGCTAAGCTATCGTTCACCGGCGCCGCGGAATCTTTCCTGCATATTTTAAAGGGGCCGGTTGTCGAAATATTCGGTTCTATTCTTGTGGGCACAATATTCGGCATCGTATCGGTTTACGTTGTAAAGAGATTGCGTTCTAAAAAAGAGGTTTTGGCGGTCTCTTTGGCGCTGGTGCTGGTATGCGCCGGCATAGCAAACCGTTTCGGCCTTTCTCTTATTCTGACCAATTTGACTTTGGGAATGGCGTTTGCCAATCTTAATTTATTTGCCAGCCGCAGGTCGCTTGAGACGCTCGATTTTATTTCCCTGCCCATATATATAATTTTCTTTGTAATCGCGGGGTCTCATTTGCAAATAAAGCTTCTTTCCGCGATGGGGCTGATAGGCCTAATATATATAATATGCAGGTCCCTGGGGCTGATAGGAGGCGCTTTCTTCGGCGCTGTTGTTTCGAAGTCGGCTCCGGTTATTCGCAAGTATTTGGGATTCGGAATATTGTCTCAAGCCGGCGTGGCAATCGGTTTGGCGGTATTGGTTACCAGAGAATTTTCTCGTTTGGGAGCCGCGGGCAAGGATTTATCCGTCCTGGTGATAAATACAATTGCCGCCACGACGATAATATTCGAAATTATAGGCCCCATAGCTACCAAATTCGCTATTCGCCGCTCCGGAGAAATCGGGAAAGCTAAGAACAAAGAGATATAAATATACGATAATAAACCAGGAGGAATCATGGAGCTCTTAATAATTGTTCTTAATAAAGAACAGTATCTTGAAAAACTAATATCTATTCTCGTAGAGGCCGGCGTTAGCGGCGCCACCATATTGGAGAGCGAGGGCCTGGGGCACTATTTAGCGTACGAAATACCGATATTCGCGGGATTAAGGCATTTAATGGGAGAAAGTAAATCCACCAACAAGACCATTCTGGCCGTGTTGCACGATAAAGAAATCTTCAGGAATGTCAAACGCTTGCTCGCCGAAGAAAAGATTGATTTCAGCGAACCCGGGGTGGGAATTGTGATTACCGTCCCTGTAAACGAAATCATAAAGTCAAAAGGGGAGCTTGAGTAGGGCATGCGCGGGATGAACGCCTCAAATAGCCGGATTAGCAGGAGCTTAAGGTTTTCCTTCCTGGACGGGACGTTTGCCAGCGCAATGACCGGCTTTACCCAGGAATATTTTACCCCTTTTCTGCTGCTGTTAGGCGCATCGGTAACACATATAGGGATTCTCAACGCCTTGCCTAATTTTTTTGCATCGTTGATACAACTTAAAAGCGCGGACTTGGTCGAGAGGGTGAAGTCGAGAAAAAAGATTATCAATACCTTTGTTTTCTTGCAAGCGCTTATGCTGGTTCCGATGGCAATTATAGCCTGGTTGATTAAAGTGGAACCGGTAGTTTTTATAGGGTTTGTAATCCTCTTTTCTGCTTTCGGAGCTTTCGCTACCCCGGCGTGGGGAAGCCTGATGTCGGATTTGGTAGAAGAAGACAAAAGAGGAGAATATTTCGGCTTTAGGAACAGCGCATTAGGCTTTATAAGCGTGGGGGTAGCTTTTGCCGCCGGGATTATCCTCCATATGATGAAAAAGATTAACGTATTTTATGGCTTCGTGATTATTTTCGGCCTCGCATTTATATTCCGCATCATTTCCTGGTATTTCTTAACCAGAATGTATGAGCCGCCGTTAAGCTACCACAAGGAGAACTATTTTACGCTGGTGAATTTCTTGGCCCGGATAAAAGAGAGCAACTTCGCCAGATTCGTTTTATTCATAGCGATGATGAACTTTTCGGTAAATTTAGCTTCGCCCTTTTTTGCGGTATTGATGTTGAGAGACCTCCAATTCAGTTATTTTCTATATACCGCCGTTACCGTTACCGCTACTTTGGCGGTTTACTCCTTGCTCGGCCGCTGGGGAAGGCACGCAGACAAAGTCGGCAACCTGAAAGTCTTAAAACTCACCGGCTCATTAATCGGGATTATTCCGTTACTTTGGATTTTAAACCGTCATCCGGTATTTTTATTTTTTGCGCAAATCTTCTCCGGTTTTGTCTGGGCCGGCTTTAATCTTTGCGCCACCAATTTTATTTATGACGCGGTAACTCCCCAAAAGCGCGCCAGGTGTATTTCTTATTTTAACGTCCTCAACGGCTTTGCCCTCTGCGCCGGCGCTCTCTTAGGGGGCTTCCTGATTCAGAAATTACCGCCTATTCACGGCCACAAGATATTGACTCTTTTTCTGATTTCCTCGGTTCTGAGGATTGCGGTAGCCCTGATTATGCCGGTTAAACTAAAAGAAGTAAGGCCGGTTGAAAGAATTAAAAGCATCCAGCTCTTTTTTAGCATAACGGGCATAAAGCCGCTTTTAGGGGTCGAGAGAAAAACCATCAGGATTTAAAGTAAATTATGAAAGAAAAAATATTAATCGTAGAGGACGAAAAAGATATAGTTAAGATGCTGGATTACAATCTAAAAAAGGAGGGCTTCAGGATTCTGTCTTGCTATGACGGGGAAGAAGCCCTGGATTTGGCCGTCAGGGAACATCCCGATTTGATTATCTTAGACCTTATGCTTCCCGGAATCGACGGCTTGGAGGTGTGCAAGGCCTTAAAGAAAGAAAGCAGGACATCGGGCATACCGGTAATTATGCTTACGGCCAGAGCTCAAGAAGCGGATAAGATTGTAGGGTTAGAATTAGGCGCGGACGATTACGTTACCAAGCCGTTTAGCCCCAGGGAGTTAATTGCCCGGGTCAGGGCAGTATTGCGCCGCGTGAAGGAAAAAGAGAAATTACCGGAAATTATGAAGATAGGGGATTTAAGTATCGATTTTGACAGGATTTCGGTAAGCGTTAAAAATAAACCGGCTGAACTCACCGCCAAGGAATTCGAGTTATTGACCGCATTAATAAAAGCAAAAGGCAGAGTTTTATCGCGGGATTATCTCCTGGACGCCATCTGGGGCTTTGACCACGCCGTGGAGATTCAAAGCCGCACCGTAGACGTGCATATCAGGACATTGCGCAGGAAATTAAAAAACGAAGCCAAACGCATAATCACCGTGAAGAGCTACGGATACAGGTTCGACGTAGATGAAGATTAAAGGCGCCGGCCTTAAATACAAATTAATATTTTCCTATATCCTTATCATTTTAGTTTCCTTCTGCTTCATCGCCTTCTTCAAAACCGTTTTCTTAAGCCTTATTTTTGCCCTGGGCTTGGCTTTTGTCCTCGGGTCCGCGTTGACGACGGGAATTATTAAGCCGCTTAACAAAATAGCCCATATCTCCCGCAAATTCTCCCGCGGAGATTTCAGCCAGAAAATCTTGCTCGGCTCCCGGGACGAAATCGGGGAGCTGGCGGCGACGTTGAATAAGATGGCAGAAGGATTGGAGAATAAAATCAAAAAAATAGAGGTGCAGAATCAGTATCAAAGGGCGATTTTAGAGAGTATGGTCGAAGGGATTATCGTTGCGGATAACTCCGGCCATATCGTTTCTATTAATCCTTCGGTTGAAAAGATATTCGATATCACCAGGCAGGATTCGGAAGGGAAGCTTTTTTTAGAGGTAATCCGCAATAACGATATCGCGGACGTCATAGCCGGCGTTTTAGAAGGCGGCAAATTCGTATCCCGCGAAATTTCGCTTATCTGGCCGGTGCAAAGAATATTTCAAATTAACGCCTCGCCTATTTTTGAGAAAAATGCGGTATGCGGCTGTCTGTTGGTTATACACGATATAACCGAGATACGCAGGCTGGAAGTTGTGCGGCGCGATTTCGTCGCCAACGTCTCCCATGAGCTGAAAACCCCTCTTACCTCTATCAAGGGTTTTGTGGAAACGCTGCTCGATGAGGGCGCGTTGGAAGATAAGGAAAACAGCCTTCATTTTTTGCGGATTATCCGGACCCACGCCGACCGGCTCGACGCTTTAGTTAACGACCTTCTGGATTTATCGCGCCTTGAATCGCAAGAGATAAGCTTAGAAAAAGATAAAATAAGTCTTAAAGATTTAGCCGACGATGTCTTAGCCAGCTTTAAATCTCAATTAAAGGAAAAGGAGATTACCCCCAAAAATGATTTACCGGCGGATTTGTCGCCGAGAGCGGGCAGGGAGGAGATGCGGCGGGTTTTAATCAATCTTATCGACAACGCCGTGAAATTTAACTCGGAAAAAGGACACGTAAGGATTTACAGCCAGGATATGGACGATAAAGTCAAGGTTGTCATAGAGGATTCCGGCGCCGGAATTCCCGAAAAAGACGTCCCGCGCATTTTTGAGCGCTTCTATCGGGTGGATAAGGCGCGCTCGCGGGAACTCGGCGGCACCGGCCTGGGGCTATCCATCGTTAAGCATATCGTCGAGCTGCACGGCGGCAGCGTAGGCGTAGAAAGCACCGAAAACCTCGGCTCAAAATTCTGGTTTACCCTTCCTAAATA
>JBDRMR010000023.1:0-25919 GCA_043812035.1 Candidatus Omnitrophota bacterium
ATGCTCGGGACTGCGCTCCTTCATCTTTCAACAACTTATATTCGATGCTATCTACCAGAGCTTGCCAGCTGGCTTCGATGATATTCTCGTGGACGCCGATTGTACTCCAGGTATCTGTTTCATCCTGTGACTGAATAAGCACTCTTACCTTTGCTGCGGTTCCGGCTTTTTCATCCAAAACACGCACCTTAAAATCTGAAAGATGCATTTTAGACAGCGTGGGATAAAAATACTTCAGGGCTTTGCGCAGCGCATTATCCAAAGCATTGACCGGGCCGTCGCCTTCTGCGGCTGTATGCTCTTGAGTCCCCTTGACTCTAATTTTGATTATCGCCTCTGATGTAATCTTTTTATCTGACTGCTTCTCAACTACAACTTTAAATCCCTGCAAATCAAAAAACTTCTTATATTGTTTAAGCGCCTTTTTAATCAATAATTCAAATGAACCTTCTGCAGCCTCAAAATGATACCCCTGATGCTCAAGCTGCTGGATTAATTTGTGGATTTTCTTTGTCTTGGGGTCTTCTTTACTTAAATCAAGTTCTAATCCCTTTGCCCTAATCAATACCCCTGTTTTCCCTGCCAACTCAGAAACCAATATCCTCCTTCTATTACCTACCAACTCTGGATTAATGTGTTCATAAGTCTTAGGATTTTTCATCACGGCGTTTATGTGCACTCCGCCTTTATGCGCAAAGGCGGAAGTTCCTGTGTAAGGCTGGTCGTTCCTTTGCTTCATATTGCTTAGTTCGCTGACAAAATGAGAAACCTTGGTTAAGTCTTTCAACTTTCCATCAGAAATACAATTTATGCTAAGCTTCAATTTGAGATTAGCGATAATCGGAATCAAATCAGCGTTTCCGCAGCGCTCTCCGTAACCATTAATTGTGCCATGTACCATATCAGCTCCGGCCTCAACCGCAGCCAATGAATTGGCTACTGCCAAATCAGCATCATTATGGCAATGGATACCCAAGTCTACATTAATCTTTGGCCTGACCTCTCGAATAACCCTCGAGACTTCTGAAGTCAAAGTTCCGCCGTTAGTATCGCATAAGATAACAGCTTTTGCTCCAGCCTCTTTGGCAACGAGTAAACATTTTAGACTATAATCCTGATTGGCCTTATAGGCCTCAAAAAAATGCTCGGCGTCATAAAATATCGTAAGCCCCTTAGAAACAAGAAAACTCACTGAATCTTTTATCATATTTAAATTTTCTTCAAGAGAAGTCTTTAAAACATCCTTGATATGCAAATCCCAGGTTTTTCCAAAAATAGTAACAATCTTCGCTTTAGATTTTATCAGAGCTTTTAGATTCCTATCTTCTGAAGCCTTAATATGAGCTTTGCGTGTTGAACCAAAAGCAACTAATCGGGCATTTTTAAGACGCGACTTTGCCATTTTTAGATAAAACTCCATGTCTTTAGGATTTGAACCGGGCCAGCCGCCTTCTATATAATGCACGCCGAGAGAATCCAGCTCTTTAGCAATGCGGATTTTATCCGTGACAGAATAAGAAATCCCTTCTCCCTGCGCTCCATCGCGCAAAGTAGTATCATATAGCTTTACCTGTCTCATATCTGCCTCACTTGTTTAAATTCAAAATTTGAATTTACTTTGCTAATCCAAACTTCTTATGTAAAGCCCTTACTGCTCTTTCCGCAAATCTCTTTTTTATAATACAGGATATACTTATGTCGGAAGTAGAAATCATTTCAATATTGATCCGATCTTCAGCTAATACTCCAAACATCTTAGCCGCAACTCCTGAATGCGACTTCATCCCGACCCCCACTATTGAAACCCGCGCTATATCCTCATCCTCAAGGACTTCATCAACTCCTATCTGTTTTACAACTGATTTAGTCAATTTTAAGGCTTTAGATAAATCGCTTTTATTCACCGTAAAGGATATATCGGTCCTGCGTGTATGGCTTACATTCTGCACGATCATATCAACGCTAATGCCGGATCCGGAAATCTTCCTAAATATTTTAGCGGCTACTCCCGGTTTATCAGGAACATTACAAACTGTAATTTTAGCTTCGTTTTTAGTTAAGGTTATGCCGCTTACCAAGACATCTTCCATTCTATTAACCTCCTTGATTATCATTGTGCCTTCTTTGAAATTAAAGCTGGACCTTACGTGGATTGGTACATTAAACTTTTTTGCCACCTCAACCGAGCGCGACTGCATAACCTGAGAACCTAAGGAAGCCATCTCCAGCATTTCATCATAAGTGATTTCCTTTATTTTTTTTGCTTCAGACACTATCCTGGGATCAGCAGTAAAGATTCCCTCAACGTCCGTATAGATCTCACATTTATCCGCATTCAATTCTTTAGCCAGCGCAACCGCGGTCAGATCAGAGCCGCCTCTGCCTAAAGTGGTTATATCTTGTTTTAAGGTAATGCCCTGAAAACCTGCGACAATAACAATTTTACCTTCTCTTAAAACTTCCTTAATTCTTTCTGTATTTATCCTTAAGATCCTCGCCCGCATGTGACTAGAATCAGTAATGATGCTAACCTGCGCGCCGGTAAAGGATATAGCTTGATATCCTAATTTATGTATAGCCATGGCAAGGAGCGCAACCGAAATCTGTTCCCCCGTAGACAGCAGCATATCCATTTCCCGTTCTGAAGGCTCAGTATTTATCTTGTACGCTAATTTAACTAACTCATCGGTGGTATCTCCTAACGCAGAAACCACTACCACTAAATCGTAGCCATGTTTTCTATATCGGATGACTCTTTTGGCAACACTCTGAATACGTTCTACATTAGCCACGGAAGAGCCGCCGAATTTCTGCACAACCAATCCTCTACGCATACTTTTCTCTCCTTAAAAATATTATCGGGACTACTTCAAAAATCATAAAGCAAGCCAAGATTAGCAAAAGTATTGAAACTACCAATAATATCGAATCTCTTTGCGCGATATATCTGGCGATTTGAAAAATTAAGGCTGCGATGGTTGTAATCAACATAAAAAATGCGGGATAAATCGTAAACTTTATTGAGCGTTTTTTAGCCAAGAGCCAACAACTAACCACAAATAATGCTAACGCCGCAACCAACTGATTAGAGGCGCCAAAGGCTGGCCAAATTTTAGTCCATTTTCCGCTAAAAGCCAACGCCCCGCCTGCTATAACAATAATTAAAGTAGATAAATAGCGATTTTTTACTCTAAATAATTCTTCGGTTATATAACGTGCGATCCTCGTAGCTGTATCAAGCGTGGTAAGAATGAAAGCATTCAATATAGTTATGGCGATGAGAATTCCATATCCACCGAATATTCTTTGAGTTATAAGCCCATATCCTTTTCCAAATATTCCAATGGGAGTCAAACTCTTTAATGCCCCAGAAAAATCATCTCCCGCCTTAAACAGAACACCAGCAGTAATCATGGCTAATATGGCCACTATCCCTTCGGCAACCATTCCGCCGTAACCGATCCTTTTAGCATAACGTTCATTGGCTAGTTGTTTTGAAGATGTACCGCTGGAAATAAGCGCATGAAATCCAGAAATCGCACCGCAGGCAACTGTCACGAATAGCATCGGCCAAAGAAATCCGGAATTAGTTGACCAGCTTATGTATGCAGGCGTTGAGATAACGGGCCTTGATAACAATAAACCTATATATCCTGCGCCCACGCCGAAAAATAAAAGGAAACTTGCCAGATAATCACGCGGCTGAAGGAGGATATTTACCGGCAAGATTGAGGCAAAATAAGCATAGCTGAACAAAATAAAAATCCAAAATTTTATATTAGCAACATTTATAGTAAATAAATTACCCAACAATATTAATCCTGCTAAACACACCAGACCAAACAACGTAGCTAAAAATGTATTTATCTTTAATCTGTAAAGAAAAGTTCCCACCAGCATAGCAACCGGTATTAATCCTAAAGACGGTAACGCTACTTTGGGTTCTTTTACAAAAGTATCAGCACATAGATACGCAAATACAGCTATCACCATTATTAATGACAGCCAGATAAACAGAGAAAAAATAATTTTTGCTTTCCCGGATATAGAATGCCTGGCTATGTCGGCAATGGATGAGCCTCCTTCTCTTACAGAAGTTATCAAGGAAGCAAAATCATGCACGCCACCAATAAAAATTGTACCCAAAACCACCCAGATCAGCGCAGGCAACCAACCCCATACCATAACTGCTATAACCGGCCCAATTATCGGTCCTGCTCCGGAGATAGAAGCAAAATGATGCCCAAATAAAACTAGCCAGTTCTTAGCCGGAATATAGTCAACACTGTCATATTTTGAATAAGCGGGGGTAGATCTTTTGGGGTCAATTTGCCATAATCTTTCTAGCTTCTTTGCATAAACTCTGTATCCCCATAAAAAAAATATTATTGATACTGCGGCAATGACTAATGAATTCATTGAATTCCCCGTATAAAATATTCCATAAGCTTATGCCCATGTTCAAAGAACTGCTCTGCCTTCTGCGCCTCTTTTTCGTTATAGCAGCATAACCCGCTATGCCTGACGCCGTTACCAAACATTCCAAAAAATACTGTATCTGATGAATGCGTCCTTAAATAAATAGGGGTAGCGTGGTCAGGCAAAACCAAAATCCGAAAATCTTTATTTTTTTTGAATGCTTTTAATACAGTGCCAACAACCAATTTGTCAAACCTCTCAATGGCAGTAACCTTCTCTCTTATATCTGCGTTATGGCCCGCTTCATCAGGCGCCTCGACATGCACATAAACAAAATCATTTTTTTCTAAAGATCTTATTGCGGCTTTTGCCTTACCCTCGTAATCCGTATCATAATAGCCGGTTGCACCAGGCACATTTATAACTTCCAGTCCCAAAATTTTACCAAGCCCCTTTATTAAATCCACAGCGGATATAACACTCCCCCTTATTCCGTATTTATCTTCGAAACTGGGCATCTGCGGTCTTTTACCCTGCCCCCATAACCAAATCATGTTAGCGGGATTCTCTTTTAAGTCTATCCTTACCTGATTTATCTCCTGTTTTTCTAATAGTTGGCGGGAACTTTCCATCAATTTTATTAATATATCCGCATTATCTCCTTTAGGAAAATTCTTAATAAATTGCTTACCAATAATATCGTGTGGCGGCATACATCCTAAATCATGAAGGCCAAGCTTAGCCCCCTTTTTAAATAACATCAAATGCCTATAACTTACGCCTGGATAGAATTTGATTCTATCGGTCCCTAGGTTTTTATCGAGAAAATTTATTAATATTGCGGCTTCCTTAGAACTTATATGGCCTGCGCTATAATCAATAAGCGTATCGCCGGAAACCGTAATTAGATTACAACGAAATGCTACATCATCTTCTTCTAAATCTACGCCTAAGTTTGCCGCTTCCAGAGGGCCGCGTCCGGTATAGAATTTTTCAGGATCATAGCCTAAGATCGAAATGTTTGCCACATCTGAAGCAGGACTCATTCTATCAGGAATAGTTTTCACCCTTGCGAAGGTACCGTTTTTAACAATAAAATCCATATTGGAAGTATCGGCAACCTCTAAGGGGGTCCTGTCGTTAAGTTCCTTTAGAGGATAATCTGCCATTCCATCGCCAACTAGAACTATATATTTCATGTTAGGTTATAGGTTATAAGATAAACTTTTTAATAATTTTTTAGCTAATTCAACTTTACTGCTTGCAACAATACTATTACCTTTTTTACTAATGATAAAAGCGCGGTAAGGATTAGTTCTATTAGCTACGACGTAATCAGCGTTTATTTTATGCTGAGCTAATTCTGCCTTACTGATTAAAAGGGCATCAGAAAGTCCCGATTCCAATTTAAACATTACCAGCTTAGCATCAGGAGCAAGACGCCGCATAATTTTAATTATCTTTGGTAGGCGCTTGAGCTTTAGATTATAGTCTCTGCTTGACTCAAGCTTTCCTTTAAATTTTACAGTACTAAAATCTGAAACCGCTGCTGAATGGATTATTATATCGTATAACTTCTTAGATAATTCTTTGCTAATTATATCTTTTAGTTCTGAAAAGTATTTAAAACGCCTGATCCTAATTGATTTATTGCTATAGTCAAGACCTGCTGGCCCTAAGAATAATCTTACTTGAGCGCCTTGTTTCTTCGCCTCCTCAGCTATAATAATCCCTGTCTTAGCTGTTGCGATGTTACTTATCACCCTTACCTCATCTATAGGAACCCAAGTAGGCCCCGCAGTGATAAGAATTCGCTTATTTTTTAACTTTTGACTTTTAACCTTTAACTTTTGACTTAACTTAATAGCCAATTTCCTTTATCAACGCCCCTAAATTAGCTTTTATAGTTTTGGGTTTTTTCACTATATTTATAGCTCTATCCGGATCTTTAAGGCCATGGCCGGTTAGAATGCAGACTATTCTCTGTTCTCTATTCCCTATTTTCTCTTCTCTGTTAAAGTATCCTTCTCTATTTAACTTTAATAAACCTGCCACTGATGCAGCTGAAGCCGGCTCAACAAAAATCCCTTCTTTTTCAGCTAACAATTGGTAGGCCTTAATAATCTGTTCATCTGAAACCATATCAATAAGCCCGCAGGATTCATCGCGTGCATCCTCTGCCTGCTTCCAGCTTGCTGGGTTGCCGATCCTAATAGCAGTGGCGATTGTTTCGGGATTCTTGATCGGGCATCCTCTGACTATAGGTGCCGCGCCTTCTGCCTGAAAACCCAACATCTTAGGAAGCCTAGTGATCTTTTTCTTCTCTTTATACTCTTTATAGCCCTTCCAGTAAGCAGTAATATTGCCTGCATTACCTACGGGCATAACTTGAAAATCCGGTGCTTCTGTCAAACAATCACAGATTTCAAAACTAGCTGTCTTCTGACCTTCAATACGGTGAGGATTTAATGAATTAACCAGCCTTATAGGATATTTAGATGTTACTTCTCGTACCAATTTTAGGGCATCGTCAAAATTACCATCTATCGCTAAAACCTTTGCTCCGTGTATAAGCGCCTGGCTAAGTTTTCCTAATGCAATTGCTTTATTAGGGATAAGTACAATGCACTTTAGCTTCGCTTTAGCTGAATAAGCAGCCGCAGAAGCAGAGGTATTTCCAGTTGAGGCGCAGATCACCGCATGCTGTTCTTCTTCGCAGGCCTTAGAGATTGCCAAAGTCATACCCCTATCTTTAAATGAACCTGTCGGGTTCAATCCCTCATATTTCAAATAAACTTTGAATCCTTCTCCTAACAATTCACTTAAGTAGCTAGCATTGATTAATGGAGTATTACCTTCTTTTAAGCTAATAATCGGGGTTTTAGCAGTTATAGGTAAATACTCTTTATATCTTTCTATTACGCCTTCATAATGCATCATAATCCCCCATATTAGAGCTCTTCTATCCTTATCGCTACAGGCTTCTCTTTTATAAAATCAAACTTTGATATGGTTAATAAGGCGGATTCTAAATCTTTTTCTTTAGCCTCATGGGTTATCATTACAATTGGTACTATCTGGGTTTTGCGTCTTTCTTTCTGAGTTACCGAGGCTATGCTGATTCCGAATTTTGCCAATACTCCTGAAATCTTCGCTAATACTCCGGGTTTATCTACAGCCATAAACCTAATGTAGCATCTACTTTCAAATTCACCAATTTTGCGTAATTTCTTAATAGATTTATCGGGAATTATATTTAAAGTCGGCCTAAAAAGTCCGGCTTTTATATCTTGAGTCAAATCTATCAGATCAGAGACAACAGCAGAGGCAGCTGATAATTGCCCGGCTCCCGGGCCATAAAAAAGCAAATCCCCTGCCAAATCGCTTGATACATAGACGGCATTGAATATTCCGTCTACCGAAGACAATAGATGCGACTCAGGCACTAGCGTCGGATGAACCCTTGCTTCTAAATCGTGTTTTTCTTTTTTTGCAATCGCTAATAGTTTTATTTCAAACCCTAGCTCTTTCGCATAATTCACATCCGATAAAGATATCCGGGAAATTCCCTCGACAAATACATCGTTTAAACTCAGCAGCCTCCCGAAACAAAGATAAATCAGCAGTATCAGTTTATGCGCGGAGTCGATGCCATTGATATCTAAAGCAGAGTCCTTCTCGGCAAAACCTCTTATTTTTGCTTCATCTAAAGCCTTTTTAAAAGTGCAGTTGTATTTTGACATCTGATTTAAAACGAAATTTGAAGTGCCGTTTAAAATTCCAAAGATACTATTGAATCTGTTAGCCGCGAGGCCTTCTCTGAGAGTTTTAATAATCGGTATTCCCGCGCAAACCGAAGCTTCAAAATGAATACTTTTTCCCCGGTCAACTGCTTCTGTAAATAATTCCTTCCCTTCCTGCGCAAGCAGCGCCTTGTTAGCGGTTACAATATTCTTGCCCTTTCTTAGCGCTTCAATGATAAATTCCTTGGCAGGATGGAGGCCACCGATCAGTTCAACTAAAATGTCTATTTGAGGATCTTCGATTAGCTCTCTGGCATCTTTAGTAAGCAGGCTCTTATTTACGGCGACTTTCCTTTTGCTTGAGATATCCTTATCGCAAATCTTCTTAATGTTTAAATCTACCCCTATTCTTTTCATCAAGAAAGATTTTTTCTCGCGTAAAATTTTTATCACCCCTGATCCGACATTACCATATCCTATCAGACCAATATTTATTTTTCTCATGGTTTAACCTTTCTTTAAATAATACTCTATGGTTCCCCCAATAATTTTTTTATGCTTATCATCTATACTTGTAAACTTTATTCTTGTATCGTAAATCAAATTTTTAGTTACTTCGCGCGATTCTAAAACCTCACCTGAAAGAATTATAGGATTAGGGTCAAAGGGTAATCTTATTTCTAAAGCCAGTTTTGTTCCCGGATCAAGCAGTCTGTTGGTTGTAAGAAGCATGCCGCCTAAGCTTAGATTCTTTGTCTGACTGATATCCGCATTATCTACATCTTTTAAAATTCTATAAGAAACAATGAAGCGGCCTTTTACACGAGGGAACCTTCTTCTTTCTGGTCCTGCATATACCATTTTACTCTCCTTTTATAATAATATCTTTAATAAAAGTTTTAAGTGTCGCACTTATTAAACGCTGTGCGAACCTATTTTGAAACCTTGATAACTAAAACTTAATCTATAATATACCGACGCTGGGGCGGCTTCCGTATCTCCCGCGCCCCAGTCGCCCCGCTTGGGAGCGGGGCTCCTTCGGCGTTCACTTGGCCGTTCACTCCTTGCTAATTTTATTGCGTGTTCGTCTTTGCTGTGGCTTGCGGTTGGGTGCGGGCAACCGCAAGCCACAGCGTCCTTTAAAGAGTATTTAATAAGACGGTCGTCCACTTGTCTCGCTTAAGAGAAGAAAAAACTACTCTGGACGGCGAGACGCAAAGCCTTTCACGCGCAGTGCTCAAGACGGCAATGGGCAAAATTTTAAGGTGGCGAGGCAAAATTTTGCCTGACAATGAGCACCCCTTAAAAACAATTTAGCGGAATCCTCCGTAGGCGTAGAAACGAGAATATCGCTTTCTTGTGACTTCGAAGTGGTTAGTATAGTAATTTATGCTTCCCTAACCAGAACAAAAAATCAAAATATATCAAGAGGTAGAAACCAAATATCTCTAACTTCTTCAAACAACTCTGAATTGTTAAAGTCAGCGGGTAAAACATTTTCTGTTGGCTTTCCGAATAAACAATCTCCTTCTTTATAGAACCCCGTAGTTATGAGCTCAGAGCAAAGAAATCTTTTACGGCTACTAAATAAATTATGTAGAATAACCTCAATTCTACCACAAATTATGGATAAAGGAAACCAGAAAAATTGCAAGTGTCAAGCCAAAATAGAAATGTCGTATTGTTACCAAAATAGAAATGTCGTATTTTTTTGTTTTTAAAGAGCGCCTGCCAAAACTTCTTCTCTTGCTTCAAACCTGGGTGAACCCGGAAGCCTAAAACGCCTCCAAGAAGCCGTTCTCGGAGGAATATAACGCTCCTTAGGAGCCTGTGGTTCCTTTTGTTGTTTCTTTGGCCTTGTTGTTATCTCTTTAAACTTAAGATCCGTATTCCTGCAGCTAATATGTATTGAACCGTTGGCTCTCTCTTCTACCGTCACCTTTTCGGCATTTACATTATCTTCTATCTGATAAAGCTTGCCGTTATAGGCTACGGTAAAATCATTCCTTAACGTTCTTATTGTCTTTACGCAGAAGACTGCGTTAAGATCTGCGTGTTGAGATACAGGCCGGTGGAGATCGGTATCATTGAATGGCACAACGGCAAATCTCTTGGTGTATACCGGCAGATAATATCTCAAGAACGTATTGGCCTGTTTGATTGTTTTAATGCCTTTAAGCCGCATCTCTTTTATCAGGCGATTTTGAAAAGTGTTAAATAGCCTCTCAATCCTTCCTTTGGCTTGAGGGGAATCGGCATAGATTACATTAACGCCCAGTTCATTAACGGCTCTGGCAAACTGGCTTAAAGGCTCTGTATTGTTCAGCTCGTCTTCTATTGTCTGCTTCTTGGTTGATTTATACGTCGGATGTTTATCTAAGTAGATGCTTACGGGCATGCCGTATTTTGCTATATAACGCTTAAAGCTGTCCATAGCCGGAAGGGTGCCTTCGTAGGGATAAAATCTAGCGAATGGCCTTCCCGTGGCATCATCGATATAACCCATAAGCACGCAAGCAGGCGCCCTTCCTTCAAACCAATCATGATGTGAGCCGTCTACTTGGACCATTTCGCCGAAGGAATGTTTTCGTTCACGCCACTGGCGGTGAGGCCGCGCCTTACGCTTCTTATAGGCAATACCTGCTTTAAGAAGCCATAGGCGCAATGTCTCATCGTTTATCTTAATCTTATCTATCTCAAAGAGCTTTTCCGATGCAAGCGTAGGGCCGAAATCGTGATATTTTTCTTTATAGAGCTTTAATGACCTGTCTTTTATTTTGTCCGGCAATGCCCTATTTGAAGCTTTGCCTCTGGATTTATGAATTATCCCCTTATCACCTTCAGTCCTGACTTTCCTTGCTATTCTTTGAGCCTGCCTTAAGCCTATACCGATAATCTCTGCTGCTTCAAGCTGTGTTATGTTTTTATCCAACGCTTTATGTATTATGTGCAGCCTTTTTAATTCTTCCTGCGTCATTTGGATAATGTCCTTTCCTGCCATAATGTCCTCCTTCCAGAGGAAGCATTATAGCATCCTTGGAATACGACATTTCTAAATTGGCAGAATACGACATTATCATATTGGGATTACACTATATTCTGGAAGGTGCGGATAAACCTGGATCCCGGTTCAATCTTTGGATGCGCTTGGCTTCTGATGAGACTCTTTCCTATCGCCGCGCAGCCTTTCCAGGCGCTGCCGGATTTTAGCCTCATGCCCTATATCCGTCGGCTCATAGTACTTGACTTTCTTGAAAGCATAATCCTGCTCAATGTAATGGCTTTTGTAACTATGAGGATATTTGTAATCCTTGCCGCGGCCTAATTTCTCCGCCCCCGGATAAGAAGCGTCCTTGAGATGGTCCGGCACCTCCTGCAATCTCTGCTTCTCAATATCCTTGTAAGCCTTCTCAATCGCTAAGTAGGAGGCATTTGATTTTGGAGCGCAGGAAACATAGATTACCGCCTGAGCAAGAGGAATGCGCGCCTCCGGCATACCCACGAATTCCGAAATCTGCAAAGCCGCATTGGCTAGAACCAGGGCCAAAGGGTCGGCGTTTCCGACATCCTCGGCTGCAAGAATACAAATACGCCTGGCAACGAAACGAGGGTCTTCTCCGGCGTAAAGCATCTTTGCCATCCAGTATAAAGCAGCGTCCGGATCAGAGCCTCGCATCGCCTTAATAAAGGCGGAGGCAGTATCGTAGTGGGCATCGCCTTCCCGGTCATAAAGAACCGTCTTTTTCTGAACGGATTCCTGAGCGACCTTCAAATCGAAATGAATAAATCCTTCGCAAGCCGGGGGAGATGTCAACACTCCGATTTCCAACGCATTTAGCGCCCGCCTGGCATCTCCGTCGCAGACCTCGGCCAGGAAAGACAAAGCTTTCTTATGTGCCTTTATTTTCAAATCGCCCAATCCCCTGTTCTTATCTTTTAAAGCCAGGTTTAGTATCCTTAATATGTCTTCCTTGCTCAGCGGCTTCAGCTCTAAAATCAGCGAGCGCGAAATCAGAGGAGATACGATTGAGAAAAAGGGATTATGCACTGTTGCGCCGATTAAAATCACGTTTGCTTCTTCTACATCGGGCATCAGCACATCCTGTTGGGCTTTATTAAAACGGTGTATCTCGTCGATGAATAAAATCGTCCTCCTGCCGGTTGTGCTCTTGCGGTGTTTTGCTTGAGCGAGCTCGGTTCTTAACTCTTCGACATTTGAGGTGGTAGCGTTAAGCCAAACAAAATAAGACTTGGTAATTTTGGAAATGCACCAGGCAAGCGAAGTTTTGCCGCACCCGGGCGGGCCGTAGATAATCAGAGAAGCAAGCCTGTCTGATTTAATGGCGCGGGTTAGAATACAGTCTTTACCCAGGAGGTGTTCTTGTCCGACAAACTCCTCCAGGGTTTCCGGCCTCAGCCGTACTGCAAGAGGTTTATCTTTATTATGCGTGTCCTTTTCTTCAAAAAGATCCATTCCGGACTTCTCGACCCCTAAATAAAAAAACCCCGCTGTGTCGTCGGTCCCTGATTGGCTGAACCCTCATATTTACAAGGTGGGCACTTCTTCTTGTTGCCGTAGCAACCAAGAAAGTTCGGCGCCCTTACCGATACTGTTGGAACACCATCATGTGGTCACCGACGAACACGGCAGGGATATATTTTTTCCTTAAACGCAAATTAAGTATAGCATATCTGTTTTAAAAAATCAAGCGCGATTCTCAGTCGGCTTCGCGCAGAATTTCCTTTACCCGCATCAGGCGGACTAAATTACCCCTCTCAAGCTCGTTTAATTTATCTCTGACCGAGCGCATAGTCTGGGCAAGGGAAGGTATGAGCAGATATTCCAACGCATTGACCCTGCGACGGGTACGCTCAATCTCAAAGGATAGCGACTGGCAGCTCTTCATAAGGCTTCCCAAACGAATCATCTTGGGCAGCAGTTCATTAAGTTCGCCTAAAGCAATGTCTAACTGAGGGGTTACCTTGAGGAAATTATAATCCGGCTTAATTTCCGGTTCTTTAAAATCAAATTGCGCAATTCGCACATTCATTATCTTTTCCAAGCGCGATCGAAAACGCAGATCAATCCTCGCCGCATTTACTGCCCCGCTAAAATCCTCCTCCGGCATAAGACAGCGGCTGATAGCTAAATCCAGAAAAACACGCTTAATCTTTCTATTAACCTCTTCGCCCAATGCGGTGGTTTCCTTGATTAACTTTAAGAACTTATGCATCATCTCTTCGAGCTTGTCTTGAAGCAACTTATGTCCCCGTTGGGCTAAGGCCAGCCTCCGCCTTAGCCGCAATAATTCCATTCGATTGGGATTAACGTTGAGTTTCATCGCTCTTGTAGTATTTGTTTAAGTATTGTTCGCGAATGCGCTTTAACTCCTGCCGCGGAATACGTGAAAGCAGCTTCCAGCCGATGTCCAGGGTCTCCTGGATGCTGCGCACCTGTTGCTCCTGCTGACGCACAAACTCGTTTTCAAAATCTTCGGAGAATTTAAGATAAAGCTTATCCTCTTCGCTTAATGCCGCCTCTCCCAGAATTACCGCTAATTCCTTTGCCTCCTTGCCCCGGGCGTAGCAGGCAAAAAGCTGATTCAACAGATCAGAATGGTCTTCGCGAGTCTTCTCCTTCCCGATGCCCTTGTCTTTAAGACGAGAGAGGCTGGGCAGAACATCAATCGGCGGGTATATGCCGCCGCGGTGCAGTTCCCTGCTTAAGATAATCTGGCCTTCGGTTATGTAGCCGGTAAGATCCGGAATGGGGTGGGTCTTATCGTCCTCGGGCATAGTTAAAACCGGCAATAACGTAATAGAGCCCGGTTTGTTTTTAATTCTTCCTGCCCGTTCATAAATAGTTGCCAAATCCGTGTAGAGATATCCCGGATAGCCCCGTCTTCCCGGAATTTCCTTTCGCGCTGCGGAAATCTGCCGAAGCGCCTCGCAGTATAGAGTCATGTCAATAATAATGACTAACACATGCATATCTAAACCAAAAGCGAGATATTCGGCAGCGGTAAGAGCCAGCCGGGGGGTAGACACCCGCTCGATTGCAGGCTCATCGGCGAGATTAACGAAAAGCACCGCCCGCTCAATCGCTCCCGTATTTTTGAAATCATTGATAAAGAAATTTGCCTCTTCAAAAGTAATTCCCATTGCCCCGAATACCACCGCAAATTTTTCCTCCCTCCCCAATACCTTTGACTGACGGGCAATCTGGGCTGCTATGCGCACATGAGGAAGGCCTGAGGCAGAGAAAATAGGAAGTTTCTGCCCCCTGACCAAAGGATTCATTCCGTCGATAGCGGAAATCCCGGTCTGAATGAAATCTGTTGGATAATCGCGGGCCGAAGGATTAATGGGGCTGCCGTTTATGTCCAGATACTGCCGGGCAATAACCTGGGGGCCTCCGTCGCGGGGCCTGCCGGCTCCGTCGAAAATTCTGCCCACCAAATCAGGGCACACTCCTAATTCCTGAGTCCTGCCCAGGAATCTAACCTTGGTGTTAGCCACATCCAGTCCGGTTGTCCCTTCGAAAATCTGAACCAGCGCGCGCTCGGATGAAATATCCAAAACCAGGCCGCGGCGGACTGCTCCGTCGCCAAATTCGATTTCGACCAGCTCCGCGAATTTAACGTCGGCTGTTTTCTCGACCACTACTATCGGCCCGGAAATACCGGAGACAGTCAAATATTCTTTGTACATCTTTAACCTCCGAGCATCTTCTCAATCTCGTCAAATTCCCCGGGTTTATCCTCGGGGATGTACTTGACCCGGGCTATCCTCTCGCGCGCGGGCAACTGGAGAATATCTTTTAAGGTTTTGTTCTCTTTTAACATCTGCTCTGCCTTGCGGTAAAAATCAATGATTAATTTAAGCATCCGGTACTGTTTTACGAGCGAGGTATAGGTATCTATCTCGTGGAAAGCGTTCTGGTGCAGGAAATCCTCGCGAATCATACGGGCAATCTCTAAGATCAAACGGTCGGATAAGGAAAGGGTCTCGACTCCGACAAGCCGGGCGATCTCCAATAACTCTGATTCCTGCTCCAGCAGCTTCATTGCCTCGGTTCTCAGTTGAATATATTGCTCAGAAATATTTTCGGTTAGGAATCTTTTGATGTTCTCGTGATAAAGGGAGTAGCTGTTCAGCCAGTTAATTGCGGGAAAGTGCCGGCTGCTCGCCAATTTATCGTCCAATCCCCAGAATACCTTTACCACTCGCAGGGTATTCTGGACAACCGGGTCGGATAAATCTCCGCCCGGCGGTGAAACCGCGCCCATAACCGTCAATGTTCCAAAACGGGTATCACTTCCAAGGCAAACTATCTTTCCGGCGCGTTCATAAAACTCGGCTAGCCGGGTCGCTAAATAGGCGGGATAACCCTCCTCGCCGGGCATCTCCTCTAGCCTTCCGGAAATCTCCCTTAATGCCTCTGCCCACCGCGAAGTCGAATCTGCCATCAGGGCAACAGAATAACCCATATCGCGAAAATATTCCGCGATGGTAATACCGGTATAGACCGACGCCTCGCGGGCAGCAACAGGCATGTTTGAGGTATTGGCAATGACTATGGTTTTTTCCATCAACGGCCTGCCTGTCCTGGGATCTTTCAGTTTCGGCAGCGAAATCAAAAGGTCAGCCACTTCGTTCCCGCGCTCCCCGCAGGCGGTATAAACTATGACGTCCGCGTCTACCCATTTGGCTGCCGTGTGCAGAAACACGGTCTTCCCGCTGCCGAAAGGACCCGGGATACACGCTGTACCTCCTTTAGCAACGGGGAAAAAGGTATCGATAACCCGCTGGCCGGTAATTAAAGCCTCATTTGGCGGGAGCTTCTCTTTAACGGGGCGGAGTTTCCTTACCGGCCATCGCTGAGCCATCTTAATCTCAAAGACCCTGCCTGAGTTCTCAATCTTAGCCACGGTATCATCGATCTTGAATTCGCCTTCGCGAATCTGAACCACCTTTCCACTAATCTGCCAGGGAAGAAGAATTTTGTGTTTTATTAATTCGGTCTCTTCAACCTCGCCGAGGATATCTCCGCTGGTAACTTCCTGATTAACCTTAAACCCAGGTTTAAAATGCCAAATCCTTTGCCTGTCTAGAGCGGGAAGTTCGATCCCGCGCTGAATAAAATCGCCCTTCTCCCGGCGGATTAATTCCAAAGGCCGCTGGATGCCGTCGTAAATCATTGAAATTAAACCGGGACCCAGCTCTATACTCAAAGGCTCATTGGTCAAGAAAACCGGTTCTCCGGGACCGATTCCGGTGGTATCCTCGTAAGTCTGGATAAAGGCGAGATCTCTTTTTAGTTCAATAATCTCGCCGATAAGCCGTTCCCGGGAAACATAAGCCACATCAAACATTCGCGCTCCCCGGCATCCCGAAGCTACCACTAACGGCCCGCTTACTCTGATTATCTTTGCTTCTTTCATCTCTGTATCGACTCTATTGATTCGGTGCCGATTGCCCGAATAACTATTTCCTTAAGAGATTCTGCGGCTAAGCCAAAATCCTTTCGATAGTCAGGAACAACCACAATTGCCGGGTATGTTTTCTCTTCCAATTCCCTGATTTTTCCGCTAATCCTGAGCGCGTATCTCTCCAGTATAAAGCAGAGGTTAAAATTGTTTTGTATTACTTCGTCCAGGCTTGAGGCAATCGCCTCTGTCTTATCTTCCGGAGAGAATACCTGAAAGCCCGCCGCAGCAAATCCCTCGACCAAATCCTTGTCTCCTATAATCGCAATCTTATTTTCCATCGTTAAATTAACGCCAATAATTTATCTTTGGGCACCTGGTTTATTTTACCCAAAATTACCCAGCGTAACAACCTTATTTGGTTTAGCTCGGCAAAGTAATAACTTATAATCGGCTCGGGGCCGAAGGTAATATATTTTGCGCCGCCTAAGAATTTCAAGATAAAGGCGGGCTTTAGTTTCTCCAGCGAAAGATAGGAATTCTCCTTTTGTTTTGCCTGACTTGCCTGCCGCGCGATGTCGCCGTAATCGCCCCGCATAAAATCGGTTATTTTATCGCTGAGATTAAGTCTTAAATAGGTAGTTAAGTCGTTAAGTTTTACTATATGCATAAGAAGATTCTCGAGAAACTCTAATTGAACCTTGCTTACCCTGTCCTTTGCCAAAATCAAATCCTCGCTTAAGCTGAATAAGGCGCCGGTTAATTGCTCGTCGTCCAAAAGCCGCGAAACCGTATTGTTCAGTCGATTCACCCGTTCGATTAAGAAAAATTCCAGGTCGCGGGAATTGCTGATTTTTTTTATTGCCTCTGCATGAACAAATTCCGAAAGAATATTTAATACCTCGTCCAAAGAATCAGCCTCAACGGCATTGCGAAAAATAGCCTCGGGAATCCATCTCGCTTCCAGGGCCCGCACACGGCCGACGGCATATGCGTAATCGTATCTGCTCTTCATTGTTTCTCAAAGAGAATTTCTGCAACCCTGGCTTCGTAATTCGGGCGCACTGTGTTTAAGTAAATCTCCGGCTCAAGGGTCTCCCGCTTTTCTGTCTCGGGCAAAACAACCGTCTTCTCTGCCTTTACCAAACCGGAAATATTTGGGTCGGAGAAAATCTTATTCAGTATCTTTTGCTTGGCAGAAAGGATTTCCTTCCTTGCCTCCAGGCGCGCAAGGGTGGTTATGCGTAATGCCTCCTGTTGACCGGAGTTTGTGTTCTCCTGAATTATCTCTTGCGCAACCCTTTCGGCTTTGACATCTGCTTCTTTACGAATCTGCTCAGCTTCCTGTTCTGCCCGGGTTAATATCTCCTGGGCCTTATTCTGTGCATCCTCTAATATCTTCTTAATTATATCCTCTAACGCCATAGGGACACCCTTTGAGCCAATGGTTCGACTCGTCCATCGAGTCCTGCACTTCGACTTCGTCTCAGTGTCCTTCGACCCTTCGTTTACACTCAGGGTCGAACACTGAGCGTAAGCGAATGTGTCCGAAAGTCCTGAGCGACCCTTCGGCAAGCTCAGGGTCGTCCTGAGCGAAGCGAAGGGCGAAGCGAAGGGCGAAGCGAAGGGCGAAGTCGAAGTGCCAATCGAGGGACACCCTTGTATTCAATGCAAAGGGTATCCCTAAGTTTAGATTTTAATTCCGTTAAGCAGAAGTATCGTAACCAGCAATCCCAACACTGCGTAAGTCTCAACCAAAGCAGCTAAAATCACCGGCTTCATAAAATCCTTGGGGTGCTTTGCCACCATCATAGCTCCGGCGGCACAGACCTTACCCTGATGGATTCCGGAAATAAGTCCGGTTACTGCTATGGGGAGACAAGCTCCGAATACGGCCAGGCCCTGATAAAGAGTAACCGGAGGTATTTTGCCTGCCAGAAGCCCCAATTTTACGATGACGAGGAATGCGGCCAGAAATCCGTAGACACCCTGAGTCCCCGGCAATGCCACCAATAAAAGCAGGTTGCCGAATTTCTCCGGATCTTCGCTCATTACGCCGCCCGAGGTCTGTCCGGCTAGCCCTACGCCTATACTTGAGCCGCAGCCAGCTAAGAACGCAGCAATGGCTGCACCCAAAATTCCAAAAACCAACCCCCACTCCATAGTTTTTCCTCCTCTTATGTATAAATTCTTTCTTTTTTAAACGGACGCAAAGGTCTTCCGCCGCTGATAAAGAATTTACCGAAGAACTCAACGAATTGTAAACGCGCCGAATGCACAAACGCGCTTAAGGTATTTATTGCCAGATTAAATAAATGTCCGAAAACCAGAACCAGCACCATAGCAATACCGCCGAACAGGGGAATATTCAGCGCCTGGAGGCTGAGAATATTAACCACCATAGCTATAACAGAAGTGGAAAGACCCAGAGCAAGCAGGCGGGAATAAGACACCACGTCGGCAAAATGCCTGGAGATATCGTAAAGGCTGCATAATCCGGCGGCAATCCGAGCGAAAATATTTTTGGTCCGGTGACTGCTGAATAAGACGATTGAGACAGTAGTCAAAACAGCGACGCTCTTTGCCCAATTCAACTTAGTGAATGTTAAAACTAACGACGGCAAAAGTAAAACCCAGGCCAACCTTACCAGAAAAGCGTCAATGAGCTGTTTCTGTTTTAAATCATGCGCCATCTTAATCAGCAACCCGAATTCAACCTGAATAAAGCCGATAGCCAATGAAATCATTAGAAAGATTAACGGATTCTTCATCGGATCAAAAAGCATTAATTGCTTAACCGGCACGCCGAACCATCCTCCTATTAAACTGCCCAAGATAATCGTTGAAATCCCGCATAACAGAAAAAGATTAATGATTTTTCTCGCCGGCCCGGTAAGCTTCAATTTCCTCAATATAATGAGCGCGGCAACCGTGATGATTAAACCGTAGCCGGCGTCGGTAAGGCATAAGCCGAAGGCGATAAAGAAAAAGGGCGCCAAAAACGGCGTGGGGTCAATAGAATATCTTGCCGGCATTCCGTAGAGAGAGGTTATTACCTCAAACGGCTCAAAATACGGCTTATTTTCTAAATCCACGGGCACGTCTTCGGAAGGCAGAGCCGGACGGCTGAATATTGCTAAAGAGGAAGAATCTTTTATTCTGGCTTCCAATCCGGGCAAGTCCTCTGCTCTCACCCAACCCTCCAGCAAAAACGCCTGCTGGGTCGAGCCTAAATTTCGAACGGCAAGGAGGCGGTTGCGAAAATTAAAGTTATAATCGTACAATCCCATCAACAGTATCCTCTGAGGAAGCAGTTTTTCCATCTTATCTTTTGCTCTATGCGCTTGCGCTCTTAAACTGCCGAGTTCCTGCTTAAGCGAATCCAGGCATTGCTTGATTGTCAGGCGCACGAATTCTTCTCTTTTTAGCGATTCGGGCAGATGAAAAAAGTTAAAATTATACCGTTGCAACAAATCTCTGACCTCTTCCTCATTCTCAAGAAGAGAAATAATCGCTAAATAGCGTTTCTTCTTTACCTTGTTTACCGTATTCAAAAAAAGAGCAAGTCTTCTGCCCTCAATCTCATCGCTAAATTTAATATAGTCGTTATTACTAATTTCCCCCAGAAAGACATGCGTGAATCTTGCGGGAAATAAGTCATGAACAGTAATATTAATTCCGCTCCAGGGTATAAGTAGCCCAAAATCAGAGTCGGTTTTCCTTATCCGGCTCTCAAGCTGTTTTATGTTTGTTTCGTTTTCTTTGATTTCAGTCAAGATATTCTGATATGAACCCGTCCTTGCCGCATCCTGTAAAGCTTGCGGATTAATTATAGGATGGGCTTTAAAAAGAGAACCCAACAGCCCGGCTTTTTTGGGTTCGTAAAGACTCAGGGTATCTATTCCCTCCTGTAAAGCGCGCAGCTCGTTTTCTAAATCCGAAGATTCTTCGGGCGTAGATTGGGCAGGAAGCAATGCTTCGTTAATCCGGGTAATCTCGACCGCTCCCGAATCCTGCAAATGGCCAAGAACCGCTTCCTGTTCCTTTTTATGCCCTAAAATCTGGATTTTCTTAATTTTCGCAATGGCCATAGCCGATTATCTCTTCCGACTAATTTCTTCGGTTAACCAATTTACAGCCTGCAACGAATTTTTCGTAGCCAACTCTTCTAATCGGGAAATTTTACTTTGAGTTGCTTTTTCAATCTCGGCCTTTTCCTTCTGCGCCTGAGCCACAATTTCTTGCGCCTCCTGTTTGCCATTTGCCCGCGCCTCTTCCTTCTTATTTTCAATATATTCTTCCGCCTGCTTCCTGGCCTGACCGATAATTTCTTGAGCCTTTTGGTTTGCCTGCCTGATTATATCTTCCGCCCGGCTCTCTATCTGCCTGATTTTATCTATTGCTTCTTTGGGTACCATGCTCGCTTAATCCTTACTACTTAATCCTTATTACTAATACCGCTTTTTATCTGATTAATTATCTCCTTGGCAACTTCTAAGGGGTCTTTTGCCCGGATAACCGGCCTGCCGACAACCAAATAGTCGCTGCCGGAAAGCGCTGCTTGAGCAGGAGCAGATGTGCGCTTCTGGTCAAAAGCTGCGCTCTTTCCAAGCCGGATTCCCGGAGTAACGATAATAAATCTCTTACCTAAATTACTGCGCAATAACCGCGCCTCTTGAGGCGAGGCAACAACGCCGTCTAATGCGCATTTTCTTGCCAAACGGGACTGTTCTAATACGGTTTTTTCAACCTTTTCGCTTGCCTTCCGGCTGGTTAAAACAGTAACGCCCAGGACTAAGAGTTTTTTAATCCTTAACTTTCCTGCCTGCTCCTTTGCCGAGTTCGCTGCAGCCCTAAGCATATCCTTTCCGCCCTGGACGTGAACGTCCAGCATAAAAACCCTTAACTTGACAGCCTGGCGTACTGCATTTGCCACTGTGTTCGGTATGTCGTGGAATTTCAAATCCAGAAAAACCCTCGCCCCTTTTTTTCTTATCCAATCAACGGCTTTCGGCCCGGCTGCAGTAAAAAGCTGAGAGCCGACTTTAAAAATCTTAACTGTCGGATAAAGTAAATTGACTAAACGCCGCGCTTCTTTTAAATTGTCTACGTCTAAGGCAACGATCAGTTGACAGTTCATAATTTTAATCGACAGTTTATATTTTTAATGCCCCGATAAGATTTTTTATGTCTTTAATTTTGTGTTTTATTAAATATTGCTTTATCCCTGCGACAATTTCAATGCTTGCTCTGGGGTTGACGAAATTTGCTGTGCCTACCTCTATTGCAGTTGCCCCCGCAAGAATAAACTCTAAGGCATCCCCGGCATTCATAACCCCGCCTATTCCGATTATCGGCAGCTTAATCTTTCTGGCCACCTGGCAAACCGTGTAAAGGGCAATCGGCTTTATTGCCGGACCGCTTAAACCGCCCCAGACGCCGGCTAAATGCGGCGCTTTCTTCTCTAAATCTACGCTCATTCCGTAAACCGTGTTAATTAAACTTAAGGCATCGCAGCCTGCGTCGTAAGCAGACCGGGCAATGCAAACTATGTCGGTAACGTTGGGGGAAAGCTTTGCAATCAGCGTCTTTTTGGTGCTCTTTCGCGCCGCCCTTACCGTTTGATAAGTAGTTTTGGGGTCTTGAGCTATTATCGTGGTTCTGCCTCTAATATTTGGGCAAGAGAGATTCAGCTCAATTGCGTCAACAGCGTTTTTTCTATCAAGAATCTCCGTTAATCTCTTGAATTCCTCAGCCGACTCGCCGGCAATGCTGACAATCACCTTTGCGGAAACCTCAGCCAAATAAGGAATCTTGCGCTTAATAAAGCTGTCGATGCCTTCGTTCTGCAAGCCAATAGAATTAAGCAACCCGCATGGCGTCTCAATAATCCGGGGCATCGGATTTCCCTGGCGCGGAAGTAAGGTAATTGTTTTGGTAATGATTGCGCCTAACTTGTCCGGATTGATTAAATCCTTGAACTCCTCGCCGTAGCCAAAGGTGCCTGATGCAACCAGAACAGGATTGCTTAATTTCAGCCTGCCGACTTTGACCGAAAGGTTAATCATTCTTAATATTATACACAAAACTCCCTTCTCTGTAAAATGTAATTTCTGCGACGCGGTTCGGGAAGAAGTATTTTGGCGGAAATTATAATATTGTCGTATTATTTAGCGGGGGTGGCGACGAGGATATGGTCGATCCGCTTAAGCAGGTAAGCAAGGTCAAACGGCTTTTCAATATACTCTATAGCCGCTCCGGGCATATCCCGGATGAATTCGGTCGCGCATTCTTGAGCCGATAAAAAAATGATGGGGATATTTTGTGTGTGACGATTTTTTCTTAACCGCTTGCAGGCCTGAAAGCCGTCCATCCCCGGCATGCCGATGTCAAGGATAATCGCATCGGGCTTAATTCTGGAAATTTTCTTAAGCGCTTCTTTCCCGTCTTTGGCTTCTTCGGTAATAAAGCCTTTTTCTTCGAGTACATAACTTATGACTTCTCTGACGTTATCTTCGTCATCTACGATTAATATCTTTGTAGCTTTATTTTTTTTCCTCATGCGCAAAATCCTCCTAATTTGGCGTATTCCGTTTTGGAATACTGAATAATTAAGTATATCATAATGCCCAGGAGAGTCAATAATGAATAAAACAATTTATACGAGAAGTCATAAATATATAGTTAAACAATTAACCGCGGCCCGTAAAGAAGCGAGGCTTAAGCAAGAAGATGTGGCAAAGAAATTAAGCAGAACCCAGTCTTATATTTCCAAAATAGAATCCGGCCAATGCCGGATTGACGTCGTTCAGTTAAAGGAGCTGGCGGGTATCTACAAAAAAAGGTTGGACTATTTTATCAAATAGCCTGCATTAGCTCCTCATCCGCAAAACTAAAATATCTGTTATCGCCGATAATTACGTGGTCCAAAGCTCTTACCTGAAGAATCTTACCCGCCTGAACCATCTCCTGCGTAAATACCTTATCCTCCTGGCTCGGCTGAGGGTCTCCTGACGGATGATTGTGGACGCAGATTACAGATGCGGCGAAATTCTGAAGTGCCCTTTGAAAAACCTCTCTGATTATCGGATTTGCCTGATTAACCGTGCCTTCTTCAACCTCTATCAAGTCTATTACCCTGTTCCGAGAATCCAAAAGCAAGATTTTAAATACTTCTTTTCTTAAATCTCTCATTCTCGGCATCAAGATTCTTGCGACGTCTTGCGATGAATTTATTTTCGGCCTGCGCTCTTTAACCTCTTCTTCTCTAAAACGCCTGCCTATTTCAATCGCCGCTTTTATCTGGGCAACCTTAGCAACCCCCAGGCCTTTAAATTTATCCCAGTCGGATAATTCCGTGCGGCTCATACTGCGGAAGGTCTTAAATCTTTTCAATACTCTCCTGGCTAAATCCACGGCGCTCTGACCTTTTGTGCCGCTGCGAAGCAGTATAGCTAAGAGCTCGGAGTCGCTTAGATTATGCTCTCCGTAATTAAATAATTTTTCTCTGGGCCGGTCGGATCGAGGCCAGTATTTTATTGAGTCTTCGCAAGCCTTATTGAGCTTTTTCATTTTGGAGCCACCCTCGCAATTTGCATTATTCAAAAGACAAATACGTCCCTTCATACATAATAGACGATAAAGATAAGAAAATCTCACATCCGATTTTATCTAAGCCGGGAGGAGAGCTTATTGCTTCCTTCTCTTTCTGGGGTGTTCGAACAGCAGTTCTTTGTAGCGGGGGTCTTTCCTGATATATTCCAAATCCGGGTCTTTCTCCATAAACGCGAAATCCCGATAGCCTAAACGGATTGCTTTTTTTAAAGCCGAAATCGCGGGGTCGGCCATTTTAAGCAGTGAACAGCTGCAGGCAAGATTGTAGTGGACCACGGGGTCATCCGGTCTTAATCCCGCCAGCCTCTTATCTACCTTAAGTCCGTCTTCGTAGCGGCCCCTTTTGGTATAAGCATCCCCCAGGGCGATAAGAGCATTTATAAAATCCGGCTGCTTTTGCAGAAGCCCTTCGTAAAACGAAATCTCGAAATCAAGGTCTTCTTTTGAAATCATAGCTATTTCTCTTTTAATAAACCCCGTTAGAGAATTTTCTCTAAGTGGGTAAGCTTTCGAGAGGTATGCCTAAATCCTTAACGATAACCTTGCCGCAATACTCAGGCCCTTGTTCAATCAGGAGTCCTTTTTTCTTTGCCGCAAATGTTACTGTCGTATCGGCCCGTGCCGCCACGCCGTGAATCCTGCCGGTTGTGGCATCCAGTCCCGAAGGAATATCAACAGCTATTGTCCGGGCCCCGCTTTTGCTAATCTTAGAAATTGCCTCCCTGAATAATCCTTCGACTTCTCCCTTCAATCCGATACCGAGGAGGGCATCGATAATTATAGAGTAGTCCTTGAAATTTATAGATTCGAGGGCAGCCGAATCTTTAATCTCAAATATACGGTAAGTAATTTTCCTTAAAATATTTAAATTCGTTCCTGCTTCGTTCCTTATTTGAGCTTGCTGGGCCAATAAATAAACATCCACATTCCCGCCATGAACAATCAAATGACGGGCAGCAACAAAGCCGTCTCCGGCATTATTGCCCCTTCCGCAAAATACAGCGATACGAGCGCCGCTAATTTCCCCAAGCAAATCCAGCGCCACTTCCGCAACCGATCTGCCGGCATTCTCCATTAACACCAGAGCCGGGATGCCTAAATGCTCTTTTGCATACCTGTCAATTTCCGCCGCTTGCTGTGCGGTTAAAACGATTTCGCTCATGAGGGTTTTGGTCCTCCGAAAAGAGCCAATAAAGGGACGAGTAACGCCACCTGGACAATCCAACCGATTAGACAGACTCCCGCTGCCCGCCAGGTACTCTTATAATCAAGGGCAACCTTTACCGCTATTACCATTGCTATCAGCATCCAAGCAGCGGCAAACGAAAAAATCAGACGCTGGAGACCCCCGAACATCGCCGTGATCCGGATTAACCCCGGAGCGCTTGAAAAACCGATTGTGCGCAACAGCTCGCCCAAATTAGACTGAGTCTGCGGCTCGGGAAGAAGTCTTGTTCCGATAAAATAAGTAAGGAAAGCCCAAATATACCAAGCCAGCAGCCCAATAATTGCGACCACGATTATGCCTCCTAAGCCAATCTTGGGGACGCCGCCGATGCCCGCGGCAAGCGCGGAGAGCACAACCACAGCCATTGCCTGAGGCAGGGCGCTGGCATCCTTCTCCACCTCCTCATAAAGAGCGGAATCCAGCTTAGCTGCCCGAATTATTCTCTGCCAAAAGATATTCATTTCTTCCTCCTAATTAGGGACACCC
>JBDRMR010000024.1:0-37280 GCA_043812035.1 Candidatus Omnitrophota bacterium
GCGCGGTATTCCCTTTGTCTGGATATGAAATACCGCAGGAGGTTGCTTAGGAAATGCATTACGCTTAATACGATAAGAATTAGGAGTAAAATCACGCCGCCGCGGCCTCTTGTTCTTGTGCTTTTTAATCCTGCTTTTATCCCGGAAATACTTTCTTCATAAATCTCTGATAAAGAGCATATAACGGTTGTAGTCAGGGAGTCTCCTCCTACGATATGTCCCGCTTCATGGCCTACAACTGCTTCGATTTGGTCGCGGTTAAGCCGCGCCAACAGGCTTTCGGTTACGCCGATGACCGCTCTTCTGCTGAATTCCTGCAAGGAGAATGAATTCAAATCTGAAAAGGGAATAATCATCGCCTCGATAGGCTTGCCTCCGGTAGCCACCGAGACTTCATCCACGATATTTTTGAAATATTGATGGTAGGTATCTTTTGGGTCAACCGGCATTGCTCCGATAGCCGCAGACATTTTTTCAATCAGATTGCCGGTTGAGATGAGCCAGTGAAAAAGCGCCGCCAGAAAGGCGATAGCTAATACTCCCAGGGCGTGATAAAGGGGCGGTAAAAAGAAAGAGTGCTCCTTTGCCTCCCTGAGATAGAAAACATAGCTGTTTTCTATTACTACGAGTAAGATATACGCGGTAAGAAAATAAAACAGAATTACGGACAAAAAAACCAAAGCGATAATCCGGCTCTTCTTCTCTTCTATGTCAATGAACGAGAAGGACATGGATTATAATTTAACTTTGGGCGGTTCTTTTTGGATTACGTCTTCTATTTCAAAAAAGTCTCTTTTTTGAAAGCCGGAAAGGCCTGCTACGATATTCGAGGGCACCACCTCTGTCTTTGTGTTGTAAAGCCGCACCTCATCGTTGTAATACTGCCTGGCGAAAGCAATCTTATTTTCCGTAGAGGTTAATTCTTCCTGCAGCCTCAGTACGTTCTGGTTAGCTTTTAGCTCGGGATATCTTTCGACTACCGCAAATAGAGAGCGCAGCGTCTGAGTCAGGAAATTTTCTGCCTGCGCCTTGTCTTTTAAGCCGGATGCGTCGATCGCCTGACCCCTGGCTTTTATCACCCGCTCCAGAGTATCTTTTTCGTACTGCATATACCCCTTTACCACCTCGACCAGGTTGGGGATTAAATCGTGGCGCCTCTTTAACTGGACGTCAATTTGAGACCAGGCATTGTCGATTCTCACCTTAAGCCTGACCAGAGAATTATATATCGAAAAGAACAAAATCGCCAAAACCGCAACGGTTAAAAGCAGAGTTATCAAAAAACCCATAAGTACCTCCTTTTGTTGCATGCTGAATTGCAAGCGGTTTATTTTTCCGGGCTCTTAAGCTCTTCGGGAGTCCTTTCGCCTATAAATAGCTTGCAGAAATTCCTGTATCCGATTTTACGGTTCTTTTTTATCACCTGCACTATTTTTTCGCAGACCTCCGGATTTTTCTTCTTTATTTCCTGAATTTCTGCGTTTAATTTTTTTAAATCTTCTAAGCTGGCAATCGCAGGCATAGCCCCTCCTTTTTTATCAATCTATCCGGACTGTTCGGGTTGGCGTCTTTCCAGAAAATCGAATTTGGACTTAAGGTTAAGACAGGCGTCTTCCTGGATTTTTAAAGCTTCGTTTAACTTCCCCTCGTCAAGATAGCCTAATTCTTTGAGGATTTCTCCCAGGACTATGCCTCTTTCCCAGTGGACCTTTAACGCTTCGTCTAATTGTTCGGGAGTAATGATATTTTTTTCAAGTAAAAACTGCCCCAGAGGCTTGTAGTTTTTCAATTTCTGCCCTTCTTCGTTGAATTGAGGCCCTGAATCCGCGCCGGATTTCTGATTTCTCCTTCCGGCCATAAATTTGCTTCCGGACATCGACTTAAGATAGCACTTGATTTCGGCTACGCGTTCGTTTATTTCAATGGCGTTGCTGAATTCGCGTGAGCCGGTATTATTAATCAGAGCGACGGATAAACTCATCAACGGTATCTTATTTATTCTGTTCGTTCTATCCTTGGTCATTATAAAGCCGCGCTCCCTGTCTTCGGGAGAATAATGGAAAGGAATAATTCTGTCGAACGTTTGAATGAGATTGCGGCAAATTGTTTTGTACTTTTCGGGCGAGGTGATAAAAACAAAATCATCTCCGCCGATATGGCCTATAAAATCGCTGCTGTTGCCGAACTTTTTTATTGTTTCATAAAGCATATAAGCGGTTTGTTTAATCGCTCTGTCGCCTTTTAAGTATCCATACACATCGTTGAAATATTTAAAATTATCTATGTCAATGTAGCCGAAACAAAAAACTCCCCCCTTTTTTATTCTTTCCGTAAGGGTTTCCTCGATAAGCCTTCCTCCGGGAAGCCCGGTCAATGCGCTGGAGTGAAGGCTGTATTGGGACCTTCTAACGGCCATCTCTACCCTGATTCGTAAGTCAAGAGGGTCCGGAGGCTTTATTAAGTAGTCGTCTATTCCCTGGCGGATGTTCAGAAGCTGCTGCCTTAATTGGCGCTTCTTTATGATGGTGATTACCGGGATGAGGGCAGTGGTGAAATCTTCCTTGAGGGTACGGCATATTTCAAGCTGGGATTTATGGGCTGTGTGGACGTCGACGACAATCACGTCCGGCGATATTCTTTTAACGGAATTTATGTCTGCAGAGACAGAGTCCTGAAGGAAAACTTCGTACCCCCAGCCGTCGAAACAAAAATTGAGAACGTCCCTTAAATTCTTATCCGAAGATACGATTAAAATCTTCCTTATTTCGTCCATGTTTTGTCCCGGCGTCTTTAGTTATCTACTATGCTTCACCTAAATCATCTCAGGGGTAATGAACCAGGATATTTTCCATTTATCCCGATACTCGAGACAGAGTACTGCGGAATATCTAAAAGAGACCAGTTCGAGACCTTCCGAACCCGTCAATAACAAGGACGCTAATTTCTGCAGAAACGGCAGATGCCCGACAATCATAAAGTCTTTGTTTATTTTTAGAAATTCTGTGTAAAATCTATCCACAGGGTCTGAGGGATTCAAGTCTTTGCGCTTTTCAGTCCTGGGGTATGAGATACATTCCGACAACACCTGAGCCGTTTGGATAGAGCGCAATTTTTCGCTGTGCCAGATGCACTCCACTTTTACGCCCTTTGTATCTAAAAACTTTCCCACTTTTTGCGTGGTATCTTTTCCTTCGGGACTCAGCGGTTTTCGGGAATCCTTTTCTTCCGGTAAGGCGAGTCCGTGTTGAACAAGATAAAGCTTCATCTATATCCTCCTTACTTCAACGATAAATTATATCAGAAATTCGTCAGTTCAGCAAACTTTTAAGTATCTTCCCTTTTTATGGTATAGGAAAGTATAGAACAGTTTCCTAACCACTGAAAATCGCATATTAGGATTATCGCTGGAAGCGATTTTCTTGTATCCTGTCGGGGAAATCGGAGAAGATGCCGTCAACGCCCAGAGATTTTATTTTCTGGATAAATTCCGAATCATTCGGCGTGTAAGCGAATACCTTCATTCCGCGCTTGTGCGCATCATCAATCAGAACCTGATTGATAAACTCTTTAGACGGATGCAGCGAATAGGCGTTTACCTTTGCCGCGCATTCCGCGTAACCGACGGGTATGCATGCAATTACCGCTCCGATTCTAACCTCAGGCGCCAAACGGCTGAATTCCAGCAGCTCGTAATGGTTGAACGAGGAAACCAGAAAGTCCTCCCATGACCAGCCTTTCCTGCCGACATAAGCCCGAATAATGTCAAAAACAGCCCCTGCCGCACCTTCTCCCTTAATCTCGATATTTACCCTTGCCTTCCTGTTAACCGCTTCCAGCACTTCCTGCAGGGTAGGGATTAACTGACCCTTGCCGGCGTCCAAAGACCTCAATTCCCGGAATGTTTTATCCGCGACAAAGCCTGTTCCGTTTGTGGTTCTGTCGATTTTGGCGTCATGGATAACGACTATTTCCCCTGTTTTGCATACCTGCGCGTCTAACTCTATCATGTCAACCTCAAGCTCCAGCGCCTTGTTAAACGAAAGCAGCGTGTTCTCGGGCTCGTAACCCGCAGCGCCCCTGTGACCTATTCTTAAAATCATATAGTATCCTTCCTAAGATATTGATTTGACTATCTTTTTTATCTCTTTGGCTATCGAAAGAACGCAGGTTAGGCCGGGAGAGTCAATTCCTATGAGATTTACAAATCCGGGCAGTCCGTTACCGGACTCCTCTTTTATCAAGAAATCCCTGAAGTCTTCGCCGGGGCCTTGGAGTTTTGGCCTGATGCCGGACATATCCGCAGCCAAATCTTCCGGTTCGATAAACGGCATAAAGCGCCTCGTGTTTTCATAAAAGATTTCTTTTTTGGACTCATCAACGGCGTAGTCTATCTTATCTACATACTCGGCGTCGGGCCCCAGCCTGAGGCTGCCGGCTAAATCCAGAGCGGTATGTATTCCCAGGCTTACCCCTTTCTTGGCAGGAACCGGATATACCAGGCGGGAGAGTAATTTCGCTTTATTGTTGTGCACCCTGAAATAATCTCCCTTGCAATACTTAAGGGTATATTCCTTTTTGTCTATTCCCGCCATCCTGGCTACCTTGTCGGAATTAAGCCCCGCGGCATTAATAAACACCCGCGTTAAAAAGTCAAAAGTTCCTTCTCTCTCGTCCTTGACCGATACCTTAAGGCCGGTTTTCTGTTTTTCCACTCCCGTCAATTCCGTAGAATAGGCGATTTGCACATTCCGGCTTTGCGCCCGGGAAGCAAAGTTATTCATCAGTGCGTGCGTATCCAGAATTCCGGTTGAGGGCGAATGTATGGCGGCTATTGCTTTTACGCGGGGCTCCAGTTTCTTTATTTCGCCTTCAGATAAAATCTTTAAATCCGCCACCCCGTTACCCAGGCCGTTCTTATAAAGTTCCTCCAGCTCTTTTACCTCATTATCGTCAACGGCTACGATAAGCTTTCCCATTCTCTTATGGCCGATGTTGTTTTGTCCGCAATATTCATAAAGCAATTCCTTTCCCTCAACGCACATCTTTGCTTTTAGCGAGCCCCCGGGGTAATAAATCCCCGCATGGATAACCTCGCTGTTGCGAGAGCTTGTCTCCTGGCCGAATGTAGAATTTTTTTCAATGACCACGATGTCGGAATATTCTTTGGAAAGCTCCGCCGCGATTGCCAGCCCTATGACGCCGGCGCCGACGACGGAAATATTTACCTGTTCCATTAGTCTCGCTCCCCTTTAACTATGCGGCGGGAGGCGGCTATTGCGGCAATAATAGCTGCTCCGATACCCGAGCCGCCGGTGGTCAGCATAAAGGATATTTTATCGCAGCGGTTGTCTTTAAATACTTCCATAGACAGCTCTTTCATAGCTTCTCTCATATCGTTTTTAAAAGCGGGGTGTTTCTCGAACAGGCTGCCGTCTATGGCTACGGTGTGATAGCGTTTAATGTATTCGTCCATATGCGTTACAATAGCAAATATAACCGCCGCGGTTATACGGGCAGCGCGCCTGGCAACTATTGCGCATATCTCTTTGACGGCTTCTTTGTCTTCCCGGCTGATGTGCCCGCTGTTAACTCCCCACCTCTGTGTCTGTGCCTGGACCCCTTTCAGGTTAACGGATTCATCTTCCGATATCTTTGTCATAACAGGCGCGGGAAAGCCGTCCTTTTGCGAAACCTTACTCATTTCCCTCCGGGTTAATTTCCCTTTAAATAACAAGCCTTTGTTTATCAGGTCCGTGAGCGCAAGTCGTGTCAATTCGCCTAAGTACAGTCCCGAGACCATCTTCTCTTCAATGTGTTCGCCCCTGTTGGTGGATGCGTTGTCCAGGGTTCTGTCGTAAATATTCCGCGGTATTTTATTGAAATTTCCGGATTCGATGTTGATAGCCATTGTCTTTCTGCCGTAACGGGCTAATTGTGCGGCTGTCAGTGTCCGGATGTTTTTCGTTGATTCCACATAGCAAAAGTTTGTTCCTGTCCCCACAATGCCTCCGGCATCGCAGTTCTTATCGTGATACCTTCCGGCCGCCAGGGTTCCGGCCGTATCGTTATTCAAAGATACAACCTCAATAACGCCGCTCAAGCCCTGATTGCTAATCGCCAGCTTTAAAAATTGGACGATGTCCTTGCTCTCAAGGCCGGTCATCCGGAAGTCTTTAGCCAGCTTTTTTACTTTAGCCCGGTCTATCCCGGTTTGCGTTACGGAAAACGAAAAGGTAAATCCCAGAGGGAGCCGCTTTTTATTTCCTAATTTTATAATTCGTTTCTTGTGCTTTGCCAGGAAGGTCTTTATGTTTTTGGCAATAATTCCGAAAAGTTCATCCGCGCCGGCCCGGGTATAATCGTAAGCATCCGCCTTAAGCGGGTATTTATCGATAATCGCTTTCGGCTTTCCGCCTTTACCCGGCAGATAAACCATAAGCACGCGGAATGTCGAACCGCCTAAATCCAGCGCTAAAAACAGCCCTTTTTCTTTGCCGGTTATCTCGCCCGTGAAAGTCGGCAGCATCGCAAGCGAACTTTCCTTTTCCTGCAAGCCCCGCTCCATCTCTTTTTGAAATCCGGCTGCAATCTCCAGCATATCCCCGGCAGTCAGCCGGAAAGAGTCGCCTATGCCGAACAACCTCCTTTCTTTTCCCGGTATAACGCCTTTAGAGAGCAGTTCTCTTATCAGGGGCGCAGGTAATTCGTTAAGTTTTTCCGGATAAGGCGCAGGACCGGTTAAGGCAGCGTTACTGGAGATATCAATGCCCAGCTGCGAACGGGCAAGCTCCTCTTGTTTTCTTTGAAATTCCCGGTTCTTGCGGCCGTCGTTTAATTTCGCAACTTTATAGTTTAACACCCCTCCTCCCTGCTTCAGGATGTCCGCTATATCCCCGGGCAGGTCTGTTGCGGCAGCCAGCTCTTGAGCCGATTTGCCGGCGTTGGCTATTACATCGCGGCTGAAGGGCTGCGGGAGCGCCGAAGAGGCATTCAATGCTGGAGCATACGGCGCCTGGGTAGGATAGAAAAAATTAAATGCATTACAAAAGCTCTGCAGCTCCTCTTTGGTTAGTGCTACGCTGATTTGGGAAGCGTCTATCCCGATTCTATCCCAGACGCCGGCCCATTGAAAAAGCACGAGGTCGTTTTTTATTTTTTTCTCTCCGAGAAGCTCAAGTAAGGCAATGTAAGTTCCTATTTCGGCGTTGGAATGGCTGCTATAGTCCGGGAATCCTTCTCCGTTGAAGACTACCATAGCCGGGCGGACAGCCTTAATTACGGCCTTAATCTTGCCGATGTCTTCCTGTTTTATCGCCAGAGGCCTGCCCGGCGGGCCGTAAAAGCTTACATCCAGCGGCCAATAGATATTTTTATAGGGTACGCCGAGCGACATTAGGCCGGAAGCGGATTCCATGAATCTGGCGGAGGTTTTAAGAAAGCGCATTATCTCTACATCCGTTCCGCCGCCGCGCGGTTTTCTTCGTTCGACTTCAGCCAGGAATTCTTTCAATTTCAAAATATCTTCTTTTCTTCCGAATTTGTTCCTCGAGAGTTCTTTCGCTTTTGCCGGCAAATCATATCTTTCGTTCAAATCCGTTAATAAGATTTTTGCCCGCAATGTCTTTTCCTTCCGGCTCATATAAGGCAATATCTCATAGTCTAAGTGCGCTACGCGCCGGGGATTGCAACCTTCTTTTATTAATTCGTTAAGCAAGCTCTGTTTTAATTTCGGATTCAGGCTTTTTATTTCACTCTGTTCCAGCCGGCCGGCTACCCCCAGGAGTCCCAGGACGTAATCGCCGTATACCGCCGTATAGCCCAACGATGCGTAACAGGCGTGGATATTGTAATGAGGGGCCATTTCTTTGAGCAGGTGCATCATCGCAAGAAATTCATCGTCCATATGAGGGTTGACAAAAAGGACGCTGCTCTTTTCCCTTAAGCCCCATTCTTTGAGCTTTTCGGAAATTTGGGCAGGCCTGAGGAGTTTTTCTGCTTGCGGCCGGAACTCCCAGGGAAATCTTTCAACGCGCAATTCCCTGGCCGCGGTCTTATCCAGCACGTAGGTTCCGCGGCAATTCCGGGTCAGGCTTAATGGGTACCGGGGATCGTATTCGCCTTCTATTGCTCTTGCTACGGAGCTGCTCTTTAAGTTGCCCGTGGCTATGACAATTACAATCGCCTGTTTTGAAATGTTCCTCTTTCCGGATTCGGACTCGGCTTTTTGGCTGCGATACGTCAAATCCGCAGGGCCAAAAGTTATAAAGCCGAATTTCGGCATTCTTACGTCGCCGGCAACGACAAACATATTCTTAAACCCGTAAAATTCCTTGGCGTGCGCGCCGGCGATATGGAAGGTTGAGTCAAAATCGTTTATACCTGCGATAAAACAGGTCTGCCTGGGCGGCGTATTTTTCTCGCAGAATCCGATGTGCCCCTCCCCTTCGTAAGACGGGCCTACGCCGAGCAGGGTTATGTGCGCCCCGCCAAATTGCGCCAGTTTTTCACGCATCATCAATGCCTGATTGCGCATACTCTCCAGATAGCGGTGCTGGATATGGCTGCTTTCAAGCGGCTTTATCAACAGTTCTTCGTTTCGAAAATCGCCGTTTTTGTTCTTCCTCAGCCTCCTGCCGGTTGCCTTGCCGCGCTCAATACGCAGAGGAGAATTTAAAACAAAGCCTCTGTTATCGCCTTTTAATAAACAGTCAGCCTGGTATTCCAGAATTTTCAATCCCTCTTTATCGATGCTTGTCAAAATTGCCTCATACTCCTTATCCGGCATCCTGCCGGTTTTCCATCCGCGGTTCTGTGCAGTCACGTAAACATCCCCGTAGAAAAATAAGCGGTTATTTTTAGGCACGCCCCAAAGGTCGCAAACGTTATCTAGCAGGTGAGCAAAGGAAAAGTAGTCGCCGCGCTTCCGGGGAAATATGGCGTCAACGGCAAAAGCGATTACTTTGTTCATATCCGGCTTCAGCTCAGGATTCAATCCGTTATTCTTAAGAAAGGCCCGAGTTTGCGGTTTATCCCAGGTGTCTAAAATAGCGCCTGCCCTGCCGTACTTTTTTAAAATTCCGGAGAATTTTTTCGGATTATATAGCCCTTTTTCTCTTAAGACCCTGTCTCCTCCGAGCTTGCGGTAGCCGATGAACGGGCTTTCGCCGGTGCAAAGCTGCATAATAACCAGCGGTTCTTTACGCCAGAATTGCAACGCCCTCAGAATCTCTACGGCAAAGGCATCCCCGGCTCTGTCCAGGTCTTCCTCTATGCGCACCTGCATATTGCGGGATTTTTTGCAAGTAGATTTATTGTAGAGTTCCAGGGCAACAGCGCTATCTTCAAGAAACATTTTTCTCATTCGGGCGAACAGTAAATCGGCCCGGCATTTTTAATGAACTTGAGCATCTTTGAGCGATTTGAACGCCGGCAGGGACTCCAGGTAGTCATAACCATTCCCTTGCCTCCGTATTTCAGAATTGTCTTTTTCCATTGCAAAACCTGCTTAGGGTCTTGTCCCGGAGCAACCCAGACTTCGAATCCGTCATCGGCGAGGCGCCGGACAATATTTGGCCTGACTTGTTCGTAATCCCAGACAATCTGCACGATATCTTTGGGAATCTGCTTTTGCGCCTCGAGAGATTTCCTTGCGTCCACAAGCGGATTTTCAATTTGCGAGGAGTCGTTCCAGATTAGCGTTCGCAGTCCCCGCTGTTTAAGTCCTTTTCTGAGCTTTGAGACGGCTTCGATATATTGCGCGTAAGTCCTATCGTGGTCTTCGTCCATGCCTACGTGAAAGTAGCGCTTAGGGCGGCAGACTTCGATAAGTTCGTCGATTATTTCAAAAGCGAGCCTCCAATACTCGTCGTTATCAAAGAGAGCATTATAAGGCCGGAACCAATAATTATGCCGATGAAAGCTGCTGTGGGAGAAATTTAATTTAGGCACTATTTCGATGTGCTGGCTTTGCGCCCGCTTCGCGAGTTTTTTAAGCCAGGACACAGGCGCGCTATATCTTCGCGCCAATTCGGGATGCGATTTATATCGGACTCCGTCCGCGCAGTCTATAATTAGCAAATTGAAGCCTATGCCGGCCAGCGCGTCTATAACCTCTAATCCCAGCTCAAGGTCAAGCGGTTGTTCTCTCGACTTGCGCTTGCACCATTCCGGGTCGTAATGCGTAAGGTGAATCAAATAGCCGCGGATAGAAATAATGTCTCTTTTTCCCAACGCAAGCCTTTCCGTGAAAAACGCACTGCAAACGTATTTTAACTAATTTTAGCACAATCAATGGGTTATGCAACAAATTCCGATTTCAAAAGTTATTTGTTGTAAGGGTTCCGCTATGTTGTTTGACTTTTTTCAAAGATTCTATGGTTTTTATGGCTTCTTTTCTGGTGAGCAGGTCGATGCGGGGTTTGTGGTAATATTTGCGGATAAAATTGTCGACGTGCTCATCCGTCCAGCCGAGCCGCCGGGCAAGGTAGCCGATGTACAACTTCTGTCTTATGGTCAGTCCGTCGGGATTGATGCGGTAATATCCGCTGCGGACAAAGTATTTCATTAATTTCCTGAACTTCTCTTCGTCCAACTCCTTTGCGCTGCTTACTCCTGTTGCTTGCCGGAGGATGTCCCTGTATTCGCCGTCGCTCAGATTAAGCTCTTTCTTGATTATGTGGATGAGGGCTAATTTTTTCCTGTCCATATACGTTCGAGGGTGTCCCTAATCAGGGGAGTTTTGGCAAATTATGGCGCTGTTTATCCATATTTACTACTAAAAAAACCACCCTTTTTCTCAAGGGTGGCTGATTGAGCTTGACGGCGATAAACCTAAAAATCAAAAAAATTGTAAATAATTTAATGATTTTTCAGGGCGTTATTTGATTGGATTTGCAGATTCTGGCAAAGGTATAAGCGCTGGGCCTGGGAGTCCTCTTTTGGGTGGCATAGTCAACCTCTGCAAGGCCGAACCGCGGCAAAAACCCTTCCTGCCATTCAAAGTTATCCATCAACGACCAGTGCAAATATCCTCTCACGTCCGCCCCTTTCTCCATTGCCCTGTAGACCTGGATGAGGTGATTGACGATGAAGCGGGAACGCTTTTTATCTTCTCTGTCTGCCAGACCGTTCTCGGTAACAATAACCGGCACTCCGTATTTTTTTAGCTTGAGCAAGGAAAGATATATTCCCTCAGGATAAATATCCCAGCCCAAGTCAGAGGTATCTCCTTCGCTGCAGAGCTTGCTCTCCCGGAGGAGCCGGGAGGGTTTCAAAAGGCTAAAGCCACTCAGCTCCCGGGTATAATAATCCAGCCCGATGAAATCAAGAGTCCTTTTTATTTCAGGCAGAGCTTTCCCCGGCCCCAAGGGGAGTTTTATGATTCCCGAAAAGATAGCATCCAAGACGCAGTTATTAAAGAAGTAATCTTTGAGCCTTGCCGAGATTCTGTCGAGAAGAGAATATTTGTTGTAAGGCTGGAATATTCTTACATATTTTGTCAGGCCGACAGGCGGATTTTTTCCCCGGGGGAAATTCTGGCTGTTTCTACTGATTGCCCAATAAGCCTTAGCATGAGCCTTGAGCATATTCTCCAAAACCTTTATGATTTTTAGCCCGATATTTTTTCCCGGAGGCCATTTTCTGGATAAATAGCCCATATAGATATAAACCATGGGCTCGTTGAGAGTAAGCCAGTAATCGACGTTTTGACCCAACTCTGCGCATACTTTAGCGGCGTATCTTTGAAAGAGGTTAACGACTTCGGGATTCTCAAAGCCTCCTTGCTCGGCTACCCAGATGGGGAGAGCGAAGTGAAAAAGAGTTACCAAAGACAAGATGCCCCGCTGCTTTAATGCTGATAGGACGTCCCGATAATGAGCTATAGCTTCTTCGTTCCATTCTCCCTGTTTAGGTTCTATCCTGCTCCATTCTAAGGAGAAGCGGTGGGCGTTGTGCCCCAACTCTTTGGCCATATCGAAATCTGATTGGTAAAGGCGGTAATGGTCGCAGGCAAGCCCGCAGCGGCTGCCGCCGGCAATTTTGCCCGGAAGTTGTTCCCATTGCCACCAGTCGTTATTGGTATTGCCCCCTTCTACTTGATAAGAAGACGTGGTCGCTCCCCAAAGGAATCCGTCGGGGAATTTTAAGGCTCCGGCAGGATTTTTCATCGGTTTTGTTTTGGCACGAGTACCTTTAATCTCCGCGGCAATATCTCGATTCGGTAGAAGTAATCCCTTAGTATCTCGCCGTCCGCATGCGCTAACAGTAAATTTGGGGAACTTACGGTTAGAGTTTTAGTTTTAAATGAGGTTACGTAAGGCAGCTTAACGTGCGTTCCCTTGTAGGCTTTCCAGAGGTGCATAAGAAGCTTTGTTCTGGCTACCCAGTCGATAATGCACACGTCTATTAGACCGTCGTCGAATTCCGCTTCGGGGGTGAGCAAGAATCCTCCCCCGGAACTCTTCCCGTTGCCGGCGGCGACAAGCAATATCTTTTTTTCCAGCGAAGTTTTAGCGAAGTCGATTTTTACCTGCTTGGGCTTGAATGTAACCAGCGCTTTCAGCGCCGCGCAGAGGTATATCCATCTGGACAGAGGGAGTTTTCTGACTCCCTTGCTCTCCCGGGCCACTAACGCGTCAAATCCGATGCCCAGCCCGTTAACGAAATACCTGTTATTTATTTTTCCGACATCTATACTTCTGGTTATTCCTTCGGAAATCGCCAGACAGGCTTCCTCCAGTTTGAAAGGGATGCCGATTCCTTTAGCAAAGTCGTTGCCCAAGCCAAGGGGGATTACGCCCAGCGTGCAGCCCGAATCAATCATGCCGTTTGCGACTTCATGTATGGTTCCGTCTCCCCCGGCGGCAACTATTATCCGGAAGTCGTTTTTCGTAGCTTTTTGGGATAGGCGGGTAGCCTCACCGGCATGGCTGGTTACGTCGATATCGAAATCGAGGTTCTTTTCCGTTAATATCCGCCTGATTGCGGGGATTGACTTTTTGGCTTTTTTTCTGCCGGCCGCAGGATTAACGATTAATTTCAATCTCACTTTAATCCGTCTTCAATGCAGACTCCAGTAATTCCAAAGCTTTCGAAAAATCGTCTCCTTTGTAAAACATGCCGGAGCCGTTATAAATATCCATCTTTTTCCCGGGCCCGGAATTTTTCACGTAGCCGCTCATCATTATTACCGGCAGGGCCGGGTTAAATTCCCTGATTTTTTTTAGAATTGTCCGGCCGTCCATATCCGGCATTATGATGTCTAAGAAGACCGCATCGGGGGGTTCTTTTTTAATCATCTCCAAAGCTTCTTTGCCGTCCAATACCACCGTTACGCTATACCCCTTTGAATTGAGCAATAAAGCCAAAGATTGCGCAAAAGAAGGCTCGTCGTCGACCAGAAGGACTTTGAACTCTTTTTTCATAGCCTGCCCCTCCTTTTTCCCGGGTTCGCCGCCCATACCTCTTACTGCGAATGTGTTATTTAGCTATCTGGTAAAATAAACAATTGCCTATCATAATGCGCTCTTCGAGGCCGATATTAATAAATTCTATGCCTGCTTCATAGGCGCATTCCATATAATCGGGAGCGGGTTTTAACCAAACCACCCGCGCATCGAGCTCGGCCTTCTTATCTTTCAACAATTCTATCTCTATCTTTAACAATGTTCCGGTTTCTAATTTTTCTTCGAGCGCGAGCCTGAGCCCGCCGCCGCCGATATCCTTGGTGACCAATGTCTTTTTTTCATCCGGTTTATCAACGACGGTATAGCTAACCTCCAGAGGCAGCCATACGCGGGAAAATTTTCTTCTATCTTCGCCAGCTCGGTTCATTTTGCTTCCTCCCCGGTTGCTCTTATCTAAAAATTTTTATTTTAACTTGTCTTTAAGCTCGCTTATTTTGCGTTCCAGCGCTTCCGCCTGAGTCTTAAGGTAATCCAGTCTTCGCTCGAAGTTCTCGATGGTGTGCTTTATTGAGAGGCGCTCATTAGATTTAAGACGCTTTGTATGTATTCAATGAGATGTTCCGTTGCTTCGCGGGGCATGTTTATGAATTCTACGCCTATCTCGAACCTTTCGCCGTGCGGGTCTCTCCTGATCCATACGACTTTAACCAGAGCTTCGAAATAGAAGGTTATTTTTTTGAGGAAGAGTTTTATTCTCAGGAAGCTGTTTACCGGAACGAAGCGGTGAATGAAAAATCTTATTCCTCCCTGGCTTATGTCTTTCGTAAGGTGCTCTCCGGTCTCGGGGTTATCCATAATCTCGTAAGTTATCGGTGTGCTTTCCGGAATTCTTATAAATTTTCTTCTTTCTCGCATCTCTTCCCCTGGCTTTATAAACTTAAATGCGCTAAGTTATACTACCATATCCGCCTAAAATTGGCAAGTTTAAACAATAACCTTGCTTAGTATTAGTTTGAAGAGAAATTAAAAACCGCCCATTTGCTGTGTAAATCTTCCCTGCCTTTAACCTTTATTCTAAATTTCCACGGATTGTACACCTGCAGCAGGCCCCATACATCTTCCGGAATAGGTCCGAACGTCTGCTGGTTGCCCTTTACCGGAAAGCTCCCTTTCATTTTGAGATTTTCTTTGCCGATGTCGTATTCCACGATGTACCAAAGTCGGGCCGGACTGTCCCATCTGAGAACGACCCTGCCTCCTGTCTCGCTGTATTTTAGGATTGAACCGTCCAGAGGCGAAAGGACTTTAGGGGGCTTAAGCTCCCCCAGCAGCGCTTCGGGGATCCCCGGGCTTTCTCTTTCCCTTGTTTTTGCCTGAAACCAGGCGCTCTTTGTCAGGCAAACGAAAGACCATTCCCTGAGTTTGGAAGTGAGATTTTCGGCAACCCCCGGATGTTCTTTGATTACGTTTTTCTTTTCCTCAGGGTCCTCCTTTAAATCGAATAACATATAAACTTCTTGTCTTTCCGGCGCGTAGCTATGAATCAGCTTCCAGCGCTCCGTTCTTATGGAGCGTATCCTGCCTGTTTCCTGCTCTTGGGTTGATTGGAACCCGCCCGGTGTTGTGTCGCTGAAAGCGTATTCCCTTACGGGTCCGGTTTGATTATTCCGGATTACCGGAACAAGAGATTTACCTTCAATCGGGATATCCGGGTTAAGGCTCAAAAGTTCGAACACGGTAGGCATGACGTCTATGTTCTGAACCTGCTGATTTATTATTTTCCCTGCGGGAAGAACTTCGGGATTCCAGAAAATAAGCGGTATGCGTATGCACTCTTCAAACAAATTTCCGGCCAAAGTGGTAGAGGCATGCCCGATGTTTCCGTGTTCGAGAAACTCCTCTCCGTGGTCCGCGGTGATAATCAGGATAGTCTTATGAAGAATGCCGAGCTGCTCCAGTTTCTTTATGACAGAGCCTATTTGGGCATCCGCTTGCCTTATTTCCGCGTCGTAAAGAGGGACAATATAAGGAAGGTCTTTCTCGGTAAAATCAACCTGCCCTGCTCTGATTACCGGCTGATTGCGTATGAGTTCAAGTTTTTGTTTGAGGTCTTCAGGGTATTCTTTTTTTGCCTTAACAAAAATTTTCTCGAATTCCGGCTGAGGGTCGTAAGGAAGGTGCGGGGCGTAAAAATGGTGCCAGAAGAAGAATCTTTTTCGATGGTTCTTCTCCAGCCACTGGTTAATTTTAATCTCCTCATCTTTTTGTTTAAAACCGGTAGGCTCTTCAACCACGTCAAAGCCCAGATTCTTATAATTCAGAACCGTATGAATATAAGATATCCCCGGGACAAGATATCCCGCCTGTTTTAATTTCTTCACCGGCGTCGGTATGCCTTCAGGCAAAGATTTTGCGCGGCCGTCGACGCCGTGCACCGGAGGATAAGTCGAAGTAAGAAGCGAGATTAACGAAGGCGAAGTCCAGGGAGCCGTTGAAACCGCCTGGGTGAATTTTATTCCTTCCCTAACGAGGCTGTCTAAAGTTGGCGTTGTGGGGCGCGGATATCCATAGCAGCTTAAGTGGTCCGGCCTAAGGGAATCTACGGAAATAAGGAAAACATTCAGCCCGTGACGGGATTTTAACTTGGGCAATGCTTTATAGGCAAGATAAGCCGGCTTTATCCTGAAATCCGTCTCTACCAGTCCGGCGCTTGCGGATGATTCGTCGGGAGGCGTTCTGAAGTTATACCAGAATATTTTATCCGCGAGGTCTTCTTCCAGTAATTCGGTATAAACTCGCTTAACCCACTCTGCCTGCTGTTCTTCTGTGGGAGTGGTTCCCAGCAGCCACCAGTCTCCCGGCTCTTCCTGGCCGGGCGAACCTATTTCGGTTATCCATAAGGGCTTTAGGGAGTCGCCGTATTTGCCCATAAGCCTGCGGATTTTAAAAACCCAGTCTTTGACCAGCTCGACGGGCTCACCGGTCTTGTCTGAATAAGGGTCGTAATTAAGGGTAGGGTGGACGTAAGGATTTATAGCCAGAATATCGAAATATTCTCTTCCTCCCAGTTGATAAATTTTTTCCAAAAAGCCTTCCAAATTTTTCAATGCCAGGCTTCCCAGGACAATTTTAGCTCCGGGGTCGGCCTTCTTTATCTTTTTATAAGAGGCTTTGAGTAAATTTAGATATTCTTTTGGATCGGGTTCGGGCCTCCAATTATGGGGATTGTTTTCTTCTCCCCAGATTTGCCAGTATTTAATCCTGCCTTTGTATCTTTTGGCGGCTCTGTAAGCGAAATTTGCGAATTCTTCGGCGTCTCCGGGAGGGAATAGCCCTATTTCTGATTTGTCTGCGCCGGAACGAGGCGACGCCGCCCAATCGGGGCAGAGCCAGAGCAGGGGTAAAATCTCCAGGTTATGCGAGGAAGCGATTTCTACCACTTTGTCCGTTGCGGAAAAATCAAATTTGCCTTTACGGGGCTCTATGTCTTTCCAGTTAAAACAAGTAAGCACCCATTGTATGCCGGCATCCTTTATCAACTTACATGCCCGGCGGATATCCTGGGGCGGGTAGAGTTGCCGCCTTTCGAAATGGGTCATTACTCCGTATGGGCTGTATTCTTCGGCGTATATACCGGTGTTGCTCCCGGCGGGTTGCCGGGAGTAGACAGGCACGGGGTTGAGCATCAGGGCTGAGGCGAGGAAAAGTGAAAATAATAATTTTCCCAAGGAAAGTTAGAAGGTTTTGATTATGAGGGGCTTATGGTTTCCTGGATTGCCGGAGTAAGCCAGAACGCTCTTCCGTTGTTCTCGTTGATTAAGTTAAACGCTATTTCTACGATTTTGGGGTCGTATTTTTTACCGCTTCCGCTTTTTAATTCTTCGCAGGCCTTCTCTACTCCCAGAGCCTGCCTATAGGGCCTGTAAGATGCCATTGATTCCAAAACGTCGCTTACCGCTAAAATACGGGCCTCTACAAGAATCTCGTTTCCCTTGAGTTCGTTTGGATAGCCCGAACCGTCCATTCGTTCGTGATGTTGATATATTATTTTGGCTAAAGAAAAGGGAAACTCGATGTCTTTAATAAGGTTGTAGCATTTGTCCACGTGTTCCTGCACAAACCTGTATTCGAGCTCGGTAAGCTTCCCGGGCTTATTCAAAATATCCAGGGGGATACTTATTTTTCCCAGGTCGTGCAGCTCCCCGGCCAATTTAATTCCCAGGATTTGATTTTTACCCCAGCCTAATCTTTCGCCTATCTTCTCGGCAATCCTTGCAACGTGCCGTGTATGGCTGAACGTGTAAGGGTCGCGCATCTCCAGAGCTTTGCCCAGGACCGTCAGGGCGTTTATCACCATTGTCAGGCGGTCATTCTCTAAATTGGCATAAGCGGTCATATCTCTGGTAACGCCCATTGTCCCGATGATATTACCCGATTTATCATACATAGGGATTTTTGTGGTGATTACCTGATTCCAGGTCCCGTTGCGCAGAAGAGTGCGTTCGATTTCCCCCACAATGGGTTTGCCCGTGCTTAATACATGGTTGTCGTCGTTAAACATTTTCTCCGCCTGTTCGCGGGGAAAGAAGTCGAAATCCGTCTTGCCGATGATTTCTTCCGGCCCAAGGCCCACTCCTTCGGCATAGAACTTATTCACTTTTGTAATCCTGTTCCGGAGGTCTTTAAAATAAATGGCGTCGGGGATATTGTCAAGAAGGCCCTGAAGAAAATCTCTCTCCAAAGATAATTGCTCTTCCATTCGTTTATGGGAGGAAATATCTTCGATTATCCCTTCCGCATAAGTTTCGTTGTTATGATTTAAAATTTTAGTTGCGGTAACGGCTACCCATATAGTCTGGCCGTTATTTTTTTTGAAGGTCGTTTCGAAAAATTTAACCTTTCCCTGCTCTTTCAAGATTTTGAAGAATTCTTCTTTATCTTCTGCATTAAAGAAAAGGCTGTCCAGCTTTTCCTTTTCTAAATCGGATTTAGAGTTAAAATCAAGAATTCTTGCAAGGGTGGAATTGACGATGATAAATCTCTCCTCCGGGCAAAGGGAATATTTAAAAAGCCCTATCCCGAGATTATCTGCGGTTGGAATACTGAAATCGAAATTGTTGTTCATAAAAAATATTACGCTGCTTGCCCGACCCTGTTTATATTTATTTCTTTGCCTCTTAGATAGTCAAACACCTTGTCAATCTCTTCCTTTTCGCCTTCTATTCCCAGAATCGCCCACCCGGAAGCAGAAGAAAAAGAAGCTTCGATTATGTTTATGTTTACTTCGAAGCTCTTACAGACAAAACAGATTATGGACTCGTCCTTTAATTTCCCAGGGAAGGTCAGGCCAACCGATACTTGCATTTTTATCTCCTTTTATTGTCTCCTTACTGTTTTGGCTTTAAGCCTTGTTATCCGGGGCTAACGCATGCTGTCCTTTTCGTCGTAAATTTCTCCGAAAAGCTCTTCCAGGACGTCTTCCATAGTCAAAATCCCCGCGTTCTGCTTTGCGTTGTTCTGGACGATAAAGAGGTGCTGATGATAGGCCTGGAACTTTTCCAAGAGCTTGTCTGCTGTTTCGTTTTCCTCGACGAATATAGGCCTTGAAATAAAATCTCTGACCTTGGCTTCGTAGTTGTCTTTGGCAATTTCTCTCAACAGGCTCCTCTGCGAACAGATGCCCACTATATTAGTGATGTTGTTTTCATAAACCGCAATCCTGCTGTAGGGGGAATTGATTATCTCTTCCTTGACCTCTGAAAGCTGTTTATTGGCTTCCAGGGCGTAGATATTTTTTATGGGCTTCATCATATTGGACGCTTTTAAATCGTTAAGTTTGAATACCCTATTACACAAGGTCTCTTCGTCAGTTTCTACCGTACCCGCGTCCCTGCCTAATCTGAGCATAATTTTTATTTCTTCTTCGGTAACCTTCGGCAGCCTAAACTTGCTCTTAAAAGGGTTTGTGGCTAAAACCAAGATGCCGACTAACGGCCTAAACAGCCATATCAGAACCTGCAGCGGCTCGGCGCTTCTTAAAGAAATCCGGACTTTATAATGCTCCCCGATAGTTTTTGGTATTACTTCGGAAATTATGATAATAGCTAAGGTTATAAGCGCGGAAGCTATACCCAGCCACTGGCTGCCAAGCAGCCGGATTACCCGCTGACCGACGAATATAGCCCCCACTATGTTGACGGTATTGTTAAGTATGACAATCGTGGCGACGGTCAGATGGACATTTTCTTTAATAAACAAGAGCGCCACGGCGGATTTTCTTTTCTGTTCGAACAAAATCCTTGCCTTTACCAGGGGCAGGCTTAAGATGGCCGCCTCGACCATCGAACAGATTCCCGAAAGAATAAGCACGCCTACGAATAAAATAATTAACGAAATCATCGGTTACCATGCCTCCCGTTGTTAAGCGCGGCGCAGTCCGAATCAACGCATTCCCACTTCTCCAGCGCACCCCCTTCGTTAAAATATAGATATATTTTCTCTCCTTCGAACCAGCTTGCCCGGCCGGGTTTATATACCCACTCCTGGCTGCCGTTTCTTGAAAGGATTGCAGCGGGTTCGCCGAATTTCCCGGACGCAGCTTCTTTGGTAATGCCCTTTTGAATCTTTCCTTCGGTAATATACCGCTTGACGTTATAAAAATTCTCGGTTTCTTGTTTAATCTCCCGGGCTTTGAGTTTCTCGTTCCGGCTAAGCTCAATCAATGTATTTACGGCGCTCATTTTTGCGCAACCGGAAAAGCTAATAAAACAGGAGATTAAGACTGTAGCGAAGATACAGATTTCAGCTCTCGGCATTCTTAGTCTCTTCTTTTGCCGGTAGTTTCGGTTCCGCCTGAGCTGCTTTCGGCTGCTCTTTAACCGGTTGCTCTTTTATCGGCTGCGCATCTTTTGGCTCTTCTCTTTTGGGCTGCTTTTGTTCGGGCTGAGCCGGTTCCGCCCGTTTTCTTTCGGTTTGCTTTTTCAGCTCTTCGTATTTGCTCTTTAACTCATCGTGGTCCGTCTTCGAAACAAAGCTGTTTGAGCCCTGTTTTTTCTGTAATTCTTCTATTTTATCCGAGTAAGTTTTTATTTCCTTCGAATACTTATCTGTCTGTCTCTTTAAATTTTCAATCTCCGCTGATTTTTCCTTGTTTTCGGCTTCCAGCGATTGAAGCTTTTCCGCGGCAGCTCTCAGCTTTATATTTAATTTTTCGCTTTTGGAAAATTCCTCCGTAATTTCGCTTTCTTTCTTTAAAAAATCGTTTTTAAGGGCGGAGTATTCCTTTTTAATTTTCTCAAGCTCAACTTGACCTTTGCCGTGCCATTCTTTTAGCCTGGCCGACTCTTCTTGAAAATCCGATTCTTTATTTTTTAGAATTTCAGTTTCCTTTTTTGCGACCTCAAATTCGTCCTGTAGCCTTGAATAGTCGGCTCTGGATTTCTCCAGTTCCTTTTTAATCGAATTAATCTGGCTTTCAAACCTTAAGACCTTCTGCTCCTCGGTGTCTTTTATGTCTCTGGCTTGTTTTTTCATTTTTGATTCCGATTTATCGATAATAGAGAAAGAATAAACGGCGAGGGCAATTCCCGCAATCACCATTAACAAAATAAATATAATCATATTACCTCCGGATTGGCGATTTTTTGAAACGATTTATCCGATGTCTAAAGCGAATGTTTATTTTAACACAAAATTAATGTTATTTCCACTTTATTAACGTGCATCTTGTCTTTTCCGCTCGGATATTTCATATGAAAGTAAGACCGCGGCGATGGCGGCATTGAAAGAAAGGGCTGCTCCCCGCATCGGCAGGGTAATTTTAAAGTCGAGATGTTTTATAACTCCGGGGCGTATACCCCTTCCTTCAGAGCCCAAGACTAAACATAAAGGGAACGCCAGCCTCGCGCGCCCTATATCTTCTCCTCCCTCCGTTACCGCTCCGGCAGACCAGTATCCGGCCTGCTTGGCTTCCATCAGCGCTTTTGAAGTATTGCCGACCATTACTACCGGAACGTAATTTTCTCCGCCGGAAGCGACGTGCAATACCGCTTCGGTAATCTTGCAAGAATTGTGTTCGGGTATAACTACGGCAAATCCGCCTATGCAAGCGAGGCTTCGGATAATTGCCCCCAAGTTTTGCGGATCGGTTAGGTTGTCCAGGAATATCAAAGTTAATTGCTGCGAAGACGTTTTGCTGAATAAACTTTCAAGCGGGGTATAGGAAAATTTGTCAATCTCGGCTATTATGCCCTGCAGGTGTTCGGCCCGTTTAATTTTTGTTAACCGTTTATACGCGAGGCGCTGTATTTTGACGCCCGCTGTGCGAATTGCGTTTAATATCGCGCGGTCGTCAAAATCATCCGCTAAATATATTTTTTTTATGCCACGCGGGTTTGCTTTCAGTCTTTCTCGAACCGAATTCTTTCCGTATAAATACATACTACCTTAATAAACGAAAATCGCATGGAGTGATTTCGCCTGACCGATTTTTATTTTGCCTTACCTGGCTGCCTTAGAGGCAATTTTATAGAAATCTTTGTTCCTTTGTTCAATTTGCTGTCGATTTCGATGCTGCCGTTGTGCTTTTTAATAATCCCGTGGCTCAAGTAAAGCCCCAGCCCTGCTCCCTTGCCCGGCGCTTTGGTGGTAAAGAACGGTTCGAATACTCTCGGCAAATCCTTTTTGGCTATGCCCGTTCCGGTGTCCGCTATGGTTATTTCGGCGGATTTTTTGTCCCTGCTCAATCTGGTCGAAATGGTTAATTTTCCGCCGCGCGGCATCGCGTCCAGGCTGTTCAGGAATATATTCATCAGCGCCTGTTCGATTTCTCCCCTGTTTACGAGCACCTCAGGCAGATGCGTTTTTATTTTTTTTGTTATCTTTATATTGTTTGCGCTTAGGCGCCTTCCGACCAACAGGAGAGTCTTCTCTACAAGAGAATCAACGGATGAAGGCTCCTTTATTTTGGTCGAGGCTTCTCTGGAAAATATCAGCAGATTATTTACGATTTTAGCTATTCTATCGCAAAGCTTTTCCATTAACTGGAGAGATTTGGATAATTTTTTATTTTCGTTTCTTTTTGACAGCCATTGTATTTCTCCGGAAATAGCGGAGAGGGGGTTATTTATTTCGTGCGCCACTCCCGCAGCGAGCTGTCCTATCGAAGCCAGCTTCTGAGCCTGGATTAGTTCGGCTTCGGACTTTTTTCGTTCGGTAACGTCCATCATCGCGCCGACCATGCGCACGGGCTTGCCTTTTTCATCGTGCGATACGTATCCCCGGTCAATAACGAAGGCATAAGAGCCGTCCTTGCGCAGAAAGCGGTATTCGTCCGCCCATTTTTTAACGCCCTTCTCTATTGCGCTGTAGACGCCCGAGGTTACCCTTTTTTTGTCCTCCGGATGTATGCGCTCTTTCCACCAGTTAGAATCAGGTCCGACTTCTTCGTTCGAATAGCCGAATAGCGTCTTGAGACCTTCATTCCAGACTATCGCATCCGTTAGCAGGTCCCAATCCCATATTGCGTCGAAGGTTGCGCTTGCGACGAAGCGGAAGCGTTTTTCGCTTTCCCGCGAGACTTCTTCCGCGCGCTTGTGCATTAATGCCTCAACAAAAGTACCCGACAGGCTTTCCAGCGCTTCCTGGTCGTCAGGAAGATAACCCCCTTCCTTGTTAGCCAGTGCAATCATTCCGAAGAGCTTGCCGGCGTGCATTAACGGAATCCCGATGAAGGAGGTAATTTCAGGGTGGCCTTGGGGGGGTTGGATATATTCAGGGCGAAAGGCGGGATTGTTTATTATCAGCGATTTCTTCTGTTCTATTACTAAACGCCGGATGCCCCGAATCTCCATGTTCTTAAGCATCTTAACCGCGTTGCTCTTGGGTATCCTGCAGGCATCCCAGCCGGGGTCGCTTATGGCAATGGTATCGAATAGGCCTTTCTCGTTTATTTCGGCGATAAAACCAAACATACTGCCGGTCAAATTCTCGGCTACGGAAAGGCACATCCGGGCTACTTCTTCGTCGGTCCGGCAAACCAGAGTCTCCTGGAATACCTTATTGATTGCCTCCAGCACAGTGTTTTGCTTGAGCACGCGCTCCTCTGCTTGTTTACGCTTAGCGATATCGATAAAAACTTCGAGTAGATACTCCTTATTCTTAAGCGTTACAGGAACTACGGTCTTTAGAATGGGTATTTTCTGGCCGTCGGCTTTGATTAAAAAGCTTTCTGAATCGTATATTCTCTGTTTGAGGTCTATCGCGGGGCAGCTAGCCTCGGGCGCACAGATGAATTTTCGGCAGTTACTGCCTATGACTTGTTCTTTCGGGGCTCCGATCATCTTCAAAGCCGGTGGATTTGCATCGACAATCGAAAACTTCTGAGGTTCGATAATCAAAATTCCTACGGGTATGGAATCCAATATATATTTCAGCCGCTCGCCGCTTTCCCGCAGGGAATCTTCCACTCTTTTGCGCTCGGTGATATCCCGGGCTATTCCCCTGGCGCCTAAGATTCTACCCCCTTCTTTAATTACCGTTGAATTATGCTCTATAAAATGAATCCCGCCCTTTTTATCAAATACGGCGATTTCCGCGGTAATTTCCCCCGCATCCAGCAGCTTGCGGAAATCCGTTTCGGATTTCTCCTGCCATTCCTGCGGAATCATAACCGAAAACCTTTTGCCGATTATTTCTTCCGGCTTATAACCCAGGATTGCCTCTACGGCCGGATTAATCCAGGTATAAGTCCCTTCTTCGTCAACGGTATAGATTATATCCTTTTCTTTTTCTACAAGATGCCTGTATTTTTCTTCCGCTTTCTTTAATTCGGTAGTGCGTATTTCTACTCTGTTGTCCAGTTCGGCCTTAAGTTTCTCAAGCGCCTCCTTTGCGCGCTTATGCTCGGTAATTTTAAGGATAAGGTTCAGGTCGGCATCAATCGCATTCTTGATCTGCCAAATCAGCTTTTGGTGTACGGGCGTGTAGTGGTTTTCTTTCCTATCCAGCACGCAGATAATCCCGAACATCTCTCCGTCAGGCCATATTAAAGGCAGCCCCAGATACGAAATCATACCGAGGGCCACGTCAGGGCTGCGTTCCCACTGCGGGTCGCGGCGGGCGTCGGGAATCAGGAGCTGACTGCGTTGGGCTATGATTGTTTCGCTATAAAGCCCGATATCAAGATTAAATTTTTGACCTTTTTTGTAGGGATTGTCGGCAGTGGCGCTGGCAAGAAATACCTCAACTTCCAGCGGATAAATTTTCATAATGAGCGCGGCGGGAACCTCGATAACCGTAGCCATTAGATCCACATTCTTCTGCCATTTATCTATCATTTCATAAGGTATGTCCGGTTTAATCCACTTCATACCGCACCTCTTTTAATTTTTCATTCCCTGAAGAAAAAATTTACATTTACTTCCAGAGCCTGGGCTATCTTTTCTAAACTATCCAGCCTGGGATATTTCTTGCCCCTTTCAAGCTCGGAAAGAAAACTTTTAGAGAGCCCGGTCTTGCGGGCAAGCATGTCTAAGGATAAGTTTTTATTTATCCGCGCTTGTTTTATCTCTTTGCCTATATCGGCTCTGCCCATCAATATTAAATCTTTTTTTACCTTTCTGTGCTCAAGCTGACTCTCGATTACGATTCTGAGATGGTCGATGTTAAAAGGTTTGTAAATAAAATCAGCGGCTTGATTGTTTTTTAAGGTTTCAATTGCCGTCTCTACGGAAGGATAGGCCGTTAAAATAATTATCACGACGTCTTTATTGAATTTTCTTATTTCCTTTAATACCTCCGTTCCGTATAAATCGGGCAGCTTGAGGTCCAGGATAATCAGGTCATATCCGCCTTGTTTTGTTTTCTCTATTCCTTCCTGCCCGCTGAAGGCGCTATCGGCATCGTAGCCAAAGCTGACCAGATTCTTTAGCAGGACCTCGCAGACGTCTCTGTCGTCATCGATTACAAGTATTTTGCGCTTATTGTTTGCGCCGGGGGAATTTTCTGCCATAACTATTTTTATTTTACAGAGTTATATTTTTGTTGTCAACTCAATTTATCGGCTTAATGTTTGTTCCGGCGAGGCTGTCCAGGCCTCTTGATTCCTGCAGCCAGCCGTTATTGAGCCCGTATTTCAGCATCGCTTCCTGCGCTCCGGCGTATTCCCTCCCGGATATGCGGCGGCTAAGCTCGGGGAATTCGGAAGCTTTGTTGCAGGGTAAATATTGGCTCATCAGGCTGATATGGATATGGGGAGAGAGCTCCGTGGCGATAAACCGCATTATTTTCTCTGTTCCGGAGATGCCGCCGGGCAGAACCAAATGGCGGATTATCAAACCTCTTTTCATCCTGCCCCGGTTATCAATCTCGGCGATTCCCACCTGTTTAAACATCCTGGTAACCGAGGCCTGGTTGTACCTGGGGTAGTCCCCGGCTTTTGAATACTTCTGCGACATCCCGTTTTCGGCATAGCGCATATCCGGAAGGTAAATATCCGCCACGCCCTCTAAAAGCTCTATCGCTTCGGGGAGCTCATAACCGCCGGTGTTATACACCAAAGGCAGCCTTAAACCTCCCGGAATAGCGAGCATTAAGGCTTCCAGTATCTGGGGCATAACGTGAGTGGGCGTGACTAAATTTATGTTATGGCATCCCGTCTTTTGCAGTTCGAGCATAAATTTAGCCAGCGTCCGGGCGTCCGTTTCTTTACCCTGATTTTGCTGACTGAACTTGTAGTTCTGGCAATAAACGCAATCCATATTGCAACCGGAAAAGAATATGGCCCCGGAGCCCTGAGTGCCGGTAATGGGCGGCTCTTCTCCGAAATGCCGCATATAGCTGTAAACGCCGGCCAGCCTGCCCGTCTTGCAAAAACCCTTCTTGTTTTGTATCCGGTTGACCCCGCACTTGCGCGGGCAGAGCGTACAGGACTCAAGCAGGCTTTCTGCCGCTTTTAGTCTTTTTTCCAGCCGGCCGTCAGCGTATAGTTTTATATAAGAGGGCTGCATTCTAAGGCGATATCTGGCAGGAATACAGGTTCCTTACGTAATTAAATACTTGAATATACTCCGGGGTCTTGTAATCCGGGTATGTCCATTCCCATGGCCGAAAGCTTTTGTCTTGATAGTAGAGGGTTGACTCGGCGTAAATTCCGTCAGAAAGAAAAACGCGGTGTTTATAATCCTTAGTGGTGGCGAGGATGACCTTGCCGAGGCTTAGGATGCCGGGGTCTATATTGACCAGGCGTTTGCCCGAAACAGCCAATTTCCTTTCGGTCTTATTGGCGGAGATTTTAATCTTTGCCAATTTTTCCGGCTTGATGAGCTTGGCGAAGCTTAGAAACTTACGCTTAAGCCCGGTTCCGAATTCCTCTTCGTAATATCTGGTGTGAATAAACGGCAGGGTCTTGCTTTCGAAGTCCGGCCGGCCAAACTTTTTTATTAATAAATATTTGGCTTTTAGGTAGAAGTCCTCTTTAGAGTAGATAAAACCGATAAAAAGTTTTACTTTATTAAATTTTTTTGCCTTGCTGCCGGGAGTATCGGAATTAAGTCCACAGCTGCTGATGAACATATTGCGTCAACTTAGCTCTTCCCGAACGGCTTATCTCGTTGAAGTAAACAGCGACATTATATTCGTTGTCGTCTTGAGGATTTCTTTCGACTCTTACGACCGCTCCTTTACAGCGCACGCTGCAGTAGTCATTTTTCCCGGGATTATTTAAAGGCAGAAGCAATATTATCGAAATTTTCGAGAATAGCGGGATATGCTTATTAACCGTGCAGTAGGCGCCGATGCAGCTTATGTCGTGAGTCTGTCCCACGGTGTCGTAATTGTCGTATTTGATCTTCAGGGGAATCTCGCGCTTAATGCGCGGATACCGCCTTCTCTCCGTTGCCTTTTTAGGATTTATTTCAGCCATTACAGTTTACTCTTGGGGCTCTTTGGGGGCTTTGCTTTTTTTCCAGCACTTTTTGCTGCAATAGTATTTGCCGTTTCTGTAATAGCGCTTGAGTTTTTTGATTGGCTTTCCGCAGGCAGAGCAATTAGATTGTTTATCCACTTCTTCGGCTACCATTTACCTCTCCAGTTCCGCAAATTCTGCAGTTTTCATGTTGATATAATCAGAAAGATAATTTTTTTCTAAAGGGTCTACTTCAATGAACGCTATTCCCATTTGATACCGGTCTGAATGCGGCAGAGCCTGAGACCACACCACTCTGCCTATAGGTTTAATTACTTTTGATAAGATGTTTAATTCCAGCTTCAGTTTAATCCCGGAGGGGAAAAACCTATCGGCATTAAGTTTTGTTCCGGATATACTGACGTCTTGTGTCAATCCGGTCGCAAAAAAACCTCCCCTTTTTATTTGATACCGTATAGGAAATCTGGCGTTCACGCGCCGAAAATTTCTCCTTTCTTTCGTTGTATTTGTCGGATTTTCTTTCACGAGTTAAATGCTAACATAGATTTATTGCCTTGTCAAGAATTTGTGATATACTAAAAATGGATATGTATTGCGAATATTACGGATTAAGAGAAAAGCCTTTCAGCGTAACAAGCGACCCCGCTTTTTTCTTTTTGAGCTCCTCTCACCGCGAAGCACTTTCCCATTTGGTATACGGAATTAACGAAAGAAAAGGCGTTATTGTCATTAGCGGCGAGATAGGCACGGGAAAAACAACTCTCTGCCGTGTTTTCCTGGGTCAAACAAAACAAAAGAACGTAAAAACGGCGTTTGTCATTAATCCGAATTTTTCGACCAAGGAATTGCTGGAGGCTATTGTTGCGGATTTCGGTATTTTCGTGCTCAAAAAAACGAAGCTGTCTTTAGTGGAACAGCTAAACCGGTTTCTCTTAGAGGAGACCGCCCACGGCAGCAATGCGGTACTTATCGTTGACGAAGCGCAAAATTTAAAGCCGAATCAATTGGAGGAAATCCGTTTACTCTCCAATTTAGAGACGGACAAGGATAAACTTTTACAGATTGTCCTGGTTGGTCAGCCGGAATTAAAGTTAAAGCTGAGCCTGGAATCTCTTGTCCAGCTTCAGCAAAGGGTGGCTGTGCGCTACCATATCAAACCTCTCGGGAAAAATGAAGTCAGGGAATACATAGGCCACCGTTTAAAAATTGCCGGCTCAAGCCCGGACAGAATTAAGTTTACTGACGAGGCCCAGGAAATTATATATAATTATTCTCAGGGCGTACCGCGCCTGTTGAATATCATATGCGACCGCTGTCTGCTGGCAGGGTTTGCCGCGCAGGTTAATACGATTGGCGGAGAAATTACCAGGAAATGCATCAAGGAATTAGACCAGGCAAAAGGTCCCTGAAACAGGGGTTAATAAGATGAGTATTATTTACGACGCTCTTAAGAGAGTGGAGGGTAAGACTGAAGGGGATACTAAGTTGAACGCCGGCAGCCCCGGGCGCAAAAATCCCAAACTCAGTAAAGCAATCTTTGTCGTTTTTTTCTTAATCGTGCTGGGCTCGGCGAGTCTATTGGTAATCAATATTTCTAAAAAATCCGCTCCGCATACTTCTCCGGTTCCCGGGGCGCCGAAGATCCCGCCAGAAACTCCTCTGCGAAGTAAAGGGGGTTCCGGCTTGTCTTTAAGCGGCGTATTTTTTAGCGACGGAGAATATGTTGCTTTAATCAATGACCGGATGGTCAGGGTTGGTGATTACATCGGCGAGGCCCAGGTAGTCAAAATTGAATCGGACGGCGTTGAGATTAAATTCAAAGATTCGACCTTGAGGCTAAGCTATCCTTAATTATACCCAGAGGCACATTCTGCCTGATTATAGTCTTGCCTATGTCTCTGATTAATACGAGCCGGTTAACCTCGCCCAAGAATTTTTTATCCCGGTAGTAAGCATCGATAATTTTTTTCAAGGACAGGCCTTTTATGAAGACGGGCAGTCCGGCTGATTCAATCAGATTTTCTATCCTCAAGCGTTCGTTCTCCTTCACAAGACCCAATTCCCCGCTGATATGAGCGGCTAAAACCATTCCTAACGCTACCGCCTCTCCGTGATTATACTTTTGATAATTGCCCGCCGTTTCTATAGCGTGTCCCAGGGTATGGCCGAAGTTTAAAATAGTCCTGATACCCTTTTTTTCCCTCTCGTCCCGCTGAATAATGCCGGCTTTAATCTGCGCGCAGCGATTTACCACGAATTCCAAGGCGCGCCTTTGCAAGTCAATAATCTTTGGATAATTTTTTTCCAGATACTCAAAGAGATTCTTGTCTTTTATTATCGCATACTTTATTACTTCGGCCAGGCCCGCGCGGACCTGCCGCGAGCTCAAAGATTTAAGGAAAGTCAATTCGCTCAAAACGAATCTGGGCTGATAAAAAGCTCCGACAAGATTCTTGCCGGATTTCAAATCCACCCCGGTCTTGCCGCCGATGCTGGAGTCCACGCAAGCGAGTAGAGTCGTCGGGATTTGGATGTAGGGCACGCCTCTCTTATAAATAGCGGATATAAAACCGCTTAAGTCTCCTATTACGCCTCCGCCGAAGGCTATAACAAAAACTTTTCTTTTCCGGTCAAATCTTGCCAATTCCCGGATTACCCCCAGACAGCTTTCCAGAGATTTGCTTTTTTCTGAATCCGCTACGGTTTTAAAAATGCAATTTATCCCGGATTCTTTGAGGGGCTTGATAAGGCTTTTGGCGTACTTTTGCTTTACCCGGTTATTAGTAATAATAAAGGCGTCTGTTCCTAAATTATGCCTCCTGATATCTCTGCCCAGAGACTTGATTACGCCGAATCCGGTTCTTATCCGGTAACTGCGTTTTCCCAATTTTACTTCGATAGTTTCCATATTATATGCCGACGCCTAAGATATTTAAAATCAACGCAACCAGCGGCCAGACAAGCGCCTGGAAGAAACCAAACATAAAAAGAAATAAGATAATCAGAAAGCCGTAAGGCTCTATTCTTGCGTAGCTTAAAGCCAGGTTTTCCGGAAGCAAGCCCATCAGGACCCTTGAGCCGTCCAGGGGAGGAATCGGAACGAGGTTAAAAACTCCCAAAAGGACGTTGATAAAGATGAACATGCCAAAAGCAGCGGTCAGGGCAGACGGTATCGGGAAGACCGACCATATTATCCTGACGGCAATTGCAAGCAGAATATTTGACACAGGGCCGCTTAAACCGATCCAAATCATATCCTTTCTGGGATTTTTTAAGGCAAGGTAATTAATGGGGACGGGCTTAGCCGCGCCGAAAATAAACCTGCCGCCGCTGGCAATGAAGATAAGTATGGGAAGCAGAACCGTCCCAAAGGGGTCTATGTGGGCAAGGGGATTAAGAGTCAGGCGGCCCATTGATTTTGCCGTATAGTCTCCCAGCTTATAAGCAACCCAGCCGTGAGCAAACTCATGGGTAGTCATCGCTATAAGCAGGAGAATAAAAAACGGTACAAAGGATATGATAATGCTTAGCGGGTTCATTAAATATAAGCAGCAGGGTTAGGCCTTTGGCTTTGGGAGTTCTTTCGCAACAGGGGCAACTTCTGCTGAGCCGGCTGCAGGAGCGGCTGCGGCTGGAGCCGCTTTTTCTTTCTTAATCTTGATTCTCGCGGTTTTTATTTTGGGGAGTCCAAAGATGCTTTTTCCTTCTTCCCATTCGCCTTTTTCCATCAAGATTTTTAGTCTTTCTGTGCGCTTAAGCACCGAGCGCACCTTTTTATTTTTTTCAGAAGTGTTTAATGACGGGTGTATCGACATTACAACCTCCTAACGAAACAGTCGTTATAAGTTTTCTTAAGCTGGTTCAGGGATATATTGGCCTCTTGTCTTTCTGAAAAATTCCCCACACAGACAGATACGAAATTACCCCTCGGTACTATAACAGCTTCCAGCCCTCTCTTTTTTAACCTCTCCGCTTCTTTTTGCGCGTAAGTTTCCGTCTTAAATGTCGCAACCTGAATGGTATATTTTGACTCAAGCCCTTTTTCTTTCTTTACCGGCTCGGCTTCGCCTTCGGATTTATCGGCCTTTTCTTCCCCGGCCTTCTCTTCCTGGGACGGTTGAACATAAAGATTTTTTTCTTCCCGGTTCCCGGTTCGCCTTTCAGTCAGTCTCTTTCCCTCTTCTACGCCCAGGGAAAAAGAGACCAGCGAAAATACGATAATCCCTATGGCGATTAGTATCGCTTTTTCGTGGATTCTGACTACGCTGAAAAAATTCGGCCGATATTTATCCGCCTTAAAAAGCTTCGGTTTATCCCGGTCTGTATCAAATAATTCTAACTGTAATTGCCTATGCATCAAGTCTATATTATATCTTTAATGTTTATAATTTTTCAAGTATTTTTTTATTCTTTTTGTCTTTATCGCCTTTAAAAATGCTTCAACCACTTTTGGGTCGAATTGAGTGTCGACCTTCTTTTTTATTTCCTTAATTGCAGAAGCAATATCCATCCTCTCGCGGTAGGGGCGGCCGTAAACCATAGCTTCAAAGGCGTCGGCTACTGCCATAATCCTTGCGCCGATGGGAATCTGCCCTTTTTTAAGGCGGGAAGGGTAACCCGTGCCGTTGTACTTTTCATGATGGTGCAGGATTATCGGTATGGCGGGCTTGAGAACCTGTAAAGACCTTAGGATTTCAACGCCTCTGGTGGGGTGACGTCTGATTATTTTATACTCATGAGGCGTAAGTTTACCGGTTTTAGTGAGTATTTCAATAGGTATGTCGACCTTTCCTGCGTCGTGAAGCAGGCTGGCGTATTTTAAGCTCTCTATTTGTTTTTCGCTTAGATGCATTTGTTCGCCGATAGCGCAGACCAGATTAAAGAAATGATGGGAGTGGGTATACCCCCGGGGGATTCTTACGTCCAATAGCGTTACCAGTGACTTTATGGAACCGAGAATAATTTTTTGCTGCTCTTCGTAAAGTTGCAGATTTTTTATTCCGAATATTGCCTGCTGCCCGATGGTTATGAGCATCTCTTGCTCCCAAAGGCAGAAACTTTTCTTCTTGTCTCTCTTCCGCAGAAGTATAATTCCCACGATATCATCGGCGATTAGAGGAGCGACCAGCATATTTCTTTGAAGCAGCACCGAAGAGGTCCGGATAATCTTTTTTTCCGCCCTATTTGAAATTTTTGTCTTTTTATCGGTTATGAATTTTTTCTTTCCGCTAAGCGCGCATCTTAAAATGGCAAATTCTTTAGTCATATCCAGCAATATAATCGAGCAATGCCGAACTGCGAAAGTCTGACAGATGAGTTTGGCCAAGCGCAATACGAAATCTCTTAGATTAAAGGTAGAATTCATCAGGCGGTAAAGGCTATGAGTGCAGGAGAAAAGGCGCTTATACCTTTGTATAGGGATCGAAGAGTTTTTCATACTCGTCTAACGTTGACCTGTCGGTCATCCCGGCGATGTAATCGCAGACCGAGCGCCGCAGGCCGTTCAGCTTAATCCTTGTCTGTACTCCGGCCGGCAACTGCGCCGGATTTTTAATGTAAGTGTAAAACAGTTCCTTAATGAATCTTTTGGCTTTGGTAGACATTCTGACTACGCGGTAGTGGCGGTAAAGCTTTTCTAAGAGCAATTTCCGCATCGGCTTCCTTTCCGCGAGCATATTGCGGCTAAAGTTTACTATCCTGCTATTTATTTTTTTTATATCCTGCCAGGAGCCGGGTTTAAATTTCTTTAGCTGGGCTTCGGTTTGCCGAATAAGGTCGGTTACCTGAATATTGATTAAAGACTTGATAATTAGATACATTTTCTTACCGCCGTCTATTGCTCGGTATTTTTTGTTTATATCTTCGGATATCCTCTTCCAGAGAGGGATTTTAAGCAAGTCCTCTTCGAACAACATGCCCGAAGTCAGTCCATCGTCAAGGTCGTGATTGTCGTAAGCAATTTCGTCAGCCATATCTACGACCTGGGCTTCCATCGTGGGGCGTTCCCGGAGATTGAATTCCTTAAGCCTTACCGATTGGTCGAAGCTGGAGGAATGTTTTGCTATGCCCTCTCTTACCTCCCAGCTTAAATTTAACCCGGGGAAATTGGGGTATTTTTCTTCCAAAATGTCCACAACCCGCAGGCTCTGAAAATTGTGGTTAAAGCCGCCCTCATATCGCATAAGCTCGTTCAATATTTCTTCCCCTGCGTGGCCGAAAGGGGTATGGCCGAGGTCATGAGCCAGGGCAATCGCCTCTGCTAAATCTACGTTTAATCTGAGCGCAGCGGCGACGGTGCGGGCTATCTGTGCGACTTCGAGAGTATGCGTAAGCCGAGTGCGGTAAGAATCTCCTTCGTGAATAACGAAGACCTGGGTTTTGTATTCCAGTTTTCTGAAAGCAGCGCTGTGTATAATCCGGTCGCGGTCGCGCTGGTAAATAGCGCGGTAAGGATGCTCCTCTTCGTCGTGAACACGGCCGCGCGTCTGGTAGCTTTTCATCGCATAAGGAGCCAAGAGCCTGTCTTCGAATTCTCTAATTTGCGCTGTGCTTAACATCTCTCTTTATTTCTTTTTTGAGCTCGTTATATAAATCGTCTAAAGACTGGGAGATTACTTTGGTGTCCGATAAGACCGGCATAAAATTCGTATCTGCCTCCCAGCGCGGCACGACGTGCAGGTGCAGGTGATCCGGGATGCCCGCGCCGCCGCATTTGCCTATATTTATCCCGATATTGAACCCTGCGGGTTTTAAGACCCTGTTTAATAAGCGAATAATTTGCTTCAGCATGCCGAATACGTCGGCGATTTCCTTACCGTTGAGAGCTTCCAATTTTTTCACGTGCCTTTTCGGAGAAATCATAACATGGCCGTTATTGTAAGGGAAGACATTTAACATTGCGAAGCTGTATTTATTTCTGGCAATAATGTAATTCTTTCTTTTGGATTTTAGGCTCCGGCAAAAAAGGCAGCCGGACGATTTCCTGCCGGCATTTTTTATATACCCTATTCTCCAAGGAGCCCAAATTCTATTCATGACTAAATCCTGATTATTTTGGCTTTTATTTCATCGTTTATCTCGATGAAGCCGTAAGAATTAAAAGGCGCAAATATGGTATCGGTTAAACTGCCCGGGTTAAAATACAGGACTTTGCCTCTCTTTTCATTAACCGGAAAGTGAGAATGTCCGAATATTATTATATCTACTTTATCGTTTTCAAACATCTTGCTCACCGTATTAATTAGGGAGGCCGGAGAGCCGTGGCCGTGAGTCAGGCCGATTCTGTATTTGCCCGCGTTGATTATCTCCTTTTCGGGAAGAGTATTTATAACTTCGGATGCGTCCATATTTCCGCGAACTGCCTTCAGGTTAGGGCAGATTGATTTAAGGGTTTCCAGGACGCTCAGTTTGACTAAATCGCCGGCATGAATGAGCATGTCTATTCCTTTGAGCGATTGCAAGACATTTGCGGGTATCTCTTTGGCTTGTATCGGAATATGGGTATCGCTTATTACCCCGATTTTCATCTCTGCGGCACCACCCAGGGTTCGTTGTATAAATCCAGGATAAGGTTTAAGTCGTCTAAATTCCAGGTCAGAATTTTTTCTTCCATCGCCTTAAGCCGCACGGTAGTATCGATGTCGGAGTTAGTAATGATTATTTTCTTCTGGGGCTTGGCGTATCGGAGTCTATGACATTGCTTGGAAAAATCCACGATATCTTCCTCGGTTAAGTCCCCGGGCTTTATAGCCATAATCCAAAGTGATTGTTTTGAGCGTCCGAGCAGGCCTTCGTTTAATCTGCAGCGGGTAAAGTTTAGAGTTTTAACCTCTTGAAAATGGGCCAGGCGTATTCTCTTCGTCCCCAGCTGAATAGACGCATTTTCGAAATGCAGCAGCAGTTCCATTGTCCTCTCTAAAACTGACTTCTGATTCGCTGAAATGAATTGGTCGATTTTATCTTCTATCATCGTGCGGAAATTTCTCTTTTGTTCTTCCGTATCGAAAGTTAACGAAGCGGTTTTCTCCTTATGCACAAATTTTAACCAGAAGCCGAACACGCGGTCGTTAATCAGGAAGAAGTCTCCGGACTTAGTAATGATATCGTATTCCAGGAGAATATTCAGGCGAGACATAATCTTGGCCTTCGGCCTGTGCAATTTCGCCGCGATATCCTTCACCCGGTTTGCGCCTGCGGCAATGAGATGTAAAGAAGTCTGGTAATCCGCCGCAGCTTTGAAATTTTGCAGCAGGCTTAGGTAATTATTGAATCGCTGATTCAATATCCCCGCCTCCACGAACATTAAGTCCTGAATAATCTGGGCCAGCTTTTCCTTGTTAATCGGCTCTGTCGCGCTGGACAGGGAATTAGCGAGAATCTTAAGGTACAAAGGAAATCCTCCGGTAAAATGAATCAAAAAATCTATAAGGCAGCCCTGTATTTGCAAATGGCCGACTCTGTTTGCCAGGAATTCTTCGGTTGTCTTCAAATCGAACGGCTGGATTTTGATTACTTCAAAATTTCCAAAAAGCAGGGCTAAGTGGGAAGAGAGTATTCTTTTTGCCATGAATTTAGCCGAGCTCAGAATTACATACAACACGTCCTTCTGTATCATTAACATTTTGGAGAATTGTTTATAAATACGGTTTATCCCGACCGAGCCGAGATGGTGAAATTCGTCGAAAATGATTACGCAGCGCTTTTGGGTCTCGGAACTCAAGATATCGCAAAGCGTCAGCAATTGCACGAATGTGTTTTCTCTGCCTTTGCCTTTTCTTTTTAAGGAATTTAAAATCTCCTTGATTGCATCGGTTGTCTTGGGAATAAAAGAATTGGCTTTGGAAATCAGGTAATCGAGGTCTTCGTTTCTGGCGATATTGCTGTTTTCCAAAAAGTTGTACAGCATAACCCCGATAAATTTGCGGACGAACTGCTCGCGGGAGAATTCAGGTCTCAACTCCAGATACAGAGGCAGGATTAAAGGGTCGCTGAAGTTATTCAAAAAATTCAGGATAATCGAGGTCTTTCCGATATCTTTATCGCCGATAATTGCGATATTCTGCCGGTAACCCTCTTTTAAGGCTTCAACCCGCTTCTCCAAAATTTCCAGACAATTCTTTCTTCCGAAAAAATCAGCTTTATTCATTTCGCCCTAACCCCTACCTGCTACCTACTGACTACTATTCAGCGGGTGAGCGGAATCGAACCGCCATAAACAGCTTGGGAAGCTGTCATTCTGCCGTTGAATTACACCCGCAAGGAAGCCTCGCTTAATTTTATAGCGCAATATTCTCCGCACATTGAACAGACATCATTAAGCTGCAATTTTCTCCTGCCATAATAGTGCTTTGACTTTTCCGGATCTAAAGATAATCTAATTTGTTTTTTCCAATTCCGCACACCCCGGGCAGTTGACATATCTCTATCCCAGTCCAGCGCAGACCTTATGCCTTTTACCAAATCACCGCTATGCGCAGCAATACGCGAGGCAATTACTCCCTCTTTTACATCCAAAACCTCCGGAAGCCCCAAGTGTTCTGAGGGAGTCACAAAGCACAAGAAATCTGCTCCGAAACTAGCAGCAATTGCACCTCCAATAGCAGAGGCGATATGGTCATAACCGCTGGCAATATCAGTAACCAATGGCCCTAACACATAAAAGGGTGCGCCTCGACAGATTCTTTTCTCTAATAATACATTCTCTTTTATCTTGTCCAAGCGCACATGCCCAGGGCCTTCAATGATTACCTGCACAGATGCCCTCCGGGCGAATTTAGCCAATTCTCCTAATGTGATAAGTTCAGATTCTTGAGCCACATCATTTGCATCAAATATAGAGCCTGGTCTTAAACCATCGCCCAAACTTAAAGTAATATCATATTGATGAGCAATATCTAAAACCCGGTTGAAGTATTCAAAAAAGGGATTTTCGCGTTTATGTTTCCTCATCC
>JBDRMR010000025.1:0-5779 GCA_043812035.1 Candidatus Omnitrophota bacterium
TATCTGGTCTTTAATATGCTTGAACTCCCCTTGGTTATTAATGAATATATCCCATATCCGGGGGTCAAAACTTTCCTGCTCGTTTTTCATTACCACAACCGCTTCTTCGTGCGTGAGGGCTTTTCTGTACGAACGGTCCGAGGTCAAAGCGTCGTATACGTCCGCCAAAGCGACAATCCTCGCCGAAAGCGGTATCTCTTCCCCTCTTAAGCCTTCGGGATAACCCAGCCCGCTCCATTTCTCGTGATGGTGCATCACTATGCTCTCTACCAGCTTGAGATATTGATTGCTTCCCTTTTCTTTTAAAAGGGGCATAAGCATCTGAACGCCCAGTTTAGGATGCTGCTTTATTATTTCCCACTCGGCTTCGGTCAGCTCCGAAGGCTTGAGCAGAATCTCGTTGGGGGTCCTCCACTTTCCCACGTCGTGGAGCATACTGGCGTAACTTATATCGCTGATGTATTTATCGTCTATGTATTCCATAAAAAGCTCAAGTTCCCTCAGCCTCTCGGCAATAAATTTCGTATAAGCGGCTATCCTGTGAATGTGGCCTGCGGTCTCTACGTTCCCTACTTCCTCCGCCCTCAGCGCAAATACCTCCATTATGCCCCTGTAAAGGGCCTCTCTTTTCTTCTCGGAGTCCTTCACTTTCGTGATATCTATAAAAGAAGCCATTATCTGGTGGGGCTCCTTATCTCTGAATTCTATCATGGAAAACAGCGTCTGGAGGTAAAATTGTAAACCGTCCTTCTTCCTCCCGATGATTTCTCCCAACCAGCTTCTCTTCGTCTCCAGAGCGTCATACACTCTTTCCCATTCTTTAGGTTCGGCAAAGAATTCCTTTATGAATCTGCCTCGCACATCATCTTCGCGGTCATACCCCCACATAGTATTAAAAGAGGGGTTGGTATAGTTGATGCGTCCGTCCAAATCCAGTGTGCACACCCCGTTCAAAGACGTTTTTATAGCCATATCCTTAAGCACGGTATCCTGTTCTAAAACGTGCTTGAATATTTTCTGCTGTTCCAGAGCTCTCCTTATGGACAGCTCCAGGACCTCTTCGCTTAAATGCCCTTTTACCAGATAATCGCTCGCTCCCGCCTTTATCATCGATACGGCAACTTCCTCATTCCCGCTTCCGGTAACGACAATAACGGGAACCTTGACGCCCTTTGCCCTTATATGCTGGAGAATCTCAAGCCCGGTGAGCTTGCTGTGGATCCGGTAATCCAGAAAGATTAGCTCAACTTGCGGCTGCTTATCCAGAAAACTCAAAGATTCCTCAAGCGTAACCGTGTGGTTAATATTTAATTTAAAATCTTTTAACCTTGCGCCGTAGTGCTCCAGAACAGCAACGGAAAAAGGGTCATCCTCTATAACCAGCGTGTTAATTACCTTCTTATCAGCCATCTTGGGACCTCCTCGGTTATTATTTTACCCTGGCTCCCTCTGGTCTTTCAATTTATATTACTATTATTGGCTGAGCCTGTAAAGAGAAATCTGCGGAGAGATCAAAAGGCGGGTCTAAAATTTGCGGCTTTTTCCGCGCTGCAGGACCTTCAAAAACACATTCACAATCCTGAGGTCGAATTGAGTGCCGGCGCCTTCCTTAATTATCTTTACGGCTTCCTGCTGGTTAAACGCCGGCCGGTAAGGGCGGTCCGAAATCAACGCCTGATATACGTCCGCGATTGCCACAATCCGCGCTCCCACGGGAATCTCGTCGCCTTTTAAGCCTTTGGGGTAGCCGTTGCCGTCCCATCTCTCGTGATGATAAAGTATCAGGGGAATTATGCTGTGCAGGAATTGAATCGGCCTTATAATGTCCACGCCTATCTGCGGATGCTTTTTAATTTCTTCGAATTCCTTCTTTGTAAGCCGCGCGGGCTTAAGCAAAATCTCGTCGCTTATTCCGATTTTGCCTAAATCGTGCAATATGGAAGCCTGCTTAACCAGCTCTATTTCCTGTGTGGGCAGGCCTAAAGCGCGGGCGATTTCCGTCGCGTAATAGACTATCCTCTCGGTGTGGTCTCCGGTATAACGGTCCTTTAACTTGATGGTCTTGGCAAAGGCAAAAACCGCCTCGATTAAATTCTGATTCGACTTTTTGGTAAGTTTCTCTATCCTCTCTTTTAAAAATTTGATGTCCGCGGGCTCTTTTTTATTGTTTAAGCCGGCCCCCTTCTTCTTTATATCCCCTACCGAATAAACGCGGTCGCCTCCGTGTTCCTTAACCTTGTCTATAATCTGTTCTGCGAGCTCGATTAAGTCCATCGCCTTAACCGTCTTGTCCTCGGGGCTGGAGGTAACCCCCGCGCTCAATTTCAGCTTTACGGCGTGTTTTTTGTTCCCGAAATTAAAAAGAGAGATGGCGTCTAAAAGCCGCTGGGCCAGGAGCAAGGCGCCCGTCTTGTCTATCCCGGAAGAAACAATTACGAATTCTTCCCCTCCGAAGCGGACAACCACATCATATCTCCTCACTATTTTTTTCAGGAACCTGGCAAACTGCTTAAGCACCAAATCGCCGAACTGGTGGCCGTAAACGTCGTTTATGGACTTGAAGTAGTCGATGTCCAGCATTATCACCGAAAACGGATGGCCGTATCTTTTGGAGCGGTAAAATTCCGCTTCTATAACCTCCGCCAGGTAGCGGTGATTGTAAAGCCCGGTGTGAATGTCCCTCAGGGCAATTTGCTTCAGCCTCTTGTTTGACCTCAGGAGCTCCCTGTTTAATATCCGCAATTGCTCCTCTATCTTCTTACGCGGAGTAATATCCGCTCCCGAGCTGAGGTGCCCGACGACATTGCCCGCCTCGTCCCTTAGCGCCGCGTTGTGCCAGGCTATAATTCTTTCTTCGCCGGATTTGGTCAAAACCGGATTCTCGTAGTATTCAACCGGCTCCACCTCTCCTGCTAAGAGTTTCGCGGACACGGCTTTTATTTGCTTTCTGACTCTGCGCGGGAGAAAATTATCGAACCAGTCTTTGCCTATAATCTCTTCTTCCTTATATCCCAGGATCTGACAGCCCTTCCTGTTTATAAGCGTGACCTCTCCCCTGTTATCAATTGCCACAATCATAGTTCCGGCTATGTCCAGATAATTCTGCGCCTTGTCCCTTTCCTGAACCAATATCGCTTCGGATTTTTTCCGCCCGGTAATATCCCAGAATACGCCGAAAATCCCGATAGTATTGTTATTCCCGTCTCTCAGGGGCGCTTTAAACGTGCGCACGAAAGCATCCTGTCCGTTTACGATGTATTTCTCTTCTATGTCCTCCGCCTCCCCGCTCTGCATAATCCTCTTATCGTCGTTAATATATTTTTCGGCCAATTCCTTAGGATAAAAATCATAATCGGTCTTCCCCTTGATTCCGCCGGGCTCGATATGCAAATCCCGCGCATAAGCGCCGTTACATAACACATAAACCGAATTTAAATCCTTATAAAATATTTTCTGGGGAATGTTCTTAAGCAGGGTGGAGTAATCGGACCGGCTCTGCCGCAGGGCTACCTCTATGCGCTTGCGCATCAATGCCTCCACGAACGCTAAGGATAACGCTTCCACCGACTCCCGGTCAAGAGGGTTATAGCCTCCTTCTTTGTTGGCTAAGCCAATCATACCGAAAACCTTGCCGCCGCGCTTCAGGGGGGCTCCCAGGAAAGCGGTTATCTTAGGGTGCCCTTCGGGAGTGCCGACGCTGCAGGGTTCGGAGGCAGGGTCATTAACAATCACGGATTTCTCTTCCTTGATTACCTTGCCCCAGATACCCCGGATTTCCATGTTTGTAATCATCCTGACCGCATTAGTCTTGGGTATCTTGCAGGCCTCCCAGCCGGGGTCGCTCATTGCCATAGTGTCAAAGCGGCCCGCTTCATTTATCTCGCCTATAAAGCCGAACTTGCTGCCGGTCAGCTTCTCGGCTACGGAGAGGCATACCTCGGCAACGTCCTTTTCGGTTTCGCGTACCAGCGCCTCCTCGAATATCTTATTGATTGCGTCCAGCACCGCGTTCTGCCAGGAGATGTCTTCCTCCGTCCTCTTTCTCTCGGATTCGGACTTTTCCAACCCGCTTAATTTGGACCTCAAGGAATTCAGTTCCTCAAGAAGCTGCTCTTTGGTTTTCTCTTCCATTTCTCCCCACAAGAAAATCGCTTCGCGATAACTTCACTACGATTTTCAGTGGTTAGGAAAGTATTCTATACTTTCCTATACCAAAAATAAAAGGCAATCCTCAATCTAAAAAGGATTGCCTTAGTCTCACACTTCTAAAAATCCGCCTTTTGCCATATCTAATATAGAAGTATACCACATTTTAAATACATTTTCAAACAACAGAATTTAAAAAATCTTAAACAGTCTGGCAAAATCCTCCTTTAGCCTGTTTTTTGCCAGAAAATCCTTTGCTATCTTTGCCGATTTCCCGGAAAGCCTGTTCCTGAGCTGCCTGTCCCGAATCAATTTTCTGTATTTGGAAACAAAATCGTTGCCGCTGTCCCGGTGATTCGAAAAGAACATTGCCGCGCCTTTAAATTTATCGAATACCGGAAGTGAATTAAGCAAAAGGGCATTATTGCAAAAGGCGCTCTCGTGGGTGGTTAGCGAAAAGGATTCACTTAAAGAGGTATTTACATAAATATGGCTCAGATAATAATACTGGAACAGCAATCTTTTATTCAGGTATTTTAAATAAAAAACCCGGCGGGAGAATCTTTTCTGAACCCTTGACAGTCTCTTATAAAGATTTCTCTCCAGCGTCTTTCCGATTATAAAAATTTTCAGGTTCTTGTGTCTCTTCAGCACCCTGGGCGCGTTTTTAATAATTATGTCGGCGCCTTTTATTCTTTCCAGCCTGCCCACGTACACCGAGACTATATCGTTATCTTTAATCCCGTGCCTGCTTTTGATATTCCGGATTTCCTCCTCCTGTCTGGGGAAAAGTTCCAACGTGTTTTCTATCAAAGTTGCCTTTTCGGAAAAATAGGGGAAATATCTTATGAAATTGTCGTATTCATACCGGGAGGGACAGATGATTCTTTCGGCAACCTCAATCATCTTTTCCTGGTTCAGGAGAAATTGATTGAGGGTCTTGAATCCCGAATCCTTTTCTCTCCTTAGAATACTGTGGAAGTGATATAAAATTCTGGGCCTTGCGCCCCGGTGATTCTTGAGCTTGCTCAGTTCTTTAGTCCAGTTTACAAAATGCTGAATAATGCAATTAAACTTATGCCAATCATAGTGCTTCTGGAAGGCCCAAAAATCAGGATAGCGCTTCAGAGAGCCGTCGGGCAAAAGCAGTTTGACCGGATGCTTCTTCCGGAATTCCGAACTTATGAGCACGTAGGTCTCGCAGCCCAGCTCAAGCAGCGCGTTTCTGCACTGCTTGACAATCTGCCCCACGCCTCCGCAATAGGATTTACCCGTAGGATATTCGAAACTGATAAGCAAAATCTTCTTCATAGCCTTCTCCCTGTCGTAAAGTCGTAAATCTGCGCTCAAGAAAATCGCCTTCGGCGATAACCTTAAAGTGCGATTTTCAGTGGTTAGGAAAGTGTTTTATACTTTCCTACACCATAAATTAGTTAACCTCAATTGTCCGCAAGCGGCCTGGATATCCGCGCCCCTGGGCCGCCTGATCGTTGAAGGAATACCCGCCTTAAGCAGGATACCCCTGAATATAAGCATATCCGATTTGTCAGGCGGAGGGAATTCATTCCTGAACGGGCTGGCGGGAATAAGGTTAACTTTGGCATCCAGACCAGCAAGAAGCCTTGTCAATTTC
>JBDRMR010000026.1:0-8178 GCA_043812035.1 Candidatus Omnitrophota bacterium
TAAAGAAAAAAGACAAAAGTAAATTTTTATATACCGTAGAGTTTTTCCCCGAGGAGGGCAAATACCATTTTGACGGGCACAGGCTTTGCGGGGTGAGGTTTTCGCCTGAAGAAACAAGAGAGCATAAGGGCAGGTGCCCCAAATGCGGAAAGCCGGTAACAGTGGGCGTAATGAACAGAGTTGAGCAGTTGGCTGACAGGCCTGAGGGTTATGCGCCGGAGGGCACCATCCCTTATAAAAATCTTATTCCGCTGGACGAGATAATTGCCGAGGCAAAGGGGATGACCAAGGGTAGCAAGGCAGTTGAGGGCGAGTACCGGATGGCCATATCGAAGTTCGGCTCGGAATTCGAGATTTTGCTCGGAGCTAAAGCTGAGGATTTGTTAAAGAATTTGCCAAAGCGTATCGCCGAAGGTGTATTGCGGGCGCGGAAAGGCCAGGTTATTGTCCAACCCGGATTTGACGGCGAATACGGGAAGATTTCTACTTTTAGCGACGAAGAGAAACAGGCAAAGGGCGGCGAAGAGCAATTGAGTTTATTTTAAAAGGAGGCGGCATGAGAGACTCTTTGACTGGCAAAGGCAGGAATTCGATACGGGCGGCTACTCTTGCGATGGCTGTTTTGTTTGGGTGGGCGGACGTATGCTCGGCTCAGGGCATAAACGATTTAACCAAGGTGGATATTAATGCCTTGACTCAGGAAACTCAAAAGATGTCTCAAAGGGCAGAGGAAATAACTTTTGTGTGGTGGATTCCGAATGAATACTGGGAAACCAGTTTTTCCCAGGACCCTAAAACCAGTAACGCTCAAGCCGGGGAGGTCCTGAAGGTTCTGCGCCCCTATACGGTTCTTCTTGTTGTCGACGGCAAGATGGGGCCGTTTGGAGGGATTACATACGATTCCAAAGAGGCTATAAAAGCCGGGATTTCGATTAAGGATGCCGAAGGCGTTTCTTATCCTCCAATTAACGAAGAAGAGGTCGATTTTGACACAAAGAATTTTCTTTCTATGATGAAGCCTGTTTTTGCCAACATGCTTGGGCCAATGGGTCAGAATATGCATTTTTTTCTTTTTCCGGATAGGAATAACAGGGGTCAGCGGATAGCTGAGGCCGGCAGGGAAGGGAGTTTATTGGTTAAGTTAGGAAGCAAGGAGTTTAAATGGCGCCTGCCTCTGGGCTCGCTTCTTCCTGCAAAGCTATGCCCGACTTGCGGAGAGAAGTTAAGCGGAGCCTATAAATTTTGCCCCTGGGACGGCACCAAACTTTAACCTTAGCAAGCGACGCGCCTGTCCTTCGACTATGCTCAGGACAGGCGCACTGAGCGAAGTCGAATGTGCGCCTGTAGCGTAACGGATAGCGCAGTGGCCTCCGGAGCCATATGTGCAGGTTCAATTCCTGCCAGGCGCAGTTTAGTTCACAGCTGACAGTATATGAGAAAAAAGATAGTAAGTGTTATAGGGGGACGTAGTTGCTCTAAAAAAGTGGAGCAATTAGCCCAAAATTTAGGTAAAAATTTAGCAAAAGTGGTAGATATTTTAGTAACAGGTGGTTTAGGTGGAACAATGAAAGCGGTGTGTAAGGGTTTCAAGTCCGAAGGAGGTTTAACTATCGGTATTATACCGGGTTACGACAAAGATGAGGCCAACGAATATGTTGACATAGCAATCCCCACGGGATTAGGTTTAGCCAGAAATGTGCTGGTGGTTAAGAGCGCAGATGCGGTTGTGGCACTGCCCGGTGAAGCCGGAACGCTTTCTGAGATCGCATATTGTTTGCAATTCGAGATACCCGTAATCAGTTTAGGGTCCTGGGATATACGGGGTGTAATTAAAGCGGAGACGCTTGAAAAAGCGATAAAGGAGATTAAAAGGATTTTTGATTCTTAATCAAGAATAAACCGACAGGAGCAAGCGAAATGAAGGCAATATTAATGCTTGAGAATGGCCGTAGTTTTACAGGAGAAACAAATTCGGCCGTCTCCACAAAAATCGGAAAGGTTAATTTTGATACCCGCGTAGTCGGATACCAGGAGGCAATTACCGATACCGCAAACGCGGGCAGGATACTTGTGCTGACCTATCCTCTAATCGGTAATTACGGAGTGGCGGCGAAATTTAATGAATCAGACAGGGCATGGCCTTGCGCATTAATTATTAAAGAAAAATCAGCTGTTTTTTCTAACTGGCAGGCAGAAGAAAGCCTGGATAAATGGGCAAAAAGACATAAATTACCCATTGTCTATGGCATTGATACGCGCACCTTAGCTGTGCATTTAAGGCAAGAAGGAGAAATGCTCGGCGTTGTCTCGAGTTCAATTTTTGCTCCCAAGCGGTTATTAAAATATATCAAGGATAACAGGGAAGATGTAATGCGCCGGAATTGGCTTGAGAAGACCTCGGTAAAAGAGATTAAATATTCAGGCAAAAAAACCGGGCCGAAAATTGTGGTTGTTGATTTGGGGATTAGCCGTAATATTTTAAGGCAACTCGAGAATTTAAGACTAAACGTTGCCCTGGTTCCGTTTAATACCGATTCAGCCGATATTTTAAAATTAAAACCCAAAGCGCTGATTATTTCCAACGGCCCGGAACATAGTAGCGGGTTAAGCCTTGTCGCCTCAACCGTTAAGGCGTTATTGGGAAAGGCGCCCATTTTAGGCATTTCAACCGGAGCGCAGGTTTTGGCTTTAAGCTTAGGCGCAAAAATAAAGAAGATGCATATCGGCCACCACGGCTTAAATTACCCGATAAAGCCGGCCGGTTCATTGTGCGGCAGTATAACCGTTCAGAGCCATTCGCGCATAATTGACGCGAAATCCTTGAACAGGCACAAAGACATAAAAATCACCGCCTTTAATTTAAACGACAACAGTGTCGAGGAGTTTGAAAGTAGAAAGTTAAAAATCTTGGGGGTTCAGTATTATCCGCTAAGTCCGGGATGCGGCCAAATGCACCCTGTGATTGACAGATTTATAAGATGCCGGTTGAGCTAATTTAATACTTGCGTTTTTGAGTGAAAGGCAGGAATTTATGCCAAAACGAAAGGACATAAAAAGAGTTTTAATGATTGGTTCGGGACCGATTATCATCGGCCAGGCATGTGAGTTTGATTATTCAGGGTCTCAGGCATGCAAGGCGCTTAAAGAAGAAGGGTATTATACGATTCTGGTGAATTCAAATCCCGCTACAATCATGACCGACCCGCAAATGGCCGACCGGACATATATTGAGCCGCTGACCGTGGATTGCGTTACCAGGATTATAAAAAAGGAGCGGCCCGACGCAATCTTGCCGACTTTGGGGGGGCAGACAGGATTGAACCTGGCGTTCTTTTTAATGAAAGCGGGGATTTTGAAGAAATACGGAGTCGAGTCAATCGGCGCGCCCGTTGACGCTATTGCCCGGGCAGAAGATAGAGAGCTGTTTAAAAAAGCAATGCAGGAAATCGGCGTAGACGTCCCTAAAAGCGGAATTGCCCGCGGCTTGCAAGAAGGGATGCGTATCGGTTTGGGAATCGGCTTTCCGTTAATCCTGAGGCCTGCTTATTGCCTGGGAGGAAGCGGCGGCTCTACGGCTTACAATAAAGAAGAGCTGGAGAAATTCCTGGAGAAAGGACTGGAGACCAGCCCGGTTCACCAGGTTTTGGTTGAGCAATCGGTTTTGGGCTGGAAAGAGATTGAATTTGAAGTAATGCGCGACCGCGTAGGTAATGTTATCATTGTTACCTCAATGGAGAACGTTGACCCTATGGGAGTGCATACCGGCGATAGCATTGTGGTAGCGCCCGCTCAGACCTTGACCTCCGAGGAATATACGAATTTTGTAAACCTCTGCCACAGGATTATTACCAAAATCGGCGTAACCGGCGGGGGGGCAAATATTCAATTTGCCCAGCATCCGGGAAACGGAAGGATTGTTATTATCGAGGTTAATCCCAGGTTGTCGCGCAGCTCTGCCTTAGCCTCAAAGGCTACCGGTTTTCCTATAGCCAGGGTGGCAACGAAATTAGCCGTCGGCTTAACCTTGCCGGAAGTTATGAATCAAATCACCGGCAAGACCGCATCGTTTTTCGAACCGACCGTCGATTACTGCGTATTTAAAATTTGCCGGTTTACCTTTGAGAAGTTTCCCGCAACGCCGCGCGTTATTAATACCTCGATGAAAGCGGTGGGCGAGGCAATGTCCATAGGCAGGAATTTTAACGAAGCCTTGCAAAAAGGAATACGCTCTACGGAAATCGGCCGGTTTGGTCTGGGCGCCGACGGCAAGGATAAGATTTCCGATGAAATGCTCAAGACCCCCAGCAACGGCCTGCTGGCTCAGATAAAGGACAGATTGCGTATTCCCAACGACGAGCGGCTGTTTTATATTCGCTATGCCATCAAGGCCGGTTTAAGCATAGAGGAGATTTACAAACTCTCCTTTATCGACCCTTGGTTTTTGGATAATATGAGGAGGATTGTAGAGATGGAGGAGAAAATTAAATCCGCCGGCAAGAAAAACCGCCTGCCGCAGGAGCTGTTAAGAAAGGCGAAGGAGAACGGCTTTTCCGACAGGCAGCTTGCTTATCTTCTCGGCTCCGGCGAAGATAAAGTGCGCCGCTTAAGAAAGGCATCGAAGACCCTGCCCGTATATAAACTGGTAGACACTTGTGCCGGGGAGGTTTCGGCGCAGAAGCCGTATTTTTATTCTACTTACGAATCCGAAGAGGAGATACGGTTAAGCAAAAAGAAAAAGGTAGTTATTCTGGGCGGAGGCCCGAATCGCATCGGACAGGGAATAGAATTCGATTATTGTTGCTGTCACGCTGCCTATGCTCTTCGGGAAGAGGGGATAGAAAGCATAATGGTCAACTGCAATCCCGAGACCGTATCAACCGATTACGATACCTCTGACCGGCTGTATTTTGAGCCTTTAACCAGGGAGGATGTTTTAAACATTATTGACCGGGAGAAGCCTATCGGTATAATCGTGCAGTTTGGAGGGCAGACTCCGCTTAATCTTGCCATACCTCTGCGTGACGCAGGCGTCCACATCCTCGGAACAGACCCCGAAAACATCGATATAGCCGAGGATAGAGCGCGCTTTAAGCAAATGCTGCATAAGTTAGACTTGCGCCAGGCGCCGAACGGCACAGCCTTTGATTTTAAGCAGGCCGAAGAGATTGCCCGCAGAATCGGGTATCCGGTTTTGGTGCGGCCTTCTTATGTTCTGGGCGGCCGGGCAATGGAAATTGTTTATGACGAGCAGACCCTGGAGAGATACATTGAGCAGGCAACCGAGGTTTCCGGAGAGCACCCCGTGCTTATCGATAAATTTTTAGAGGATGCAATCGAGGTGGATGTGGATTTGATTGGAGACGGCAAAGACTTTGTAATCGGGGGGATTATGGAACACATTGAACAGGCAGGGGTTCATTCGGGAGACTCGGCAATGGTCCTGCCGGCCCATAGCCTGTCCAAAGCGATTCTTAATAAAATCCGTAGCGATGGCTACAAGATGGCTAAAGAGTTGGGGGTTGTGGGATTGATGAATGTGCAATACGCCGTCAAAGACAGTTCTGTTTATGTTTTAGAGGTTAATCCCCGGGCCTCGCGCACAGTACCGTTTATCTCCAAGGCTATCGGCGTCCCTCTGGCAAAATTAGCCACCAAGGTAATGTTGGGGCAGACTCTCAAGAAACTCGGGTTTACCAAGGAAATAATACCCAGACATGTTTGCGTAAAAGAATCCGTTTTTCCTTTTAATCGCTTCCCCGGAGTGGATATCATTTTAGGCCCCGAGATGAAATCCACCGGAGAGGTGATGGGAATTGACACGGATACCAGCCGGGCCTATATTAAGAGCCAGATTGCCGCGGGAGCTAATCTTCCCAAGAAAGGGAGCGTGTTTGTTTCTGTCTGCGACCGGGACAAAGAAAAGATTATCCCCGTTGCCATGAAACTCGCTGATTTAGGATTCCGTTTGTATGCTACATCGGGTACGGCGGGAGTATTAAATAAAAACGGCATCAAAGCAAGGTCCTTGCCGAAGCTTGCCGAGGGCAGGCCGAATGTTTTGGACCTAATGAAGGACGGCAAGATTCAGCTGGTAATCAATACTCCTTCCGGAAGAATTCCCAGGGTTGATGAAATAAAGATTCGCTCCCAGGTCATTCTTTATAACATACCTTACACTACCACGATAGCGGCGGCTCAGGCCCTGGCTGCGGGGATGGAGGCGTTCATTAAGAAAGAGATAAAGGTAAAAGCACTGCAGGATTATTATAAACGGGCGGCGCAAGATTAAAAAATGGAAAGGATAGCTATAAATAGCAGAGGGCGACGGTCCGCGGACAAGGCAGGTGTGGGTTAAAGTAGCGGGTAGTAGTGAGTAGTTAGGGATTAGGGGGAGAAGGAAGATGCCAGAACTTCCGGAAGTAGAAACAATAAAGCGCGAGTTAGAAAAGGCGGTTTTGGATAAAAAAATCACCGAAGTGGTTATAAACAATCCCAAGGTTATTAAGGAGCCAAAGAAGGAAGTTTTTTTAAAAGGCGTAAGAAACGCTACGATAAAAAAAGTTTTGCGCAAGGGCAAGCTTCTGATTCTAGAGCTGTCCTCGGGTAAATCTCTAACCATACATCTTAAAATGACCGGACAGCTTATATATCCCGGAGACGCCCGGCAGAGCAGGGTAAGCTTTAAATTATCGGATAATAAATGGCTGGATTTTAACGATAGGCGCCTCCTGGGCGAGCTGCGACTGGTTAATGACTGGACATCTTTAGGGTTTGTTAAAGAATTGGGTCCGGAGCCGTTTGACTTGAATGTAGATAAATTTAAACGGATGCTCGCCGATAAAAATACCCAAATAAAGCCTTTATTAATGGACCAGACTTTTATTGCAGGCGTAGGGAATCTCTACGCTGCAGAGGCTTTATTTAGAGCCGGTATTCATCCCCAGAGGCGGGCTTCCGCTTTAGCGGCGGGAGAAAAAGAGGCGCTTTTTAAGGAGATAAATGCCGTTTTAAAGGAGGCAATAAAATATAAAGGTTCGTCTGTTGACCAATACGTGCAGTTATCCGGCAAGGCAGGAGATTATGTTCAGCATCATAAGGTCTACGACCGGCAAGGGGAGCCCTGCTTTGTATGCAAGACGCCGATAAAGAGAATTGCCCTGGGGGGAAGAGGCACGTATTTTTGCCCCAAGTGTCAAAAATAAAGTGAAGAGGCGCATAAGAATTCACGGTTTTCTTATTTTCCTGTCGGTAGCTACGTTTATTTTATTATCTAAATTTTTTTATCCCCACTGGCATCACGAAGGCCCCGATGAAGTTTTTGATGCGATAGGAATAGCCGTAGTTCTATTCGGTTTTCTGTTCCGCATAGCGGCAAGGGGTTACAAGGCAGAGATGTCGCCCCGCGGCAATGTCCTGATAACCGACGGGACTTACGGCCTGATAAGGCACCCGATGTATTTTGGGACGCTTTTGATTGGCTTGGGAATTACCCTGGTTCTTTTTAAATTGTGGGTTTTCTTTTTATTTTTAATTATTTTTTTACTGATATATATTCCCCAAGTCCGCAAAGAGGAAAATAGCCTATACCGGCGCTTTGGCGACGAATACGCGAATTATTTTGCCTCGACGCCAAAATACTTTCCCGACATCCGGCGCTTGCTCACGGCAAATCTAAAGAAATACGTATTTATTAAACGGTTCGGGCTAAAGAAGGAGATTTTTTCTTTAATCGGGGTAATAGCCGGAATAATGGCGATTGAGATATGGGAAGATGTGCAATTGTTCGGCTACCAGGAGTTAACCAAAGAATTCTTGGAACTCTTCGTGATTGTTGTCTGCTTTTCCGTTACCTTTCTGCTGCTTTATGAAAAAGAACATATTTCAACAACAAGTTAGGATTATTTCGAGCGATAAGATTAAGGGCGGCTATTTTAAGCTTACATTGAAGTGTCCTCAAATAGTTTCTTTGGCGCAACCGGGTCAGTTTGTAATGCTGCGCCTTTCGGATAGCTATAAGCCTCTCTTGAGGCGGCCGTTCAGTATTCATAGGGTAGTTAACGGTTCACAGTCGACGCTTGACATAAAAAGAAAAAACCCCAAGGCAGACAGCATAGAGATTCTGTATAAAGTAGTGGGTAAGGGAACAAAAATTTTGTCGGAGAAAAAGCCGGGCGAGTA
>JBDRMR010000027.1:0-11689 GCA_043812035.1 Candidatus Omnitrophota bacterium
ATAGTAGAAAAGATCCATTTAGCCAAGACAATTGATGAAACCGAAGAAAAACTTAAGGCCAAAGCACAAGACATAAACAAAAAATCATCTCAACCTTTATTGACTCAAATAGATGTATATAATGCAACAACATTAGAAAAATATATTACTGATATTCGCGAACTTTTATCACAAGTAATAAAAATGGATACAGAATTCATAAAGAAAAGTGATGAAATCAACTTTTTAGAATTATTTAAAGCAACGGTTAATCTTGAGCGTTTTTCTCAAGATCGATGTCCTGTTTGCGAAACACCTATTAAAAATACAACAAAACACCCTTATGAGAATGCAAAAAAAAGAATTACAGAATTGAATAACATTACTGTTTTACAGGGTCAAAGAAAAAAACTTCTTGCTCAAATTGAAGAGAAATGCAATTCTTTTCAGATGCATATTACAAGACGAGTTGAAGCCGCCTCTAGACTTGAATTTCCTAAAAAATTAATTGATTATCGTTCGTTAAGAGGAAAGACAGATGAAATTATTAAAGCTTATTTAGGAGAAAAACAAACACAACTTTTATTAGACGAAGCAGTTAAGAAATATAATGACTATGTACAGAAACAAAATTTACAAAAGAAAATTTTGCAAAAGGAAAGCGATCTTGTTAATCAACATCTTATTGAAATAAATGGATTAAAAGCGAAAGAAAAAATGTTAGTAGAGACTATCGAGCGATACGAACAGTATATTAAACAATTTGAGACTCATAATAAGAAGCTTATTCAAGAAGCTGAGGCAGAAAAGAAAAAGATATTAACTAACATTAAGTATGTTGAGGCATATAATTCTTTGATTGGTAAGCTAAATGTATATAAAGACAACCTGCCTCTACAACAAATAGGGGAATTAAATCAATTGACACTCGAAATATACAATAAAATCAATGCCCATGATAAAGTTTATGAGCGCTTAGAAAAGATTGTGCTACCTGCAACTACTGATGATACAATTTTAGTTTATTTCAAGGACAATCCTGGTAAATCATATGAGGCTTTGCAAATTCTAAGTGAGGGCCATATTCGTTGTCTAGGGCTTGCGATATTGGTAGCAAAAAATATCCGTGATAATTTTCCAATTATCATTATGGATGATATTGTAAATGCCATAGATGACGACCATCGAAGAGGTGTTTGCCAATTAATTTTCGAAAATGAATGCGTGAATTCGAAACAAATTATTTTAACTACTCATTCTGCAATGTTTGTTAAGGAGCTAGAGCATTTTATCCCTGCAAGCGAGTATTCAAATTTAATCTCGAAATTAATTTTCCTATCAGATGAGAATGAGAGAAGAATCAGAATAAAACCAGACAGAATCGGAAATTATCTTATTTTAGCTAAAAGGTATTGTGATGAATCAGATGACAAAGAGGCACTTTATAATTGTCGATGCGCGCTTGAAAACGTTACTAATCGACTTTGGAAAAAATTAGGTAAAAAATATAGAGCAGATTTAACAGTGATAATGCGCTCTCCAAATGTTTCGCCTGATTTAATGATAGTTGTTCAAGCATTAAATATTTTTGTAAAAAAGAATTCTATAGCTGAATTATCAGGAGTGACTGCTATTTTTGATTATTTAATTGGCCTTGAGACTAGGAGTAACATTATCTGGGAATATCTCAACAAAGGGACTCATGAAGAGGAAGGTCAGGATGATTTTGATTCTCCAACAGTTAAAGAAATATTGACAAAAATGTTTGAATTAGACAATCTTATAAAAAGATAACAATGTTGATCAATAGTAGAATAAGTTTTGTTGAGTTATAGTGAATAGTATTTGGTAATATTATAGGGACGGTTCGTTGATATAGAGAATGGGACTTTCCATTATCTCAAATATACTACCGAAATTTCTTAGCCCAGTGGTATAGAGATATTTTAATCTTAATTATATTTTTCTTCTTTTCCTTTTTAATCCTTAAAATCCAGACCTTGGGGAACCAGGTCTTTTGGTCGCCAAACATTATTAAAATAGCTTTTGGAGTTTCTTTAATAAGAAAAACATCCTGCCATATATAAGTGTAAAATCCGACAGGGGCGTTAAGCAAGTGCCTTAAATTAAACATAGGCCTTGCTCCTCAAGTAATACAAAATAAAAAAGGGAAGCTAAAATACCTCTTTTCCGAAGTATTCCAGCTTCCCTTAATATATATAACTCTTTGTAGCTATTTAGGTTACAAGAGTGTCTGAATTGTAAGCGACCCCAACGGGATTTGAACCCGTATCGAGAGCTTGAAAAGCTCTTGTCCTAACCAGGTTAGACGATGGGGTCGGCGTCTTCTATTCTTCTTTGGCTACGACTTTGGCCACGCAGGTTACTTTGTCATCTTTGTCTAAACTGATTAAGCGCACTCCCTGGGTGTTGCGTCCGGTTTGACGGATGTCTTTGACAGAGCAGCGCACAATCATTCCTTTTTGGGTTATGGCCATAATTTCGTCCTCGTTGTTGACCGAGTCGATGCCGGCAACATCGCCGTTACCGGAGGTGGTTTTTATATTAATGGTACCCTTTCCGCCGCGGGATTGCAAGCGGTATTCGGAAAAGGGCGTGCGCTTGGCAAAGCCGCCGCTGGTTACCGTAAGCAGGGCAAGCTTCATCTTATCTGCCTCCGAGGGAATAACTTCCATGCCTACAATTTCGTCTTTCTTGTCCAGCTTTATCCCCCGCACTCCCCGCGCAGCCCTGCCCATATCCCTGAACTGCTTTTCCTCGCAACACAGGGACTTGCCTTTGCGCGTGGCAAGCAGGACCCGCTGCTTGCCGTCGGTCAGGCCTGCGCCTACTAAATAATCGTCCTTGCCCAGTCCGATTGCCACGATTCCTGCTTTACGGGGATTGCTAAAGCAAGACAGCCTGGTTTTCTTCACAAACCCGCACTTTGTGCACATTAATAGATAGCTATCCTCGCTGAATTCTTTAACCGCCACCACCGAGTTGATGGCCTCCCCCGAGCTCAGCGCAAGCAGGTTCACTATCGCCTTGCCCTTAGCCGACCGGGAGGCTTCGGGTATCTCATAAACTTTCAGCCAATACGCCTTGCCTTTATTGGTAAAAATCAACAGGTGGTCTTTGCTTGAGGCGACAAATAAATGTTTAACAAAGTCCTCCTCCCGCGTCTCCATGCCGGTCACCCCCCTGCCGCCCCGGCGCTGCCTGCGATAGCTGGTTACCGAAAGCCGCTTGATATACCCGAGGTGAGATATGGTTATAACCATATCCTCCTCGACGATTAAATCCTCCAGCTCTATTTCCTCGACCTCGCCTACAACCTGAGTCCGCCTTTCGTCCGCGAACTTTTTCTTCAATTCCAGGCATTCCTCCTTGATAATCTCGTCGATTTTTTTCTCCGAGGCGAGGATGGACTTGTAATACTGTATCTTTTTTATCAATTCTAAATACTCGGCTTCTATCTTGTCTCGCTCAAGCGCGGTAAGCCTCTGCAGCTGCATCTCTAAGATTGCCTGCGCCTGAATTTCGCTTAAGCCGAATTCCTTGATTAATCTGTGTTTGGCCTCGCCCGTATTTTTGGAAGCCTTGATTGTCTTGATGATCCGGTCGATATGCTTTAAAGCAATCTTTAGGCCTTCCAGAATATGGGCGCGCCTCTCGGCTTTGTCTAATTCGAACTGCGTCCTGCGTCTAATAATCTCCCGGCGGTGGTCAACAAAAAGAGAAAGCAGTTGTTTTAAATTTAATATGCGCGGCCGCCCCTCCACTAAGGCTAAATTAATTATGCCGAAGGTTATCTCCAGCTGGGTGTGTTTAAAAAGCTGGTTTAAAACTATCTGGGGCTCGATATCCCGCTTTAACTCCACAACAATCCTGATGCCCTCTTTATCCGACTCGTCCCGGATATCCGAGATGCCCTCGATTTTTTTGCCTTCCACCAGCGAGGCAATCGATTCGATCAGGTTGGATTTATTTACCTGGTAAGGTATCTGGGTAATAACTATCGAGTCCTTTCCCTGCTTCTGGTGTTCGATGGACGCCATTGCCCTCAGGGTCAATTTTCCCCTGCCTGTCTGATATGCCTCCTTAATGCCCTCGCGGCCGCAGATAAGCCCGCCCGTAGGAAAGTCCGGCCCCCGGATATGGCGCATCAGGTCTTTGATTTCTGCCTCCGGGTTATCAATAAGGCATACCGCGGCATCCAATACCTCTCCGAGATTATGGGAGGGCATATTGGTAGCCATTCCCACGGCAATTCCCGAGGAGCCGTTTACAAGCAGGTTGGGGAACCTGCCCGGCAAAAACCAGGGCTCCTTGCGCGAATTGTCAAAATTAGGCGTAAATCTGACCGTATCCTTTTCTATGTCGGCAAGTATCTCTTCGGCGATTGTGCTCAGGCGCGCCTCGGTGTAACGGTAGGCCGCAGCCGGATCCCCGTCGATGGAGTTATGAACGAAAATTCCTGCTGCTAAAGCAAAATTATGCCAGGGTTCAATTGTCAAATCATATACGTCCTCTTTTTTATCAATAATCTCTATTGCGATTACCTTATGATTATATCCCTCTTTTGCCTGAGTAATCATCTCCGCGAAGTTATTAAAATATCTTAAAGCAGTTTTCATCTTAGGCAAACCACTCGTTCGCTTCTCCTCATATACTTTAGGCGTAATTTCTTGGTCTGTCTTTAATAGATTGCCAACAAATCCTAAAATTCTGCTCTTAATTACCCTTTCTCTATACAGCGGATCTTTCCATTTTTCCCTTAAGGAAGCTTCTGCCTTTTGAGTCAACTCCTGCATAAAGGAAGGATTCTCCTGTAATCGCCTCTGACAACCTTTGATTACACCGTTGATAAATTTAGCTCGGAATTCCTGGTTTCCCCATTGCTTTTTTGCCTTCTCTCGATGAAATTCCCTAACCAAAGGATCGCTCCAAAGCTTCTTTGCCATTTTGCTAAAATGATCTAGAGAATAATTGCTGCGATATTTTGGATTCTTCCACAACTGTCTTGATTGCTCGACCATCCTTTGCCGATATTCTGGATCGCCCCATTGTTTTTTATTTAATTCTGAGATGCGTTTTCTATGTTCGGGGTTTGACCATATTCGCAAAGATGTCTTTCGAGTAATTTCGGTAATAATATCTCTATAATCCTGATCTTGCCATTTCTTTTTTAGTTCGGCTGATTTTAAATTGCTTAATAACTCCCGAAATTCTTTCTTCTTCCATAAGTTCTTAAGATTTTTGCTAGAGGCTTCAATTATTCTTTGTCGATACTCTGCTCTCTGCCAAGCTTGACGTATAAGCCCTCTCATTTTCTTTTGATAAACAGGATTCCGCCAATTTCTTAAATTCCGAGCTGTCAAGCGCAAAGCAATTTTCTCCAGGTTTTTTGGGTCGGTCAGAAATTTTTTTCTGCCCTTAGCAAGCTTTTCTATATATTCAGGATCATTTTTATGTCTCCAAGCAGTAATTTCTTTATGAAGTCCCCAATGTTGACCCCACCGAATTCTCTGAATGTTATCAGGATTATTATTTAACTTATCAAAATCTTTATGGTGCCTTATCTTACCAGAAGTTTTTTTATAGACATTATTTTCTAAATTCCATTCATCTGCTAAACGGTGAATAAATTCCCAATTATCTTGTGAGGGCTGATATAGAATTTCGTAATCTTTTAAATTAGGATCGCCTTTCCCGTCATAGAGCTTAGCATATAGAGGCATAAGTGAATCATTTGGTTTTAAATCTTTTGCCTTTTTATAACTGCCGTCTCGAAGCATAAACGGATGATCGGGTGTGCATTTTATCTCTTGACTATTATCTAAAATAACTCTAACGATCTTGGCTTTCTTACGGGTTAATCTCGGATTTTGTATCTGGGCAATCTCAATTCTTTGTTTAACCGGATTAAAAGTAAATGTATAATTTCTTTTGCCTTGCTTGGCTTCTTTTATGAGTTCCTCAAAATTAAGAGTCCTGCCATCGGTAAGTCTGATCTTTGTTTCTTTAGTAAAGCAGCCGAAGTTACCCTGGCTGTCCATTAAAAGATAGCGCATGTTCCAATCCTGGGCCAGGCGCACCAGGGCGTCATAAACGGCAAGGTCTCCGTGAGGATGGTAGCGGCCTATTACGTTGCCGACAACCGTAGCGCTCTTGCGAAAAGGCCGGTTATGCAGTAATCCGTCTTCATACATCGCATAGAGAATACGCCGGTGCACAGGCTTTAAGCCGTCCCTGACGTCGGGAAGAGCCCTGCCTACGATTACGCTCATCGCGTAATTTAAATAGGAATCCTTAACTTCCTCTTCAATATCCTTGGGGATTATCTTCTCGTTCTGGGTATACATAAATTTTAGATGTCCAGGTTTTTAACCTGATGGGCGTAGTTTTCAATAAACTCCCTGCGCGGCTCAACCTCGTCGCCCATTAAAATCGTAAAAATCTTATCCGCCTCTACCACATCCTCCAATCTAACTCTTATAAGCGTTCGCTGGCCCGGGTCCATGGTGGTCTCCCAAAGCTGTTCGGGATTCATCTCGCCTAATCCTTTATACCTCTGGATAACCATGCCTTTGCGCGCTTCCTGAATAATAAAACTCAGTACTTCTTTTAAGGATTTAAACGCGTTTTTCTCGATTTTAAACTTTTCTTTATTCTCCAGATAATAATCCTCGAGCTCCAACCCCAATTTTTTCAGCCCTTTTTCAATGTCTGCAATATCAACCGCCTCAAAGAGTTCCAAGATTTCCGGCTCTTGATTCTTGCTTAATCCAGAACTCAGCTTAGCCAATTCGCGTTCGGAATAAGCAAAATGGGCAATTTCCTCCACTTTTACCTGGTAAATAGGTAATTTTTTGGTCTTTGGTTGCACTAAATTCAGGTATTTTTTAAAATTTACTCCCTTTTTTTCTAAAGAGTGCCCGATTCTCTCCAGAGAGACCAGGAGATTCCAAATCTCTTTAAGTTGTTTTGCCGTATAGGTGGTTTTCCCTTTTATTTTTGTTAAAGCGAAATTCTGGCAGCCAATGTCTAAAAGCAACTCGCTCATTTCTTCTTCGGTCTGGATATACTCCTGACGGCTGCCCTGTTTTATGCGGAAAAGCGGCGCCTGGGCTATATAGACATGGCCCTCTTCTATCAATTTCGGCATATGACGGTAAAGAAGCGTCAGCAGCAGGGTGCGGATGTGGGAGCCGTCTACATCCGAATCAGCCATAAGAATCACCTTGTCGTACCTTAATTTGCCGATGTCGAACTCTTCCCCGATTCCGGAGCCCAAAGCCGTAATTATCGTGCGGACCTCCTCGTTGCTGAGAATTTTGTCTAATCGGGCCCTTTCTGCGTTTAAGATTTTTCCCTTAATCGGCAGGATTGCCTGGAACTTGCGGTCGCGTCCCATCTTGGCCGACCCCCCTGCGGAATCGCCTTCCACTATATACAACTCGCACAGCGCTGGGTCTCTTTCGGAACAGTCGGCTAACTTGCCGGGCAGGGCTGCGCTGTCCAGGGCGCCCTTGCGCCGGGTCAGCTCGCGCGCCTTCCTGGCTGCCTCACGGGCCCGGCAGGCAAGCATTACCTTCTCGATTATTTTATTGGCTACGCTTGGGTGTTCTTCAAAATAGGCGGTCAAAGACTCAAGGCTGGTAGAAAAAACTATCCCCTCGATTTCCGAATTCCCGAGCTTTGTCTTGGTCTGCCCCTCAAACTGAGGATTCGGCAATTGAATGTTAAGAACCGCGGTTAACCCTTCCCTCGCGTCGTCTCCCGCGATGCTTGACGAACTATCCTTTATTAGGTTTCTGTTCTTGGCGTATTGATTGATTGCCCGGGTTAAAGCGGATTTAAATCCGGAAAGGTGACTCCCTCCTTCGATGGTGTTGATGTTGTTGGCAAACGAAAAGAGGGTTTCGGCATAACCGTCGTTATACTGAAGGGCCGCTTCCAGAATTACGCTGTCCTTGGTTTTCTCGAAATAAACTACCTTGGGATGCAGCGGATGCTTGTTTTTGTTCAAATATTCGACAAAAGAAATGATTCCACCGTTAAATTCAAATACTGATTCTTTATCCGCCCGTTCGTCTTTCAGGATTATCTTGAGGCCCTTATTTAGAAAAGCCAGCTCTCTGAGTCGCTGAGAAAGGATGTCAAAAGAAAAGCCCAGCGACTTAAATATGGTCTGGTCGGCCTTAAAGCTGACCTTGGTTCCGGTGGAGGCGGCCTTGCCTACCACCGTGAGTTTGGTAACGGCTCTACCTTTCTTGTATCTCTGGTGGTATATCTTGCCCTCCCTTTTGATGTCCACCTCCAGCCACTCCGAAAGAGCGTTGACCACGCTTACCCCTACGCCGTGCAGGCCACCCGCTACTTTGTATACCCGGTGGTCAAATTTTCCTCCGGCATGAAGAGTGGTGAGAACCACCTCTAACGCGGGCTTCTTCTCGGTCTTGTGCATATCCACGGGAATACCCCGGCCGTTGTCTATCACGCTAACGCTGTTGTCGGCATGAACAATCACGTCGATTTTGTCGCAAAAGCCGGCCAATTTTTCGTCTACGCTGTTGTCAACGACCTCGTAAACCAAATGGTGCAGCCCGCGGGTGGAGGTATCGCCGATATACATAGCCGGCCGCATTCTGACCGCATCGATTCCCTCTAAAACCTGTATTGTGGTTGCGTCGTAGGTTTTGTCTTTCTGCACAGAGGGCTTTTGGTCCTTTTTTATTTTTTCTTTTTTGTTCATCTTGAGATCCTTCGTCGCTTCGTCCTTCGCTTCGCTCAGGACGACCCTGAGGCCTGCCGAAGGGTCGCTCAGGACTCGTTGGAGTTATAAAACACTCCGCGACTGCTCATTTATTTTATCTCAGGCTTCCAGCCTTAAAAATATTTCGGTTATAGCGCATCCCGCCCGGAGTTTTTGATTTAATCCTTTTAATAGCCGCTTTTTTTTGAGATTAATTGTATAAAACCAGGGAGAATAGTCTATGCCCAGAATTATCTGAGAGTTTCGCAGGGAATAGTGTTTTATGTGCTTTTGCTCCTGTTTGGTTAAATTTTTTTTTAAGCCCTTCCAAACACTCGCTTCCCGCTGCGCATTACCCCTGCTTTGCCAATCTCTCATCAATTTCTCTGCAGTAACCCCTATACGCTCCATTTTAGACCAGCCTCATCGGAAGGACGATGTAAATATACCCGTCGCTGCGGATGACACCCGGTTTTTCGCTATCGGTTATCTCGAATTCAATAAATTCATCCTCTAAATTTTTTAAAACATCGATGAGATAATTAGGGTTGAAGCCGATAATCATATCCTTTCCCGCATATTCACAGGAGAGCTCTTCGCGAGACTCGCCTATATCCGGAGTAGATTTAGAAATCACTAACTTATTCTTCAGGACCTCCAATTTAACCGCCTGGTAATCCAGTGTGGACAGCAAAGATGCTCTTTTGACGGCTAATAAAAATTGCTCGCGGTCTATTTTAATCTTATTGGAAGAACTGGGGGGTATGATCTGTTTGTAGTCGGGAAATTCACCCTCTATCAAGCGGGAAAAAATCTGTATTTTGCCGAAATCCAACAATATTTGGTTTAGCCCGACACCTAGCATTATTTCCCCCTCGCCCGTTAAATTACGATTCAACTCGTGAATTGCTTTTACCGGGATGATTATTTCGATGTTTTTATTGGCCCCCTGGGTTATTTTTTTTTGATAAAAAGCTAATCTTTTGCCGTCCGTGGCAACCAGGCTGATATTGTCTTTTTGTATCTGGCATAATATTCCGTTAAGAACATACCGGGTTTCGTCGTAAGAGACCGCAAAAGACACCAACGACAGTATTTTTTTAAAATTTTCCTGGTCGATTTTAATTATTTCCTGATTGGTGAATTTGGGTAATTTAGGAAACTCTTCGTACGGCAACCCCATAAGCTTAAACTGACACAGCCTGGATTCAATTAAAGTTAAATTATTTTTCTTTGTATTGATATTTATAACATCTTCGGGGAACTCCCTAATAATATCGCCGAATTTTTTAGCCGGTAGAACGACCTTTCCGGCTTCTTCGATTTCGGCGGATAATTCACAGGTTATACCAATATCTAAATCGGTAGTAGTAATATGGATGCCGCTATTAAATGTTTCGATTGAAAGATAGGACAATATTGGTAAATTAGATTTTGAACTGATTATATTCTGTACAACCTGAATTCCTTTAACTAATTGGTCTTTATCTATACTGAATTTCATTTTACCTCCAAGATTATTTTACTATCCCACTACTACTGTACTATTACTAAATAAATAAAGTAGTAGAAGTAGAAGTAGTAAAATGGGATTTTGTTTATAACTAAAAAACTCTTTATAATAAAAGCGGATATAGATAGTTAAAACTGTGAATAGATGTTTTTTTACCTCTGAATAACCTGGATGATTTTATCAATCCTTTGTTTTAAATTATTGTTTTTTTCTAAATCTATTTTTATCTTGTTGTAAGCATAGAGTATGGTTGTGTGCTCTTTACCCCCAAAAAACCTGGCAATTTCAGGCAAAGAGGCTTCTGTGAGTTGGCGGCTTAAATACATCGCGACCTGCCTGGGCAACACTATATTTTTACTTCTTCGCCTTGTTTTTAATTCTGCCAAGAGAATACCGAATTCGTTAGCTACGCATTCTTGAATTTTTTCTAAACTAACCGGTTTTTGAGATTGTTGTATGAAGTCCTTTAATATTTCCTGAGCTAAATCAATATTTATCGGCCTCTCTTCCAATAAAGAACAAGCGATAACCCGGATTAAGGCGCCCTCTAATTCCCTGATATTTGTTTTAATAAGCTGGGCAATAAAAAATATAACCTCGTCGGCAATATTCACGGGTTCTTTCTCAACCTTCTTTCTAAGTATGGCTACCCTGGTTTCCAGGTCGGGAGGCTGTATGTCGGTAATCAACCCCCAATTAAATCGCGAAATGAGCCGTTCTTCCAATCTCGGGATTTCTCTCGGCGGCCGGTCGGAGGAGATGACAATTTGCCTGTGGGCATCGTATAATGTGTTAAATGTATGGAAAAACTCTTCTTGAGTCGACTCCTTGCCGGCGATAAAGTGAATATCGTCGATGACCAAGACATCCATACCGCGGTATTTCTGACGAAACGCCGAAGTCGAGTGATGCTGTATGGCGTTAATCAGCTCGTTAGTGAATCTTTCCGAAGGAGTGTAACATATTTTAACGGACCGGACCTTATCTTTTATGTAATGGCAGATTGCCTGCATTAAGTGAGTCTTGCCTAAGCCCACCCCGCCGTAGATAAAAAAGGGATTATATGCCCGGGCAGGCGATTCGGTAACCGCCATAGACGCGGCGTGGGCGAAGCGGTTGGATGGGCCGACCACAAAATTCTCGAACGTAAAGCGGGGATTTAAAATAAGATTGTCTCTCGGCTCACCAAGCCAATGCTTTTGGAAATCCTGAATCTCTACCTCGCGGTTTACGGATTGGCTTCCGGAAGTTATCTTTATTTCCGGAGATAAACGCCCCTCTGTTAACCCGGGCTTTAAGACGTCTTGGATAAGAGACGAATAATTTTTCGATACCCAGTCTTTGAAAAACGGGTCGGGCGCCTCTAAAACCAAACCGTTGGATTGCTGGGATTCCTCTATATTAAGCACCAGAGGCGAAATCCAGGTCTCAAAGGC
>JBDRMR010000028.1:0-26881 GCA_043812035.1 Candidatus Omnitrophota bacterium
CTGGTCAATGTGATTGTTTCGAAGAATCCGGATATTCTGGGTTTTTCCCTGTACCCCTGGAATGCAACGCGGAGTTTATTTGTAGCCGGAGAGGTCAAAAGGCTTCTGCCGGGCATTAAAGTTATCGCAGGCGGGCCGGAGGTGACTGACGAGTCCGCCTATGTGTTATCCTCTCCCAGCGTAGATATCAGTGTTTTCGGCGAGGGAGAGGTTCCGTTTGCCGACCTCTTGAAATTTTTTCTTGACGGCAGGCCGGATTTAAGGGAAATAGGCGGGATTTCCTATAAGGAAAACGGAAATATAGTCGTTAGCCGCCCCCCCATTCGCCTCAATGACTTGGACGAGATTCCATCTCCGTACCTTTTAGGATTTATCGACCCAGCTAGATACGGGAAAATGATGATTGAAACCGTCAGGGGCTGTCCCTATAGATGTAAATATTGCTCGGCATATAAACGCTCCTCGGCAAAGAAGCCGTTTTTTTCGGCGGAGAGAATCGAAAGAGAGTTATCGTTGGCCAGAGATAAAGGGGTGAAGCTGATTGACCTGCACGATGCGGCGTTTAATATCTCGCCTAAATTTAAAGAAATAGCCCGGGCCATAAAAAAAATTAATTACGATAAATCCATGGCTTTTGGCGTTGAGCTGATGGCCGAGTTAGTAGACGAGGGTGTGGCAAATTTATTGGAGGACTGTAACGTCAAATACTGCGAAATAGGATTGCAGAGCACCAATCCCGACGTGCTTGCCAATATAGGCAGGGCCATTAACTTAAACAGATTTTTAAAAGGAGTTAAGTTATTAAAAGATAAAGGAATCAGGTTATCTATAAATATCATAATCGGGCTGCCCGGAGATACCCTGGGCTCATTCAGGAGGACCGTGGATTTTCTGATAAAGAACCGCCTGCTTTCCGACGTCATATTCCCGACGGTACTATCGGTAGGGCCTGCTACTATAATAAGGAAAGAGGCAGCGAGATTCGGCCTCAGGTATCAGCCGGAGCCGCCTTACCGCGTGATTGAAACCGATACTCTTTCATACGGGGAAATCCGGGCCGCATTAAACCTCTGCATGAAATTATTCTTTAAAGACCGCTCCCGCTTTTTCGCTTATCCTTCCGCGGCCAGCTATGTCAGAAAAAAATTTTCTGCCCGGGCCGCAGGCGATATAAATCCGGTCAAACTGACCAAGCCGAAGAAGCGCATTTCGGATTACCCCGTAACTAAGATAGTGCTGGAGCTGAATAACCGTTCTTTAAGCTCCCGGAAGATGCGCAGGCTGGGCGAGGGTTTAAGCGCCCGCATCGCCAACGTCGTAACCCTCTGGTTTAAATGCGCAGACCTCAACAAAGGAGCAGGGCCGATAAAAAACTTTTTGTCGGCCATATCCAGGGAGAATCCGTATACAATCTGGAATATTCTACTGGAGCCCGGATACGGCTTCCCTCTTTCTTTGATGCAGGAAATCAGAGGCGCCGTTTTTTATAAGATAAACAATTTAGATTACGATAATTTTTTTCTTGCCGAGAAGCCGATTGGTTTTTCGCGCCAGGCAGCAAGGGTATTCGTCATTATGGACAGCGGACTTCGCGGGTCAAATGACAATTGGTTTAGGCGGCTAAATAGATTGGCGCCGGTTATCTGGCGAACAGGATTCAAAAAAGGCAGCGGATTAGAAGACAAGGTGGAATCTCTGTTTGAGAAAAAGGGCAGCGGCCTGTTAATTGACTTTTATGCTCTTGATTTAAACTTCATTTTCAGAATTTTGAAATTGCTGCAGTCGAAGAATAGAACTTGCAGGAAAGTCATTTTGTTCGAGAATCTCCTTTTGCAGCAGCTGTGGACTATTGCGCTGCAGAAAACGGCAATTTCATTGGCCGAAAAAGAGCATATAGTAAGTTTCGGGCGGGATTCGGGCCTGGATTCCTCTATTATCCTGCGGGGCAGGGATATACTGCGGGATACGATAGGGTTGTTCGCTGCTTTCAGGGATTTTCGCAAACAGAATTGAGGGCGAGTGAAGCAAACGCTTATTGAAAGGAGCGGGTAAAATGGCAAACAAAAAAACGGCAATATTTTTGGTCATTTCCGTATTAGTTGCTATTGCGGGCTGCGGGAAAGAGCCCACGGCATATTACCGGGAAGCAAAAGGCGCAACCAAGAAAGTGGACAATGCGATACAAAATGGGGATTTTGAGTCTGCTCTGGCGAAATGTAAGGAGGGGCTGGCGAAATTAGAATTCTTAGAAAAGAGATTTCCCGATTGGGAAGATATGGCTCTGGTCGGCCCCCTAAAGGAGGAATTAAGAAAAAACATAAATTTAATCGAATCAAGACTGCAAATCAAGCGGGGTTACGATTATCAGCAGGAGGAGAAGTTCGAAGAGGCGCTTGTAGAATACAAGGTAGTGCTGGAGAAATATGCGGACCAGCCGTTGAGCTGCGCAATTGCGCAGCGGGCAATAGGCAATACGTATTTTCAGCAGGGCAAATACGAGGAGGCGCTCAAGGCATATAACCTGGTATTGGAAAAATACAAGGATTATTCCCGGCTTACCAGCTCGATAGCGCAGGCGTCGGTGGGGAAAATTTATATTTTAACGGGCAAATACGAGGAGGCGCTCAAGGCGCATAACGCTGTGTTGAGCGAATACAGAGACCAGGCAGACGCTTGTGTTATAGCCCTGTACGAAATCGGGTACATTTATCAGAAGATGGGCAAGCATGATCAGGCGCTGGAGGCATGGCGGGAATTAGTCAGCGATTACGACGGGCACCCTTATGCCCGGATTACCGAACTTCTGCTCGAAGCCTTGCAGATAGAGCCTTATCAAAAAGTAGAGGAAGAATACAGAGAAATTTTGCCGCTTGTCTTAAGATTTTTCTCCGGGCAGATTTCTCATACAGAATTTCTAACCTACAGCGCCAAACTGGGAAAAGAGTACGAGAGCAACGCTTTATTTTTTATAGCCGCAAAATATCGTATGGACGGCAAAACGGACGAAGCGGTTGAATATTATAACAGGTGCATAGAGGTATCCGGCGGTAAGGGTTTAGCGCACGATATGGCCTTGAGGGCGCTGGAGAAAATAGAGAGTAAATAAATCTTACTCTACCTTAATCATATGAAGGTCTGCCTTATAAATACCAGCTACTGCGTTGATAAGGACGAAGCTTACCTGCCCACGGCGTTGTTATCCCTGGGTGCGGTGCTGGAGGAGAACGGATTTACGGTTGAAATAGTTGACTTACATGAGTTTATGAAGCAGGATAAAATAAACATCGATAAGAATTTTCATAACCGCGCCGCCGAAATTATAACGGATAAAAACATCGATATTTTAGGGTTTACAACCAGGTGCGACACGTATCCCAGCGTTTTAAACATCGCCAGAAGATGCAAAGAGATTAACCCTTACTGTACTATTATCTTCGGCGGGCCTCAGGCAACTCTTTTGGATACGGCGACCCTGGAGAATTTTAGATTTGTTGATGTAATCGTAAGAGGAGAAGGCGAATTGACGGTAGTCGAATTAATGAACAGGCTGAAAAACAGGGAGGATTTAGACGGGGTCGCAGGGGTTACTTACAGACTTTCTCAAGGCGAAATAATCAGGAATCCGGACCGGGGGCTTATCAATGACTTGGATTCCCTCCCTCAGTTGGCCTATCACTTGTTTGAGAAAGACTATAACGGGAATCTATTTAAATACAGGTGGGCAACCGTAGAAGCGGGGAGGGGTTGTCCATACGGTTGCACATTTTGCTCCACCAGCCTGGTTCTTAAACGGATTCACAGGATGAAGAGCCCGGAGAGGATTATAAAGGAAATGCAATTCTTGAAGTCAAGATACGGAGTCAGGCATTTCAGTTTTCTGCACGACCATTTTCTTTTTAATAGAGAGAAGGTCAAGGAATTCTGCAGGATTTTAACCCGCAGGAAGCTGAACATTGACTGGAACTGCAGTTCCAGACCGGATAATGTCGACCCCGAGCTGTTGGAATTTATGGTTAAATCCGGCTGCCGGGGGTTATATTTCGGCATCGAATCCGGCTCCCAAAGAATACAAAAATCCATACGCAAAAATATAGACGTTTCAACCCTGCCCGGCATTATCGAAGAATGCGAAAAATACAATATGCTGATAGTGTGTTCTTTCATTATCGGTTTTCCCGAAGAAAGGGAAGAAGATATTAACGCCACTTTAAGGCTCGCCTTGAAATGCTCCTTGTTTAAAAAATGTTTTGTTCAACTCCATCTTTTAGCGCCTATGCCGGGAACGCAACTGTTTGATAGGTGTAAAGACAGGCTGATTTATAAAGGGTTGTTCTCTGATGTTGCGGATGAGCGAATAGCCAGATTAAAAGAAAACGTCGATTTAATTAAGAGATATCCGCATATCTTCTGCGTTTATTACGGAATTAAATCCAGGCATATTTTCTTCAATTCGATTTATAATATAGTCAATGTTTTTCTGGTAATCTTCGCCGCTTATCGTTTATCGTGCCGGATAATCTTGGATGAGTCGGGGTATAATCCGACAGATTTATTCAGGGAAATATACAAGAAGCTGAGCAAAGGGAAAGACAAGAATAACTTCGCTGTGCCCAAGTCTGAAATAAAGAAAAATTTCCCCGATAGCATAGATTACATTTATAAACGGGAAAGACTGAACGCCGGCTTCATAAAATCCATTATAAAATTTGAAATCAGGAAATACAAAGAATATAAACAAAAATTAATTCAGAGGAAAAAAGAGATGTCTACCGGTGTCAGCGGAAAGAAAGGGGGTGTTCAGCCATGGGTAAGGGAAAAAAGCGTTCGAGGCCCAAAGGTAAAAAGAAGTATCAAAAGCCGAAACTGCGGGATTTAAAACTTACAACCCTGCATCCGACGAGCGAGGTGGGTATTGTCTGCGCCAGCATTTCCTGCGGCGGATGCGGCGGCTCTTGTGTGACTTAGTCTGTATATTAAAAGCTCATTTTGATGAAGATATGCATGATTGCTAAATACCCGCCTATAGAGGGAGGAGAATCTTCTAAGGCGTATTGGTTAGCCAGGGGGTTAGGCCGCAGAGGGCATGAAGTGCACGTAGTCACAAATGCCTGGGAAGTCGAAGAGGAATACAGGGAACAGTTGAGCGATTACGATTTAAAATATAAATATCAACCTCCGGGCGTTTATGTGCATAATACGTCTTCGACTGAAGAAATGAGGCATATACCTTATTCAAAGTCTTATATTGCCAAGTTAGCCGGTCTTGCCATTGATGTCATCAGGAAGTTCGATTTACAGGTCATAGATTCACGCTATATTCTGCCATACGCTGTTTCCGGGTTTTTAGCCAAGGATGCAACAGGTAAGCCTCAGATTATGCACCATGCGGTAAGCGATATTAACAGGCTTCTGAAAATTCCGCACTTAAGGACGTTATTCGTATCTATATTTAACAGGGTTGATAAGATTGTTACCTTTCCCGGCGCGGAAAAGCAGTTTTTGAATTCAGGCGTGTCAAAATCAAAATTATCTTACAATAAAATAAGCATAGACACCGAGGCTTTCAACCCCAAGGTTAAAGCTTTGGACCTGTCCGAATACGGCAATAGGAATTTCGGCGAGTTGCCCGTGATTACTTATGCGGGTAAGATGGGGGCGAATAAAGGAGTCTATGAGTTAATTAAAGCCGCCAGAGGCGTTAGGAAAGATTTCTTGCTTTTGTTTGTAACCGGCGGCAGGGGGACGGAAAAATTTAAACAGCAGATTTTAAGGTTAAAATTAAAACAAAAGGCTATTTTTATTAATTTCCTGCCTCCCTGGAAAATTCCTTCCGTGATAAAAAGGTCTGCCTGCGTTGTCTTATTGGAACGGGGGTTTCCGCATTCCCACCATGTGCCCCTCTTAGCCAGAGAGGCGATGTCCGTAGGCAAATGTTTGCTGTTGAGTAACGAGCTTTATAATAAGAAATGTTTCTGGTATATATTCAGCGGGATAAACGCGGTCGTTACCGACCCCAAAAAAACCTCAACGCTCACGGGGGTTTTAAATAAAATAATTGAAGAGCCGTCTTTCGCCGAAAGAATAGGACGGAATGCCAGAGTAATTTCAAACAGGATAGAAAAATTTAATGAATACGTGGATAACACCGTCCGGTTATACGAGGAAGTATTGCAAAAATATAAGAGGAGATAGTATGAACATAGCTGTTTTTGCTTCGGGAAGGGGAACGAATTTTGCCGCGATTATAAGGGCGGTAAAGAAAGGCAAGCTCGCCGCTAATATTTCTCTATTAGTCTGCGATAATCCCAAGGCCGGGGCAATCGGCAAGGCCAGGAGGGCAGGGGTTGAAGTATTCCTGATAAGACGGCAGGATTTTTCCGCCAAGAGAGATTTTGAAGACAGAATTATTCAGCGGCTGGAGGAGGCCGGAATTGATTTGGTCGTTCTGGCCGGCTTCATGCGCATACTCAGCCCGGAATTTGTGGGGAGATTCAAATTCAAAGTCCTGAATATCCATCCGGCGCTATTGCCTTCATTTAAGGGAACGCAGGGCATAGAAGACGCCTTTAACTGCGGAGTGAAAGTTACCGGGGTTACCGTGCATTTCGTGGATGAACAGATGGACCACGGGCCGATAATTCTACAGGAGGCGGTTAAGATAAAAGAAGACGACACTCTCGAATCGCTGGAGGCGAGAGTCCATAAGGTTGAACATAAGATATATCCGCAAGCAATAAGGTTATTTATTGAGAACAGGTTAAAACTGGAGGGAAGGAAGGTTAAAATTCTTTAATTTCCTCCAAATCCCATCTGCTCATTCCGGTTTCGGTTCCGCTGGATAAGTTCTTCAGGTTAACTTTTAGATAATCCTGGAATTGATAGGTATACATAACATATGAGATTATTTTCGAGATATCTTCCTCGGGGGTCCGGCATAATCCGGAATCCGCGCCAAAGAACTTTATGCGTATGCGTTGAACGATCTGCTCAGCCAGGAACTGGGCGAGGTTTATTCCCTGATAAGTTAAGTGCCGCCCTTCTTCATCGTTAATAATGGTAAGTTCGCCTCTTATATCCTGCAGGATTCTTTTATATTGCTCCTCGCCGGGAAGAACAGTGTTGTAAAATTTTTTCAAATCCTCGTTAAAAATGATATAGCTGAGCTCTACGCCGTTAGTTATGTCCGCCATAACTATAACATAGAATTCGGGCTGTTGTTCGGTATTAAAATACACTCTGTAGATTACGTTCAATAAAGACCGGAAATCCTCGCCCGCCTCTTCCGTGAGCCCGTAGGTGTAGCCTTTGTCTTCCTGCGGTTTAAGTAACGGCGTAATCTGGTACTCAAAATAGAATATGCCGTTGGAAAATTCTCCTTTCAGAGAGCTGACCGCACACCTGCTTGTTTGTGCGAATCTGTTAGCTTTCAGCTGAAATATATCCCCCTGGTAAGGTATGTAAATCCAGAGGGTATTATTATCGATTAATTTAGTTTTTACGTCCCAGTTGTATTCTTCCCGGCAAATCTGAATGAACTTTCTCTCGGCCACATCCTTGGAATACAGCTCTTCGTTTTTGTTTAATCCGCAGCCGTAAATTAATACGGAAAAAAATAATAGAGGAAAGAATAAAAACCCGGATTTGAATTTTTTGAGGGGTGATGAATGCGAAGGGGCCATTTCTACTTCGTCATAGGCCGCTTAATACCGTACTCCTGGAAAATGGCTTCTATTTCGTCGTAATTCAATTCTTCTTTGGCGAGCAGCTCCTGGGCGAATCTATCGAGGAGTTTAGACTCTTTCTTAAGTAATTCCTCGGCTTCCTTTAAGCATTCTTGAAGAATGTCCTGAGTTTCCTGATTCAGTTGTTCCTTTAATTTCTCCGAAAGAAAAGATGCCGGCTGAAGGGAGCGGAATCCTCTTGCCGGCTCCAGGCCGGTCTCCAGAATACTGTAATCGCCGATAAGGCCGGATTTTCCCATTCCGTAATTCCAGACCATTTGATGGGCGTAGCTCATAGCCACTCTAAAATCCTGGGAAACACCCGTTGTGGTCGTGCCGAATTTTAACTTTTCGGCAACATAAGACCCCAAGCAGTATTTTATTACTCCCAGCATTTCCTCTCTTGTGCGGACGTGCATTTCTTCGTGGGGGTGAGAGACTACCATCCCCAGAGCTTCGCCGCGGGAGGCTATCGAAGCCTTAAACACATCGGCGGTCGGGTGCAAGAGATACATTACTATTGCGTGACCGGATTCATGGTAGGCGACCTTTTTCCTTTCTTGCTCGCTGAATACCCTTTTGTGCTTTATCCCCATCTCCACCCTGTCCAGCGCTTCGGTGATTTCTTTCAGGGTTATGGATTCTTTTTTGTTGCGCACCGCAATCAAAGCGGCTTCTCTGACTAAATTGGCGATATCTGCCGGGCTGTGGCCGACGGCTATCTTGGCTAGGCGGGGGATTTCCAGGGAGGGGTCGTATTTTACCTCTTTTAAATAATAGCGAAATAAATTCTCTCTTTCCTCTAAGTTAGGCAAGTCTACGTAGATTTTCCGGTCAAATCTGCCCGGCCTCAAAAGCGCCGGGTCGATAAACGATTCCGGGGCGTTGGTAGCGCCTAGTATCACAATATTGTAGTCTTTCTCTTTGAGCCCGTCCATTTCTACAAGCAGTTGATTTAATGTGGTGTTGAATTCTGTTTGCCCGCCGAAGCCTCTGTCTGTAGCCCGCCGCGCCCCCACGGCGTCAAGCTCGTCGATGAATACTATGCATCCGCCTTCGGAGTAAGCCAGCTGCCGGGCTTGCTTGAAGAGTTTCCTTACCCGGCTGGCGCCCACGCCGACGAACATTTCAACGAATTCTGAACCGGACATCGATATAAACGGCAGGTTCGCTTCGGTGGCGATTGCTTTGGCAAGATAGGTTTTACCGCAGCCCGGCGGGCCGATCATTAGAATACCCCTTAAGATCTTTCCTCCGATGCGCTGTAATTCCGTACGGTCTTTTACTAATCTCACCACCTCCAGCGCTTCTTGTTTGGTTTCTTCCATTCCGATGACGTCATTCCAATAAACATTTATATCTTTGCCTTTTGTGTTTTTTTTCAGCATCGAAGTCATTTTAAAGTGCCCTCCGCGAAACATCAGCCAGTACCACAGGAACGCGTACACGGGCATACTTATAAGTTGAGCCACAAGAATCACATAGAAAAACACTGAATACTGGGCAAGCATTTGCCTCTTGGTATACTTCTCGGACAGAATCCAGGCGCCTATCGAAAAACGCAGGAATATTATTACTGAAGTTAGCACGAGGACGCAGCCGATTGAAACCAGTATTTTAATCCAGTGGAATTTTAAGAATAATTTTAACTTACGCAGCCACATTTTACTCTCCTTGATAACATAGGAAATTATATTGCCTAAGATCCTTCGGCCTATCGGCCTCAGGATCAAGAAAAATCGCCGGAAGCTTCGCGAAAGCGATTTTTCTTGACAAGAAAATCGCCTTCGGCGATGACTTTTAGCGATTTTCAGTGGTTAGCACTTCGGCTTCGCCCTTCGCTTCGCTCAGGACTCGATGGGCGATTTTGAATGAAATGAAAAATCTCGCTCAGTGCTAATGCTGAGCGTAGTCGAAGCATTAGGAAAGTATTCTATGCTTTCCTAACCATAAAAACAATAACATATTGGCTTTAAAAAGTCAATTGATTTATAGGTTTGCGGTTATTCCCCTTGACTTAAAAAGTAATTGTGATACAATTTGGTTTAATAAAACTCAGAAATTAAGGACCGGGGGAATGGCTAAGATAAAAAAAGTTTTTGCGCGTCAGATACTCGATTCCAGGGGGAACCCTACGATTGAAGTAGACGTAGTTCTCGATAACGGCGTTCTCGGCCGCGCAGCGGTTCCTTCGGGAGCATCTACTGGGGAGAAGGAGGCCCTGGAGTTACGCGACCAAGACAAATCCAGATATTCAGGCAAAGGCGTCTTGAGGGCGGTAAGCAACGTTAACGGAGAGATTTTTGCCCGAATCAAGGGCCTAAAGCCTGATTACGAGAAGGTAGATAAACTTCTGATAGATTTGGACGGCACGGAAAATAAACGCCGCTTGGGAGCAAATGCGATTTTGGGTGTTTCTTTGGCAGTAGCAAAGAGCGCCGCAGCCTCCTCTAAGAAGCCGTTATACAAATACTTGGGTAAAGATAAAGCCAGGGTTTTGCCGGTGCCCTTGATGAACATTTTAAACGGCGGATTGCATGCCGATAATAACCTTGACATCCAGGAGTTTATGATTGCGCCCCACGGCGCCCCCGCATTCGCAGATGCGTTGCGCTGGGCAGTCGAAGTTTTCCATAATCTAAAATCGCTGCTTAAGTCACTCGGGCTGAATACGTCCGTAGGGGACGAAGGCGGTTTTGCGCCCAAACTGTCAAGCAACGAAGAGGCGCTGGGCCTGATTATAGAGGCGATAAATAAGGCGGGCTACAAACCCGGAGAGGATATCTCCCTGGCTCTGGATTGCGCGGCCAGCTCTTTCTATAAAGACGGCGGCGGTTATCAATTTGAGGGCTCGCAGAAGACCTCCCAGGATTTAATCGTTCTTTATGAACACTGGATTAGAAAATACCCGATAGTTTCGATTGAGGATGGCTTAGGCGAGAACGATTGGCCGGGCTGGAAGGCATTAACGAATAGATTGGGCCAAAAAACACAGCTGGTCGGCGACGACTTATTTGTTACCGATACTAAGATTCTTAAAAAGGGTATCGCAGAAGGCATAGCCAATGCTATTCTGATAAAGGTAAACCAGATTGGCACGCTCACCGAGACTCTGGATGCGGTAAGGACCGCCGGCAGGAATAAATATAAATCGATTATCTCGCACCGCTCCGGCGAAACGGAGGATACGACCATTTCTCACTTGGCAGTGGCGACGGCTTGCGGCCAGATTAAGACCGGCTCTTTATCGCGCACGGACAGGATTTGCAAGTATAACGAACTTCTAAGGATCGAAGAGGAGCTGGGCAAAAGAGCTGTTTATGCAGGCAAGAAGATAAGATGCTGAGCGCAAAAAGGATATACTGGTCTTTCGGATTAGTGCTGGCAGCCTTGATTATCTTTCTGCCCCGTTATACCAAATTGCAAGAGCTGAAGGACAAAAATAGAGAATTAGAGGTCAAGATTGATAAAGTTAAACTGGAAAACGCCGTTCTTGAAAACGAACTTGCTCGCATCGAGAAGGACCCGGTTTACCAGGAAGAGATAATTCGCGATAAGCTCGGGGTCGTGCGCAAGGGCGAAGTCGTTTATAAGATAGAAGAGAACAGTAGGCAGTAGGTAGTAGGTAGGAAAGAGCAGAAGTAATAGAGCATTAGTGAACGACATAGCGGGGTGGAGCAGCCAGGTAGCTCGACAGGCTCATAACCTGTAGGTCGCGAGTTCAAATCTCGCCCCCGCAACCAAAAACCCGCCGCTCACGCGGCGGGTTTTTATAAAGGGTGTCCCTGGTGTTTTTGAAGGTTAAAGATGCAAATATAATTGTGCCTTCCGGCAAGCCGTTAACCCTGCGAGGAGTAAATCTGGGAGGATGGCTGATGATGGAGGGCTACATCTTAGGCGGAAGAAATATCCCCGAGCAGGAATTCAGGAGGGCTTTTGCCGGAAGGCAGGGTGCGGCAGCGCTGAGAGAGTTTACCCGCCTCTTCAGGGATAACTTTATTCAAGAAACAGACTTCAGGATTATCGGAAATTCAGGATTTAACTGCGTAAGAGTTCCGTTTAATTACCGCTTGATCCAGCACAGGGAAGGTCTTCGGTATTTAGAGAAAGCAGTGGAATTCTGCAGGAAATACCGGCTTTGGGCTATCTTGGATTTGCACGCAGCCCCCGGCTCTCAAAACGAAGATTGGCATTCGGACTCGCTCGGTGAGGCTTTAGTCTGGAAAGACAAAAAATACCAAGCCCAATTTATTCAGATATGGCAGTTTTTAGCCCAGAGGTTTAAGGACGAAACGGCAATTGCCGGCTATGACATATTAAACGAAGGCGTATGCGCCGGCAGCAGGGTTATGCTAAAGCTTTATAAGAAAGTAATCGAGGCGATAAGAGAGATAGATAAGAACCACATTATTTTTTTAGAAGGCAACAGATGGGCTCAGGATATTGAATTCCTCGGCGAGCCCTGGGACGAAAATATGGCTTACAGCATCCACTTTTATTCGCCGCTTGAATTTCTGTTTAATTTTGTGAGCAATCTTCGCTATCCCGGCAAAATCGGCAACGATTATTGGTCGAAGGCGAGGTTGAAAAATATCCTCGTTAAATATTCCGCGTTGAAAAAGAAATGGCGCGTGCCGATTTTCGTAGGCGAGTTTGGCCAAAATAGCCGCTGCGTTTATTGCCACAGAGAGTATCGCTGGCTGAAGGATGCGCTATCTTTATTTCAGCAGTACGGATTCCATTGGACCTATTGGACTTGGAAGGCAATAGCCCAGGGGGTTTATCCTGACGGCATTTATCAGTATCGGGAAAATCCCGCCTGGGTAAGCCGCCAGGGCCCCGTGTCCGGATGGGAGACTTATTATAGTTTATGGCATAAGCGAAAGAAAGACATTTCCGGCTCCTGGAAAACCGCAAATTTTACTCCCAACAAGCCCTTAATCTCCCTGCTCGCTTCATATTCAAGAAAAATCTGCTAAAGTCTTTAACCTCATTTTATTTGCGATAAATTTTTATTTCTGTTATAATAAATAATCCGAAGTCTATAATAATAGCCTTTGAATCAAATTTATCCAAGGAGCCCGGAATGATAGAGAGATACAGTTTGCCGGAAATGAAGCGCATCTGGGAAGAGGAAAATAAGTTTAGAATAATGCGCGATATCGAAGTGCTCGCTTGCGAAGCCCTTAGTCGCCGCAAGCAAATGCCCGCCTCGACCTTTTCGCGCATCAAGAAAAGAGCGACATTTAACCTTAGGGAAATCAGGAAATTAGAGGCAAAAACCCAGCACGACATCGTTGCCTTCATAAACAATCTGGCCAAGAATCTGGGAAAAGACGCCCGCTACCTTCATCTGGGTCTGACCTCTTCCGACCTTTTAGATACTGCTTTGTCGGCGCAGTTGAAGCAAGCGGCGGGTATTCTGGCCGAGGATTTATCCGGTCTTCTTAAAATTTTAGCCCGCCAGGCAAGGAGATATAAGAACACGGTCTGCGTCGGCAGGACTCACGGCGTTCACGCAGAGCCTGTTACCTTCGGCTGGAAGCTCGCCTTGTGGCACGACGAGACCAGGAGAAATCTAAGGCGGCTGAAAGCCGCATCAGGCAATATTGCCGTCGGCAAGATTTCCGGAGCGGTCGGCACCTATGCCAATGTCGACCCGGAAGTGGAGAGATATGTTTTGGGCAAGCTTAAACTTAAGCCCATTGCCGCCACCCAGGTAATCTCGCGCGACGTTTACGCCGAATTCCTGCTTACCCTCGGCCTAATCGCCTCATCTCTGGAGAAATTCGCCACCGAGGTTCGCCATTTGCAAAGAACGGAAGTGCGGGAGGTTGAGGAACCTTTTGGCCGGGGGCAGAAGGGCTCTTCGGCGATGCCGCATAAGCGCAATCCGGTAATTTGCGAAAGAATTTGCGGCTTGGCCAGGGTTATACGCGCCAATGCCCTGGTAGCCTTGGAGAATATCAGCCTGTGGCATGAGCGGGACATCAGCCATTCCTCGGCGGAAAGAATTATCTTTGCCGATTCCTGCCTCGCTTTGGATTACGCGATTAGTAAGTTCGCCGGAGTGATTGAAAAGCTGGCGGTTTATCCGCAGAATATGCTGGCGAATTTAATAAAAACGAAGGGGCTTATTTTTTCTCAGAGAATTATGCTGGAGTTGATGCGCAGGGGCCTGGAGAGGACACGCGCGTACGATTTGGTTCAGCGATGCGCAATGAAAAGCTGGGGGAGTCAGCAGGATTTCAAAGAGGTCTTATCCACAGACAAAGAAGTTTTAAGATATTTAGGCATTAAGGATTTGGAGAGGCTCTTCAATTTGAATTATTACCTTCGCAACATAAATAAAATTTTCAGGAAGGTAGGACTGTAAGCCATGAAAAGAAGCGGTTTTAATAAGATAGACTTTACCAAAGAAGATACTTGGCGGGTATTTAGAATAATGGCCGAATTTGTCGAGGGATTTGAGACTCTCTCCGGGATCGGCCGGGCCATCTCCTTCTTCGGCTCATCCTGCCTTAAACCGAAAGATAAATACTATAAAATAGCCACTCAGACGGCTTACCTTTTAAGCAAGGAAGGTTATGCGATAATCACCGGCGGGGGCCCGGGTTTAATGGAGGCAGCAAATAAAGGGGCAAAGAAAGCAGGGGGTAAGTCCGTCGGTTTAAACATCCAGATTCCTCAGGAGCAGAGGCCGAACAAGTATGTGGATTTACTTCTCGAATTTCATTATTTTTTCTGCCGAAAGGTAATGTTCCTGAAATACGGTAAGGCATTCGTTATCCTGCCCGGCGGTTACGGGACGCTGGATGAGTTTTTTGAGAGTCTTAACCTTATTCAGACGCATCGCGTGGAAAAATTCCCGGTGGTATTGCTGGGGAGCGAATATTGGAAAGGTATGATCGGCTGGCTTAAGAGCAAGGTTCTCAAAAAAGGCTGCATATCTGCTTCAGATTTAAAAATCTTTACTATTGTGGATAAGCCCAAGGAGGTAGTTTCGGTAATCAAGGAGTTTTACCACACCCCGCCGCATAAATAGCGTATAGCGTATAGCGTAGAGCGTATAGCGTATAGGAAAACTATACGCTATCCGCTAAACGCTAAAAAAATATGCTTACATATAAAAAATCCGGCGTAGATATAAAAAAAGCAGACCTCTTGAAAAAGAGGATTGCTTCTTTAGTGCGTAAGTCCTCCGGAGCCCTGCTGCTAAAAGAAATCGGCGGTTTCGGAGGCTTATTCGACTTTTCAAAAGATAAATACAAATGCCCTGTATTGGTATCTTCTTGCGACGGAGTAGGTACGAAGCTGAAGATAGCGGTTTTAGCTAACCGGCACGATACAATAGGCATCGACGCCGTAGCTATGAACGCCAACGACCTTCTCTGCACGGGAGCCAGGCCGCTGTTTTTTCTGGATTACATCGCCTATAGCAGGCTGGATTCCGAAATTTTGTTTCAGGTAATCAAGGGATTAAACAGGGGCTGCATCGAGGCGGGGTGTTCTTTAGTCGGAGGCGAGACGGCTCAGATGCCCGGTATGTATATGAAGGGCGAATATGATTTGGCGGGGTTCTGTGTCGGCGTAGTGGAGAAAAGCAAGATTATCGACGGCTCCCGCATTGAAGCTGGTGATGTCTTAATCGGAATTGAGTCAAGCGGGCTGCATTCCAACGGCTTTTCTTTGGTCAGGAAGGTATTCTCAAAAAGAGAATTAAAAAGGTACGCAGCCGAATTACTTAAGCCTACAAGAATATATGTTAGACCAGCCCTTTCTTTACTAAACGCTAAACGCTATACGCTATCCGCTATAAAAGGCATAGCCCATATTACCGGCGGAGCTTTTTACGACAAGATTTCCCGAATTCTTCCCGAGAATCTTAACGCGCGCGTTGACAGGGATTCCTGGGAGATACCCAAGATATTTAAACTTATTCAAAATAAAGGCAATATTTCCGAGAAAGAGATGTATCACACCTTTAATATGGGCGTCGGGATGGTTTTAGTTATAGAACCAAAGTCTGCAAAAGCCGTAATTTCAAAAGTTGCTGAGTTTAAGCTTAAATCCTGGGTTATCGGTGAAGTGGCCAAAGGAAAAAGAGAGGTAGAAATAGTTTAGATTTGGAGACGGAGAAATAAAGATGAAGATTTTGGTAATTGGTTCCGGCGGCCGAGAGCACGCATTGGTCTGGAAGATTGCGCAGTCAAAGCTGGCGGATAAGATTTTCTGCGCGCCGGGTAACGGAGGGATTTCCAGGCAAGCGGAGTGCGTTGATATAAAGGCAGAGGATATTACTGGGCTTCTGGATTTTGCCCGAAAGCAGAGGATAGATTTAACCGTCGTGGGGCCGGAAGCTCCTTTGGCTTCGGGCGTTGTTGATGAATTCGGCAAGTTAGATTTGCCCATATTCGGGCCGACAAAAAAAGCTGCCCGCCTGGAGGCAAGCAAGGTTTTCGCAAAAGAGCTTATGAAGAAATACAGCGTCCCAACCGCCGACTTTCTAATATTTGACAACGCTGCCGAGGCAAAAATACACGTGCGCAATAGAGCAATGCCCTGCGTAGTGAAGGCGGACGGCTTGGCTGCCGGGAAAGGGGTCGTTGTTTGCAAAACGGTTGAGGAGGCAGAAAAAGCGGTAGATTCCATAATGCGGGATAGAGTCTTCGGCAGTGCGGGGGACAGGCTCGTAGTAGAGGATTGCTTAGAAGGCCAGGAGGCTTCGATAATTGTTTTCTCCGATTCGAAAGAGGTTATTCCTTTAGCCTCCAGCCAGGACCACAAACGGATATTTGATAACGATGAAGGACAAAACACCGGAGGCATGGGCGCTTATTCGCCTGCTCCGGTTGTCACAGAAAAACTTGATCAACGGGTTCTGCAGGAGATTGTCCGTCCGGTTGTTAAGGGGCTGTTTGCCGAAGGCCTGCCTTATAAGGGCATTCTCTATGTCGGGATAATGATTACTTCTTCCGGCCCCAAGGTTTTGGAGTTTAACGTGCGCTTCGGCGACCCCGAGACGCAGGCAATTCTTCCCAGGCTTGATTTTGATTTGGTAGAAGCGATGCTGGCGACGGTCAACGGAAAATTGAGCCGCCTGAAAAATGCGGGGGGGTTGCGTTGGGATAAGCGCGCCTGCGTTTGCGTAGTTTGCGCCTCGGGAGGCTACCCCGGAAAATACGAAAAGGGAAAGGAAATTTCCGGGTTGGAGGAGGCGGAAAGTCTGCCGGACATAGTGGTATTTCACGCCGGAACAAAGAAGTCGACAGATAAATACGTTACAAACGGCGGCAGAGTCTTAGGAGTTACGGGCTTAGGCGATACTATAAGAGACGCGATTTATAAGACTTACGAAGCCGTAGAGAAGATTCGCTTTGAAGGGATGCATTATCGCAAGGATATAGGGCGAAAGGCAGTAGGTAGTATGGGATAAGGGGGGGTGTATGAGTAAGCCAGTTATAAATATTATTATGGGCAGTCATTCGGATTTAGAGCAAGTTAGGCCTTGTTGCCAGACGTGCGAGGAATTCAAAGTACCGTATGAATTGAAGATTCTTTCAGCTCACCGCACTCCAAAAAGATTAGCCAGATTTGTGGAGGACTCCGCAAAAAAAGGAGTTAAAATCTTTATTGCCGCTGCGGGAGGTGCTGCCGCTCTTGCCGGGACGGTGGCTGCTCATACAACCTTGCCGGTTATCGGAATACCGATAAGGACTTCTAATCTAAGCGGGCTTGATTCTTTGCTCTCCACCGTGCAGATGCCCGCGGGCGTGCCCGTGGCCTGTATGGCTATCGGAAAGAGCGGAGCCAGGAATGCGGCGATATTCGCCTTGCAGATTCTTGCGCTGAGCGATAAAAAGATTGCAAATAAATTGCGCGCTTACAAGAAGAGCCTATCATGATGAAGGCACTTATTCTTAAAATCAATCCCGAACAGCCGGAAGAGGATAAAATCAGAACAGCCGCTCAGGCTCTGCTTGAGGGGGGCCTGGCAATTATACCTACCGAAACGGTTTACGGGATTGCCGCCGATGCGCGCAATTCGCAGGCAGTCAGCCGGCTTTACGAAATAAAACACAGGCCGAGCAATAAGCCGCTGTCTCTGATTATCGACGATAAGGAGAAGGCGGAAGAATTCTCGTCCGGCCTGAGCCGCCCGGCTTATAAATTAATAGATAAGTTTTGGCCGGGACCCTTAACCTTGATTCTGCCCAAAATTGGCGGAGGCAGCGTAGGATTACGCATGCCTGATAATAACATCGCTTTGAGAATAATCGCTGCGGTTGGCTCTGCCTTATTCTGTCCTTCGGCAAATCTTTCGGGGATGCCGGCACCGTCGGATTTCGGCGAGGCGATAAAAGACCTGGGCGATAAGATTGAGGTAGCAATAGACGGAGGCAAAGCCAAGCTGGGTATCGAGTCTTCCGTAGTCGATTTAACCCAGACTCCTTACAAGATTCAGAGGCAGGGTGCGCTGAGCGAGTTAGAAATTAACGAGGTCGCCAATAAGAAAACCGTGCTTTTTATTTGCACGGGAAATTCCTGCCGCTCGGTAATGGCAAAGGCTTATTTAGAGAAGAGGCTCGGGCAGCTGGGCCGCAGCGATATCGAGGTTTTATCCGCCGGGATTTTGGGCATTCCGAATTTAGGAGTTAGTCCCCAAACGCAGCAGGCTTTAGAAAAGGAAGGCATCAGCGTAGAAGGGCACAGGTCGCTCAGGGTAAATAACCTGATGATTAAAAAATCGGACCTGATTTTAGTTATGGAAAAAATGCATGAGGAAAGAATATCGGAGCTGGTGCCCGACGTAAAGAACAGGATTTTTCTTTTAAAGGAGTTTGCCAGGATGGAGGGCAACTCTTTAGATATAGAAGACCCCATTGGGCAACCAATAGAATTTCACGAACATATTTTTTCGATAATCAAAGAAACGGTAGAGAAGGTGTTGAAGATAATATGACCCATTCGCTTACGCTTCCTTCGACGTTGCTCAGGACACTTCGTCGAAGGATACTGAGCGATAGCGAAGTGCAGGGTCATCCTGAGCGACCGAAGGGAGTCGAAGGATGAAGAAAATCATCATCGGCTGCGACCACGCGGGATTTAAACTTAAAGAAGCTCTGAGGCCGTATCTGCTCAAGTTAGGATATAAAGTAAACGACATCGGCGCTTATTCTGCCCAGCGCTGCGATTATCCGCGCATAGCTTATAATTTAGCTAAGCAGGTCTCTTCGGCTAAATCCGGCAAAGGAATTCTTATCTGTTATACCGGCATCGGCAATTCTATCGTGGCAAACAGATTGCCCGGAATCCGGGCCGCGCTTTGTTATAATATAAAGGCAGCCAGATTGTCGCGCCAGCACAACGACAGTAACTTGCTCGTTTTGGGCGCGGCATTTATCAGCGCTGCTTTAGCCAAACGAATAGTGAGAGTATGGCTGGAGACGCAGTTTACCGGCGGAAGGCACAAACGAAGACTTAATCAGATAAAGGATATTGAAAAACATATAAGATAAACAAGAAGCGTATAGCGGATAGCGTATAGCGTTTAGTTACTTCTATACGCTAAACGCTCTACGCTATACGCTAATAAACGCTATCCGCTAAACGCTAAAAATATGAAACATCTCAAACAAATTGATCCTCAGGTTTATCAAGTGATTAAGAACGAAATGAAGAGGCAGGACGAGAATCTGGAATTGATCGCATCGGAGAATTTTACTTCGCCCGCTGTTTTAGAGGCGCAGGGCTCCGTGCTTACCAATAAATATGCCGAGGGTTATCCCGGCCGGCGCTGGTACGGAGGTTGCGAGTTCGTGGACGAGGCCGAAAGTCTGGCTATCCGGCGCGCCAAAGAGCTGTTTGGCGCCGAGTATGTTAATGTCCAGCCCCATTCTGGGACCCAGGCGAACATGGCTATTCTATTCTGCGCCTTAAAATTCGGCGATATGATTTTAGCCATGGATTTGTCCTGCGGCGGCCATTTGACTCACGGACATCCGCATAATTTTTCCGGGATGTTTTATAATGTCGTCACTTACGGGGTGGATAGAAAGACCGAGATGCTTGATTACGACGAGATAGAGAAATTAGCAAGCGAATTTAAGCCTAAATTAATCCTGGCCGGTGCTTCGGCTTATCCGAGAGAGATCGATTTTAGGAGATTGCGGGCTATTTGCGATAAGGCGGGAGCGTATCTTTTTGTAGATATGGCTCATATTGCCGGTTTAGTCGCGGCGGGGATTCATCCTTCGCCGGTTCCCTGCGCTGAATTTGTCAGCTCTACTACTCACAAGACATTAAGGGGCCCGAGGGGAGGATTTATTATCGCTAAAAAGAAATTTGGCCGAAAAATGGATGCTTTGATTTTTCCCGGTACGCAGGGCGGACCGTTGATGCACGTAATTGCCGCAAAGGCAGTCGCCTTTGCCCAGGCTAAGACCGAGGAGTTCAAGCTTTATCAGGAGCAGGTTGTGAAAAATGCCCGCAGGCTGTCAGAGCGGTTAATAGAGAAAGGCTTTCGCATCGTTTCAGGCGGAACCGATACGCATCTTCTTTTGGTGGACCTGACGCCGCGCAACATTACCGGCAGGGAAGCTCAGGAGGTATTGGAGAAAGCGAGCATTACGGTAAATAAGAACCTTATCCCTTTTGATAAGTTTTCTCCTTCCGTAACCAGCGGGATTCGCCTGGGGACTCCGGCAATTACTACCAGAGGCATGAAAGAGGAAGAAGTGGACCGGGTCGCAGATTTTATTGACCGGGCTATAAAACATAAGGATGATGCCAAGACGTTAATCCGGATAAAGAAGGAAGTGCTGGATTTAACCGGCAGATTTCCTTTGTATTCGGAATTAAAAGAGGATGAATAAGGGTAAGAGAAAAAAGAAAATCGGCAAAAAAACCCGCAGTATTCGCCCCAGCTGGGATGATTACTTTCTGCAGATGGCCGAGTTTGTCGCTAAACGGTCAACCTGCTTGCGCCGGCATGTAGGGGCGGTGGTAGTCCGCGATAAAAGAGTTTTAGCTACCGGATACAATGGCGCGCCTTCAGGATTAGGCCATTGTACCGATATCGGTTGCGTTCGACAGAAATTAAAGATTCCTTCCGGTCAACGTCAAGAGTTGTGCAGAGGTTTGCACGCGGAGCAAAATGTGATAATTCAGGCAGGAATCCATAAGGTCGATTTAAAAGGCTCGACCATTTATGTGACTAATCAACCCTGTGTAATATGTAGCAAGATGCTGATTAGCATAGGAGTAAAAGAGATAGTAATGTTGGAAGGCTACCCCGATGAATTGGCCAGGCGGATGCTCAAGGAAGCCGGAATAAAAATAAAAAAGTCAGATGAATTGTCCTCATTGCGGATTTAACGAAGATAGAGTGGTTGATTCCCGGGCAACCGCCGAGAATTCCGCCATTCGCCGGCGCCGGGAGTGTCTAAAATGCGGGCAGAGATTTACTACTTACGAATACATCGAGGATTTATCTTTGATGGTAATTAAGAGAAACGGGCGCAGGCAGGCATTTGACCGTAAAAAGGCATTGGCCGGCATAATGAAAGCCTGCGAGAAGCGGCCGATAAGCCTGGATAAGATGGAAGAGATGGTTATCTCTATAGAAAGGGCAATTCAGAGAAAATCAGACCGTGAGGTATCCAGTCGCTTGATAGGCGAATTGGTGATGGAAAAGCTAAAGCTGCTCGACGACGTCGCTTATGTCAGATTCGCTTCGGTCTACCGGCAATTTCAGGACGTAAACGAATTTATGAAGGCCTTAAACGAGATGATACATAAGGAGAAGGCTCGCACAAGCAAGGGCAAAAGGAGGAAAAGCTGATGATTGAGATGGAATTAAACAAAATCGTGATTAACGAGAAAAGACACGACCAGCTGATTGTTTTAAAGGAAAAAGGAGGAGACAGGCTTCTTCCGATTGTAATCGGTCTAAACGAGGCTTCGGCAATCAAGATGAAGATCGGCGGCTTTGATCCCCCCCGCCCACTGACGCACGATTTGCTGCACTCGACGATAAAGAATCTGGAGGCGAAACTCGAGAAGATCGTCATTCATAAATTAGAAGAAAATACGTTTTACGCCAAGCTCGTAATAAAAACAGAAAAAGGCGAGACCAAGTCTGTGGACGCCCGGCCTTCGGACAGCATTGCCCTCGCGGTTAGGGCGAATGTTCCTATCTTTGTTGACGAGGGAGTACTTAAGCAGACCGAGGTATTTAACAAATGAACCCCACACCTTTTCCCCTGAGGTATTCTGCCTCATAAATTTATGAGAATTCCTCTAAGCAAGCAAGACCGATACATCTTGCGCTGCGTTTTAAGATTTAGCCGGAATAGAAATACTCGACTTCACATAGTCGGAGGATTTATAAGGGATATTGTACTGGGCCGCGAGAGGGCTAATCCCGATATAGATTTCGCTGTTAAGAAAAACGCAATCGGATTCGGCAGACGGCTGGCAAAGTATCTTAAATCGGGTTTTGTGGTCCTGGACAGAGAAAACGGCTGCGCCCGCCTGGTAAAGAGGATTAAGGAGAGGATTTATACTCTGGATTTTACTGATTTTCGCGGCAGGAATTTAGCGCAGGATTTGGGCAAGCGCGATTTTACCATCAATACTTTGGCTGTGGAGTTGGGGGCATTTTTAAAAAGTTCTGACTACCCGCTGATTGACCCGTACGGCGGGCTTAAGGATTTAAAATCCGGACTGGTCAGGATAATAAATCCTGAAGCTTACGATAACGACCCTTTAAGAATCTTGCGGGCTTTTAGCCTTTCCTGCGCGTTGAATTTTAAGATTGAACCCCGGACTTTAAGCTTGGCGCGGAAGGAAAAGAATAAGCTTTCGGGTGTTTCTTCCGAGAGAATCCGCGACGAGCTGTTTAAGGTCTTAGCCGGCTCCAGGAGCTATGAATCTTTGGTCCAATTAGACCGCTGCAGGATAACGGACATTATTTTTCCCGAAATAAAGGCAATGCGCAAGTTGGAGCAGGGACCTTATCATCACCTCGATGTCTGGCAACACACTTTAGAGACGCTGAGGCAGCTTGAGAAGATAGTTAAGGATTTAAACCGCAATCGCGATATCAAAGAGTATCTGGATGGGGAGATTTCTTCGGGCCGGCACAGGAGGGAGCTGGTTAAGTTAGGAGCCCTTATGCACGATATCGGCAAGCCCGGAACATTGCGTATTGAGGAAGGCAAGTTAAAGTTCCACGGGCATGAGCGGCTCGGGGCGGATATGCTCGAAGGCATTTCGCAGCGCCTGAAACTCGCTAACTCCGAAACCGCCGCACTAAAAAAGATGATTCTGCTGCATTTGCGCCCGGGCTATCTGGCCGATAACCCCGTGTTAACGCGCCGGGCGAAATTCAGGTTTTTGCGGGACGCCGGCGAGGAAGCGGCGAGCATTCTTTTAATATCTCTGGCTGACCAGCGGGCAACCAAAGGTTATTTGACCACTCCGGAATCCCGCCGGCGCCACGAGAGGGTGGTACGCCGCTTAATAAAGGAGTATTTCCGCAGAATTAAAGAAATCAAGCCGGCGCGCCTTATTGACGGTAATGATTTAATCAGGAAGTTTAAATTGGAGCCTTCGCCTTTGATCGGGAGAGTGTTATCTGAAATAGAAGAGGCTCGGGCAATCAATAAGGTGCGCACAATTAAACAGGCGTTATGTCTTGCGGGAGAGATAATTAAAAAGGAGGCGAGGGATGGGCGAGATAAAAATCGAAAGGCCTTCGGAGGATAAGCTGAAACAGATAGGCGTTTTTTCCTGGCCGATATGGGAGAAAGAGGTATCCCGCTTTGACTGGCATTACGACGAAACCGAAATTTGCTACCTTCTTAGAGGGAATGTCGTGGTTAAGACCAAAGGCGGCAAGGAGGTCAGATTCGGCGCAGGGGATCTGGTCACTTTTCCTAAAGGGTTATCCTGCGCGTGGGATATAAAGGAGCCGGTTAAAAAGCATTATAATTTCGAATAGAGCGAGGCAGCAGAAACAAAAAACAAGGAGGTGGAAGATGCCTGAAGCAGAAGCAGGAACGGTTACGCATTATTACGGGCACATCAACGTGGCGATAGTTCAGCTTACCGATAGTCTGAAGGTCGGCGACAACGTCCATATAAAGGGACATTCTTCCGATTTTAATCAAGAAGTCAGCTCTATGCAGATTGAGCACAAAGACGTTTCGGAAGCCAAGGCAGGCGACGTAGTCGGGATAGGAGTGACCCAGAAGACCCATCCTCACGATAAAGTCTTTAAGGTCGTCCCTTAACAAGAGGGACTTTCTTAGGCTGTTCCAAGATGTGTCTCCGGAAACAGGCAAAAGCAGCAGCGAATGATTAAACCCAAAGTATACTTTAAACCTATTTCAGGCTCTGCCGATAGAAAAGTCTGCTTGTCTGAAATTCTTGCCGGGCTTAAGCCGGGTTTGGAAGAATTTAAGCAGGGAGAGATTGTCGGCATAAAGACCACAATCGGCGATAACAAAGATACCGGATACGTAAAACCGGAGCTCCTGAGGATTATTGTCGACGAATTAAATAACAATAAAGCGAAGCCGTTTGTTTTCGATACCAACGTTATCTACAAAGGGATGAGGCAGAATGCGGTAGACCACTTGAATCTGGCTTACAGCAAAGGTTTTATTCCGCAGGAGCTAGGCTGCCCTTTTATTATCGCTGATTCGGTATTCGGAACCGATTCCGAGGTGATGAGGGTAAATCTGAAAAGTCTTAAAGAAGTAAGAGTGCCTTCATTAATATCGGTGCTGGAGAATTTAATAGTCGTCACCCACGTAACCGGGCATATGTTGACCGGATACGCCGCATCCGTTAAAAACGTCGGGATGGGCATGGCTTCCAGAGCCGGAAAACAGATTCAGCACTCCTCGCTTAAGCCTCACGTGGTCAAAAACAAATGTACTCTATGCGGATGCTGTATTGAGATTTGTCCTGCCGGAGCAATTTCGGAAAAAAAAGACAAGGCGTTTATTAATCCGGATGTTTGCCTGGGTTGCGGAGAGTGCATAAGCGCCTGTAAATTCGACGCTATATACATTAACTGGCAGGAGGATTCCAATAAATTTGTGGAGCGTACGGCTGAATACGCGCGGGGGATTCTCTCCCGCATAAAACGGAAGTTATTTATGAATTTTGCTTTTGACGTTACAAAAGAATGCGATTGCATAGCCGGAGATGACCCAAAGATAGTTGAGGATGCCGGTATCTTTGCCTCGCGGGATATTCTGGCAGCGGACAAGGCCTGCTTTGACATCTTGAGCAAGCAGGAAGATGCCTTTGCCAAACATCAGAATACCCGGGCACATTTGCATCAGTTTGATTACGCCCGGCAGATTGGCTTAGGCAGCCTCGACTACGAACTTATAAAGGTAAAGCCAAATGGACGATAGAATAAAAAAATACTCCAGGATAAAATACGCCCTGGCAATGGCCGGGTTTGTTTATCTTCTGTTAATTCTGGCTTTGTTCCAATTTTCGGGACTGGCGGCAGGTGTGCGCATTTGGATCTCGTCGGTTTTTGCCAATCAGTTTTTGTTAATCTTTTTTTACTGTTTAATCCTTTTCTCGCTGTATTTTATACTTAATTTCCCTTTGGAGTTTTATTGTTCATATGCGGTTGAACACCGCTTCGGCTTATCCAGGCAGAAATTCTTTCATTGGTTTGGCGACCGGGTTAAAGAGCTTATCGTCGGCTTTATCATTTTTATTATTCTAGCGGAGGGGTTTTTCTTCTTTCTCAGGCATTATCCCGATGATTGGTGGTGGCTCAGCGGTCTGTTTTGGATATTCTTCAGCGTAGTTCTTGCCAGGGTCTTTCCGGTTTTAATCATCCCCCTGTTCTTTAAATATAAAAGAGTTACCGACGAGGAATTGCGCCGGCGCATTCTTAATTTGGCCGGAAGAATGGGAATAAAAATCCTCGACGTATATCAAGTCGATTTCAGCAAGAAGACCGCAAAGGCAAATGCCGCTATGGTTGGTTTGGGTAAATCCAAGCGGGTAATTTTAGCCGACACCCTTCTGGGAAATTTCTCTCCCGAAGAGATTGAGGTTATCCTGGCGCACGAGTTTGCTCATTTTCGCCTCGGGCATTTGATAAAGATGCTCATATTGAATGCGATACTGATTCTATTTGTCTTTTATGTGCTTTTTAGAATTTCGGGTCCGGTTTTTAACCGGCTGGATTTAAGTTTGACCGATGTCGCCGGTTTAGGTATCTGGCTGTTCTGTTTTGCGTTGATTCAAGCCTGCCTGGTTCCTTTTCTTAATTGGGTCAGCCGCAGAATGGAGAGAAACGCGGATTATTTAGCGATTAAGTTCAGCCGTTTAATAGAAGATTTTATTTCCACGATGGATAAATTAAGCCGGCAGAATTTGGCAGAGCGCAACCCTGCGCGCTGGATAAAGATTATTTTCTTTGACCACCCCCCGGTCGAAGAGAGGATAGCCCTGGCAAAAAACTTTAGGGAGGAATGATTCATGAAGATAAAGAACTGCGAGATTAAGGTGGTGCAGGGAGATATTACTGAATTAAAAGCAGAGGCTATTGTCAACGCGGCCAATAATAAGTTGGTTATGGGCGGAGGCGTGGCGGGTGCGATAAAGAAAAAGGGCGGAAAGATTATTGAAGATGAAGCGGTGGCAAAGGGTCCTATAGAGGTGGGCGGGGCGGTTTATACTCAAGCCGGGAACCTGCCGTCAAAGTATGTGATTCATGCCGTGACAATGGGGATGGATTTTGAAACCGACGAGGCAAAGATTAGAAAATCCTGCGCAAGTAGTTTGGCTATAGGGGAAGAGCTTAAAGTCAAATCAATTGCCTTTCCCGCTTTGGGCTGCGGCGTGGGCGGCTTTGCCTATCTTGCCGGCGCAAAGATTATGGCTCAGGAAATCTTCAAGCATCTGCGGGAGACGCACGATTCGTCGCTTCGCCAGATAACCTTCTGCTTATACAATAAAGAGGCATATGAGGTATTCAATGAGGATGTCTTTAGATATCTGGAACATATCGTGAATAAAGTTCAGCAAGGTCCGTTCGTTACTGTTGATGCGATTATTGAAATACAGGACGGAATTGTCTTAATCGAGCGGAGCAACCCTCCTTTTGGCTGGGC
>JBDRMR010000029.1:0-4099 GCA_043812035.1 Candidatus Omnitrophota bacterium
TTCCTCGGGAAAGAAAAAACAGGTTTTTTATTTATACCTGCGCAAGCACGGGGATTTGGAGCGGGATTACAACAATTTCCACATCCAGCCTACATACTTCTCGCAGGGCAACGGAAATTTCCGGGACATCGTCCAGAACAGAAGGAGCGACATCTGGTTCAACCCCGAAATCGAAGACTCCAATCTTATAACATTTTTAAATCTTATTCAGACCGACGGATTTAATCCGCTCATTGTTAAGGGGCTTCAGTTCCACTTGAAAGATAAAGACGATTTTAGAAACATCTGCTCCGCTTTTGTCGATTCCGGGGATGCGGATAAATTGCTGGCTCTCCTGGACAAGCCGTTTACCCCGGGAAGCGTAATCTCGTTTATCGAGGAAAATAATTTATCCCTAAAAACGACCGGGGACGAATTCCTGAATACCCTGATGATAAATTCTATTAAGGAAGAGGACGCCCAGCATAAGCAGCCCGATGACCACGGCGCGGGAGGCTTCTGGACTGACCACTGGACGTATTGCATGGATTTGCTGGAGTCTTATTTAGAGCTTTATCCGGAGAAGCTGCCGGAGATACTCTTTGATAAAAAGGAATTTAAATTTTTCGACAATGTTTTTGTGGTGCGCCCCAGAATTCAAAGATACGTAATCTATGAGGGCAGGGTTCGCCAATTGGAAGCGGTGGAATTCGACGGCGCCAAAGCCCAGATGCAAAGCCAGAGACCGAATCAGGCTCACTGGACCAGGACGGATTACGGAAAAGGCCGGATTTATCAGACTACGTTAATCACAAAACTGCTCTGCATACTCGTCAATAAACTAACCTCTCTCGACCCCTTTGGGTGCGGCATAGAAATGGAAGCGAATAAACCTAACTGGTACGATGCCTTAAACGGCCTGCCCGCTCTTCTGGGTTCCTCTGTCTGCGAAACAATGGAATTAAAGAGGCTCATCGTCTTCTTAAAAGAATCGCTGGCCAAAAACGAAAATATAAAGCAAATATCGCTCTTCGAAGACCTTTATGATTTTTTGACTCGTTTATATGAGCTGCTGACAAATCAAAACGACGAGTTCGCCTTTTGGGACAAAGGTCACGCCCTCAAAGAAGCGTACCGCCGGAAGAGCCGGCCAGGCGTCAGCGCAGAAGAACCGGAAATAGACAGGGCTCTTCTATTGAAATTCCTTGACAGAGCGCTCAATAAAGTAGAGTGCGGCGTTAATAAAGCTTTCGACTCTAAAAGTAATCTGTACTGCGCCTATTTTATTAACGAAGTGAACGAATACGAAATAAAGGACGGGGTTATTTATCCCGGAAAATTCTGCCAGAGAAAACTTCCTCTGTTCTTAGAAGCTCAGGTCCATGCCTTAAAAATTGAAAAAGACCGCTCATCGCTGCTAAATATATACGAAGCGGTCAAAAAAAGCGAGCTTTACGACAAAAAATTAAAGATGTATAAAGTTACGGGCAATTTGTCCGATGCCCCTTACGAAATCGGGCGGTGTCGCGCCTTCAGCCGCGGCTGGCTGGAAAATGAGTCAATATGGCTCCATATGGAATACAAATATCTGCTGGAGATTTTGGAAGCGGGTCTGTATGACGAATTTTATTCCGAATTTAAAAACGTATTGATTTGTTTTCAGAAACCGGAGCAATACGGGCGCAGTATTCTGGAAAATTCCTCGTTTTTAGCCAGCTCCGCCTTCCCGGATAAAAACCTCTCCGGCGGGGGGTTTGTTGCCCGCCTTTCCGGTTCCACCGCGGAATTTGTTCACATCTGGAGGATAATAAACGTGGGAAGAAACCCGTTTTTCATAAACGGCAAGGGCGAATTGAATTTAAAGTTCTCTCCGGTACTGGCCGGCTGGCTGTTCAGGAAGGACGGTACGTACGGCTTTAATTTCCTGAGCTCGATTAAGCTGACTTACCGCAACCCCGGCAGAAGAAATACCTTCGGCAAGAAGGCTGTCGCCGTTAAAAGAGTCTCATTCAAGGACAAAAACGGAAACGACGTGCAAATACAATCCGATATCATTCCTGCCCCTTACGCCGGACAAATCCGCTCCCGACTCATCTTTCAAATAGATTTATTCTTAGATTAAAATCTCCGGCTATAATACAAGCGGATAATATGTTGGGTATCGAGCGTCCGCAAGCTTCCGCCGTAAGGGTCCCAGCCCATAGTTATAATCTCTCCCATTATCGGCGTTCTATCTGCTTCGCCGTATTGAAGAACAAAGTCCTCATTCTCGGATTTTCGATAAACTAATTCGGCAAAGAAATTATGATGTCCCGCGGGTTCGGTAATGCCCTGGGTAAGACGCTCGAGGTCCTGCCAGCGTGAATAGACGTATCTTAAATAAAAACCTAATTTCGGAGCAGGCAAATATCTGACTTCTATGCCGAAGTGATTAATATTATCGTCGTTTTGGCCGGCGCTTTCGTATTCATTGCGGGTGTAGTCCAAATAAACCTCCAACTCATTGAGCGGCTTAATCTTTAAGCCGGCCTTAAAAATATCATAATAAGGATAGGATGGACATTGCGCAAATCAAAGAGATTATCGAGCCTTTCTTTCCAGGACGCCTCCAATCTAAAACCGAGCGTGTCTCTGCCGATATCAATACCGTTGCCGATTCTGTAAGGCTTAATATCGTCCCAGGTAAATGATTCCTGATAAAAGCCGATGTAATAATACTTAAATACTCCTGCGCGGATACCGGCCAATGACAGAAAAATAATATGCGTTCCCCCGCAACTCGGTCTTGTACTGCGAACTGGTCTTGCTCCCTTCGTCTAAATTAAATCCCGTTCGGGAAGTATAGGTAGCGCCGATGCTTAGGTCTTGCGATACTTTATGTTTTAGGCGCGTAGCTGAAATAATGTTATCGACATCCGAGTATTCCTGCCAAAGGTCCTTCGGCGCGGCAAACGAAGTCTTAATCGACGTCTCTGCCGACGGCTCGTATTCAAAGGAAAATCCGCGCAGAGAAGTCAACCTGCTACCCTCGCTGTCTCTGACAGGAGTGGAAATTAAATCCCTCTTCTCTGTCCGTATCCAGGTTTATTCTCAGACGGTCATAGATTCTGGGGTCATATGTATTTTCCCGTTGGTTAAATGCCGCATCGGAAAGCATCCGCCAGTTTTTCTCGTTTAAATCAAAGTTTGCCCGCTTCCAAACAATCTCCTCGGAGGTCAAGCCCAATCTCACCTGGGCTTCTCCGGTTATATTCAAGGGGGTTCTCTTCTTTTTCTCCCTTGACAGTAATTCTAGTGTTGACACTGAGGCGATCTTGTTATAAAGCTGTGTTCGCCGAATGTGTCAACACATTCATGGCAATTTGCAACATTTTTAAATTTAGCAATTGCTACTCTTGAAAATTTACAAATTTATGTTATACTTGGGTTGACAATCAGGTTCACCTACTGATAAAGGCAAACTGGCGGAAACGCCGGGGCGCAAAGCTACCGGCCCTGGACATCAGAGATGTCAAGGGCGGCGGGGCTGCCAAAGAGGTAAAGAAAGATTACCCTAAAGTTTGCTTTAGGGTTTTTTGTTGAGCGCCCCGGCGGAGGTTTACCGGGGTTTTTTATTGACCCTTTCGACTGCGCTCAGGTCAATCCTGAGTGTAATCGAAGGATTGAAAAATAAAATCATGAAAAGGCCAATCCAAGACACAATTAAGGAGCCTATGCAGCGCGTGGTTACGTTTCTAAAACGCGATGAGGTTGATTTTCTGGATAAGCTGGGCAAAGACGCTCTGTTTTCAACGGGTCTTAAATTATCGCGCGCAAAATTGATTGCCTGGCTTATTGATTTTGCGGAAAGGCTCAGGATTAACGGCAGAGGCATTAAATCCGAGAACGATTTAGAAAAACAAATTATTGATATATTAAAAAAATCTTAAGTTCCGAGCAATGACTCAAACGCTCCCCGCCAGCCACGGATGGAAATAGGAGGTTTTAGAATGAAGAACTGCTTAATAATCGGAAGCGTTGCTTTGGTGGTTTTATTTTTTGCCGGCTACGCCTTCGCAGGAGACTCGGTCTCCATCAGAGTCTCATGCAGCATTCCCGCTGTTCCGGGCGTAAATGCGCC
>JBDRMR010000030.1:0-6768 GCA_043812035.1 Candidatus Omnitrophota bacterium
AGGGAAAGGAGCGGCAACATGGATAGACTGTTAACTCCGGAGGAGGTTTGCCAAAGGTACAGCATTAAGAAGAATACGCTTTATCAATGGACATCTAAAAATTTAATTCCATACCTCAAAAGGGGCGGTTTACGTTTTAAAGAAAATGAGCTTGAGAGGTGGGAAAGCGGAGAAGCAAGCAATATTAAATTGATATGACTTACCGTTTAAGGCAATTTAACCTTAAGAGCGTTGTTAAACGGGGAAAATTCTTTGAGCTCCGTTTTACTAATCCGCGGACACAAAAAAGGGAATATTATAAGTTAGGCATAACGCAGGATGAGGTAAGGAAGAATCTGCCTGAATTCAACAGGATGTATGCCGGCCTCAAGAGGCAGGCATTTTCTTACAGGATTACTGTCAGCCAAGGCATAGAATCATGGCTTGAGCAGAAGAAAACAGAGCTAAGCAACAAAAAGACTGTAATCCGGTATGGAGAAATTATGAATAATTTTACGGAATTTCACAAAGACAAATTTCCGGCCTTAGAATATATGGATGAATTGGCACAAAAGCATTTTGAGGAATTTAAGGAATATCGCAAGAATACCAAGGGCAAAAAGGAAAAAACGATTAATTTTGAATTAGATATGCTAAGTAATCTATTTAGGTGCTTAATAGATAAGGATTACCTTAATTATAATCCCTTATCAAGAGTCAAGAGATTACAGGAGCCATATAAAGAAGAAAGGTGGTTTACGCAGGATGAGGTCTTAAAAATCCTGGAGGCGGCCAAAAGCGAAAAGACAAGAATAAATTGGCATGCGGTATTTGCAACTTATTACTATACAGGGATGCGCAAAAAAGAGTTAATGTTCCTTAAAAAAGAAGACATTGACTTTGAGAAGGGAATCATACTTATAAGGCATAAAGAGGGCTTTAAGCCGAAGACTGACAGGCCAAGGGCTATTCCTATTCATCCGGAATTGCTGCCGATCTTAAAATCTTTACCTATTAGGCCCGATTTTGTCTTTGTCAATTCAAAGGGCAAGCCGTTTTCTAATGATGCGATAAGGCAAAAGTTAAAGAAGTTGTGCAAAAAGGCAGGCATTAAACCCGGCAAGCTGCATAGTTTCCGGCATACCTGGACTGCGCATTCTATTATGAAGGGCTGTCCGTCAGATGTGGTTCAGGCAATCGGCGGCTGGAAAGAGAAAGATATGATTGAAAGATACAAGCACTTGGCGCCGGATTATATGGCTGATATCTATAAGAAGACCGTCTTTCTTGGAAACCAATCCGAAGATAACGGCTCTTTAAAGGCTCAAAAATAAACTTGCAGGAGGCGTAAATGTTTGATAAAATTGCTACTTACGAGGGAGAAGATACCTTATCTCCCCCTCGGCACTTTATTTTACTGGCGCTGCCGAATGGTAAGCGCAGTCGAACCATCGGCATTTTTTATGGTATAGGAAAGTATAGAACACTTTCCTAACCACTGAAAATCGCAACTAAAGGTTATCGCCGGAAGCGATTTTCTTGTTTAACCGGGAGGTATAGATGGGCTGGGAGGGAGAGGAGAAAAGGAAGTTTCCGCGGGTAATATTTCCCTGCAGAATAGTGATTGGCTCCCCGATCCGGTTATTGGTTTCCCATACGGAGAATATCGGAGAGGGCGGGATAAGAGTTATTCTGGAAGAGAAACTAAGCGCTCATACCATGGTCGGCCTTGAGATATACGTAGAAAAAGAAAAGCCCATAAAATGCAAAGGGAAAGTCAGGTGGATAGGAGAAAAGGTAAATCCCCTGGATAGAGAATCCCTTCTTTTCGACACGGGAATCGAATTCGTTGGAATAGACGAGGCCGACAGGCAATATATCAGAAAGCTGGTTGAGATCGTCCTTGCTCAAGAAAAAAAATAAAATGGCGATACTGACTGAAGCTGGTATGATATTGGGGTAATATTTCGCCGGCGTAGCTCAGCTGGTAGAGCAACGGTTTCGTAAATCGTAGGTCGAGGGTTCGAACCCCTCCGCCGGCTCGGTCGAATTTAGCGGGGAGGAAATTATCTTAAATGGCCAGATTCAGAGAAGTTTTTAAAAACCGGGATTTCTTTTTCCTTTGGCTGGGGCAGATTATATCGCAATTCGGCGAACGGCTTAGCCAGATGGTTCTGATAGGCCTGGTGTATATGCGCTCTCCGGGCTCTACCTTTCAGTTAGCAAAGATACTTTCTTTCACGATATTGCCGGTATTCCTGATAGGCCCGGTTGCCGGAGTATACGTAGACAGATGGGACAGGCGCCGGACTATGTTCGTCTGTGACTTTTTGCGCGCCTGTTTCGTCTTGCTTATACCTTTGCTGCTCTTATTGCAAAAGCCCCTTATTTTAATCTACATTGTGATATTTATCGTCTTTTCGGTAGGCAGGTTCTTTATTCCTGCGAAACTCTCGATTGTACCCGAGCTGGTCAGAAAGGAAAATCTGCTTGTGGCCAACTCCTTGGTTAATATTACCGCGATGATAGCGGCGATACTCGGATTCGGCATCGGGGGTCTGGTAGTCGAATGGCTCGGCGTTAAGGGGGGCTTTTATTTAAACTCCGCCGGATTTTTTATTTCCGGAATATTCATTTTTTCTATAAGCCAGAGAAAAATCTGTTATCTTAAATTCACTCAGTTAAGCAAGGAAATCGTTGAAGTAATCAGAAAGTCGGTGATTCAGGAGATAAAAGACGGCGTGGTTTATTTCATCAAACAAAAAGACGTCAGATTTACCGGCGCGATATTGTTTTTTTTGGGCGGTGCGCTGGGCGCCGTATATGTAGTAATGATTGTATTCGTGCAAAAGACCCTTCAGTCGGCGACAAAGGATTTAGGGCTTTTAATAATGTTTTTAGGCCTGGGTCTGTTTTTGGGCTCTCTGGTTTACGGCCGGTTTGGCCACCGCGTCTCCCATTTTAAGGCAATATGCTTTTCATTGATTGTCAGCGGCTTGATTCTGGTGATTTTTGTTCTAAGCCTGGCCAGCTATCCCCGTTTTTTGCTCGCCGCCTGTCTTGCCGTTGCATTGGGGCTGGCGGTCTCTCCGATTATTATCTCTTGCAATACCTTAATTCACAACGCCAGTCATAACCAAATGATGGGCAGGGTGTTTAGTTCGTTAGACGTTCTGATGCACTTCTCCTTTATTGTATTTATGTTCTTAAGCAGCTTTTTAGCCGAGCGGATTGCGCCGAATGCCATACTTATAACCGTAGCCTGCCTGTTTGTACTTTTAGGGGTAATTAATCTTGTCTTTCATCGCAAAATCCCATGGCTGGGTTAAGGGCGGTTGTAGTATAATAATAACAGCCTCGGTAAATAATGCCAAGATTCACTAATATAACAGCTTCGGTCGATAAAGCACCAGAAAAAGATACGACAGGAAGAAAAAATCCGGTGCAGAATTACCCTGCCTTATATCCGCATTATTTCTACCTCCAATGGCATATAACCGAAAGGTGTAATTGGCGTTGCAGGCATTGTTATCAGCTGGAAAGCGAAAAAGAAAACAAAGAGCTGTCTCTGGGAAATTTACTGAAGATATTCAGGCAATACCTGAGGCTAATCGGTTATTTTAATACCCTGGGGCCGCGCCGGTCAAGATTATCCATTACCGGAGGAGAGCCTCTGGTTAGAAACGACCTGTTTGACTTTTTAAAAAAAATATCCAGATACAATAAGTATTTTTTTCTGTCGATATTTACGAACGGCTCTCTGATTACCAGAGAGGCGGCAGAGAGACTTAAGGCTCTGGGGGTCAGGCAGGTGCAGGTAAGTTTAGAGGGGCTGCAGAGGAATAACGATATTATAAGAGGAGACGGCGCTTTTTTGAAGACAATCAGGGCCGTTAAAATACTCGTCGGCCTGAATGTCAATGTAGCGGTATCCGTGACCCTGACCAGGAAAAACGTTTCCGACATTCCGGAATTGATCCGGTTGTGCAAGAGATTGGGGGTGCGCGGCCTGGGATTGAGGAGGCTGGTTCCGATAGGCAGGGGCGTCCGGTTGATGGAGGATATGCTTAATCCGCTGGAACTGAGAAGAGTTTATGCTTATATACAGAGAGAATGGGAGAAAACAAACAGGCAGGGCCGCGGACATAGCTTGTTTCGTCTTTCCCGCGGATGCGAGGAAGGCATATTTTCCCGGGAGGTAAATCAGCCTTTAAATAGTTGCGCGGTGATGGACGGCAGATGCTTAATTGTTCTCCATAACGGAGACGTTGTCCCTTGCAGGCGCTTGCCTATCCGGCTCGGAAATGCCCTGGAAGAAGATTTAATCAGAATCTTTTATACTTCGGATAGATTGAGACAACTGAGGAACCTGAATAACGCCTCTGCTCTGTGTCTGGATTGCAGTTGTTTTGAGAGCTGTCTTTCCGGAGCAAGATGTATTTCCCATGCCTATTTTGATAAAATTTCCGTTCCTGACCCTCAGTGCTGGAAGCTGTTTAAAAAGTTGCCGGCCCCCAATCTCTACGACGGAACAGTTGAAAAATCGAGTCCGAGACAAAGGGTTCATCCCCGGCTTCTGCCAATCGATAAAAATGGCCGATAATATTATCAAGATGTATTTATCAGACGCCAGGAGAACATATTATTCAATAGTGAACGGGGAGGCAGTTGTTTTAATCCCCGGTAAAAAAAAGGTCTGTGCCTTAGGCCCTGTCGGCACGCGAGTCTGGGAATTGGCTGACGGTGCTCACAGGATTGAGGAGATAGTCGATATTCTCCGCGGGGAGTTCGAAGTCGACAGAGACACCATAGTTAAAGACTTAATTGAGTTTGTAGATGATTTATCCGGGAAGCGTCTGTTGAGACTGTCAAAAAGTAAAAAGAAGCCGGGCGCTGCTTCGGTATTTACGGGGGTGAAGGGTATGAAGCGTAAAAAAACAGGCGGGATTATGAAGAGGCGCTATGCCAAGAGTCCTTCTGTAATTTCAAAGACGATGGCCGATGAAGTGGTGCTGGCTGTGGTCCGGGGGCGTGTGGGAGATTTAGAGAGTGTTTATACATTAAGCGGAGCCGGCGTTCGCATTTGGCAGCTGATTGACGGAAGGCGCAAACTGGAAGATATAAAAAAGATAATCGTCACGGAATTTGCGGTTGAGCCGCAAGAAGCAAGGAATGACCTGGTTTCCCTGGTCAGTGAATTAGACGAGAGCGGCTGCATAAGGCTCCGGGAATAAAAAAGGCAATGGTAGATTTCTTCAATGTCGTAAAGAGGAGAAGGTCGGTAAGGGATTTCGTAAAAGAAGGAATTTCAAAGTCCGATTTAAAGAGAATAGTAAACGCAGGCAGGCTCGCCCCTTGCGGCGGAAACAAACAGGCGTGGCAGTTTATAGTCGTCGTTGATAAGAAGATAATTAACAAGATATTAATCTATTTAGAACTCAGCAAAATAACGGCTGACCTGAAAGGAGCCAAAGGCTTATATGACACTGAAGGTCCAATCGGATTTCTAAACGCTTCCGCCGTTATTGCCGTAGCATTTGACGCAAAGTGGATTTTTTATAGAGAAGACGGCAGCGCCGCGGTAGAGAATATGCTGCTGGCGATTGCGGCCTTAGGTTACGGCAGCTGCTGGGTTCACGGGCAGACGATGCCGTATCTTAAAGATATCGAGAAGCTGTTGAATATTCCGCGGGATTTCAGATTGTTTACCGCGATAGTCCTCGGCAAGCCCAAGAGGCGGCCCCGGAGGCTGCCCAAGAGGAAATTGGAAGAGATACTGCATTGGAATAAATTTTAATATTTAATTATAAACTGGTTTGACCGAAAAATGATTAATCGATTAGCTATAAGGGTAGCGGATATACCTCTATCCATTATCAGCAATTCCGTCTCAATCGAGAATATAAATTTCGCGGGAGCCTATAAAAAATTCGCTTTTAACGGAAAGAAAACGGAAATAAATATCCGCGCCCATTATGATAAACCTCCGGAAATTTCCTTAGAGGATAAGAATCTCGTTATCGGGATGAAAGGTATATGGAGGCTGTACGATACGGATAAGAAGCGCATCTTTGTCATTGAGCCGGTCAGCCCGGAGAGGAGGATTGCCTACGGTATTGATTATGTCGGCTGCAAACTGAAATTTCTAAGCCGCAGGCCTATTCACATAGCTTCTTCTTCGCGCCGAATTGCCGTTTTCGACCGCAGCTTTGCAGACGGCGATGTCTATGTCGATTTCCTCGCCGCTGTTTCCCCGCCTATGCCCGACCCCCTGGAAATGCCTCTCTCGGAACTCCTGACGATGGCTTGGCTGTCCGGAAGGCAGGGCCTGTTATTTCACGGATGCGGAGTTATGGATAAGGGGCGAGGGTATTTGTTTCTGGGTTTCTCCGGGCACGGGAAATCCACAATGGCTGACATATGGCGAAAGAAGTCTGTGGTATTGGATGACGACCGCATAGTCTTGAGGAAAAGGAAAGGCCGCTTTTGGATGTTTGCGGCTCCCTGGTATGGAAGAGACGTAGGCACCGCAAAAGCGGTATTGCTGGATAAAATATTTTTTATACGGCACGGATTAAGAAACAGGGCTTACAGAGGGAGCAATTCAAACGCTTTGTTATTGCTTCTGAATTATTCTTATCGCCCGCTATGGGATAAACAGGGCATAGAGCAAAATATAGGGCTTTGTGCGCAATTGGCTTATAAGCTGCCTTGTTACATATTGGATTTTATTCCGGATGAGAGAGCGGTGGAATATGTCAGAAATTTAAAATAACCTTAAAGCAGGGC
>JBDRMR010000031.1:0-37371 GCA_043812035.1 Candidatus Omnitrophota bacterium
TTAGAGTATCCATATCTACGAAACCGATAAGGCAACGCCGGTCATCCAGGACATATAAGTGGTGAAAATGATAAGCAGTCTGTCCTTTGCGCGTTTCCTGCAGCCACAAAATCGCCTGCCGCGCGGTCATTTCCTTCCTTAGGGACAAGAAATCCGTGGTCATCAAGCTGCCTGCCGTGTCTTCCTCGAAGCTTAACAGCTGCTGAACGTCCTCTACCTCTTCTTTTTTCATAACGGAAAAGAGCTTCTTCATCACCTTCGGCCGCAACTCCTTAAACAGGTCGGCCCTTTCGTCAGACGCCATCTCGTTCAAAATCGGAGCGACTTCCGTATTCTCTAAATTATTCAATAAATACGACTGCTCACCAAAAAGCAAATCCTCAAAAACTTCGATTGCTTTTCTGGGAGTCAATAATTTAAATATTACTATCTTCTGCTGAGGCTCCAGCCGCTCCCAGCCTTCGGAAATATCTATGGAATGGATATTTTTGAGGAGGTCTTTAAGAGAAGCGAAATCCTTGTTCTCCAGAAATTCTTTTATTTCCGGAAGAAACAGAAGAAACTCGTTGGGGCCGAAGGAACGCGGGATTCTTGCTCTGGGAACCGGTTTATAAGTTTCTAAGGCAGCCATACAATTTCTTCTCTTCCCCTTTTTCTTTTACCGGCCCGATAACGGCCAAGCGCGTCTTGCCGGCTTTGAAGATTTCTCCGGCCAGGCGCTTGATATCGCAAGCAGAAACTTTTTTAACCTCTTTGAGCACTTCATCGAATTTATAAGTTTTATTTAAATGGAGAGTGGGCTCGCCTATCCAGAACATATGCTCTAAGGTGCTTTCCAGCGCCAGGCTCAATTGGCCGATGTAAAAATCTTTTGCCCGGCGCAACTCATTCGCGCAAACCCTTTTTTCCTTTATTTTACCTAATTCTCCGGCTATAACCTCGATAGCCTGCACCAGCTTGGTATTGTCTACTCCCGCATGTATCAAGAACGTCCCCGTATCCGCAAAGCCCTTAATGTACGTTCCTATCGCATAGGCAAGGCCTCTTTTCTCGCGGACTTCGGAAAAAAGGCGGCTGGACATATTTGCCCCCATAATAACGTGAAGGAGAGAATAAATGTATTTGTCCGGATGGTCCCGGTTTATGCCGTAAAAACCCAGAGCCAGATGCGTCTGGGCAATATCTTTCCTGAGAATCCTTATCCTGGCGCTCCGCTCATAGCCGGGAGCGGGGTCAAACGTATTTTTACTGTAATTTTGCAGGCCACCTAATTTTTCTTTTATTTTCTTTAAAATTTCTTTGTGTTCCAGCCTGCCGCAGGCGGCAATTACCGTTTCCGAAGACACATAGCATTTCTTCTGAAACGACGCTAAATCCCGGCGGCTGAGCCGCAATATTGTTTTATCGTTCCCGAGTATAGGAGCTCCTAAAGAGTGCCCCGGCCACAACAGCTCCTGGAAAAGGTCGTGCACATGGCTTTGCGGCAGGTCCCTGTGCATCTTAATTTCCTCCAGGATAACATACCTCTCCTTATCTATATCAGACTGTTTCAGCAAGGGGTTTAGTGCCATATCGGCGAGAATATCCAGAGCCTGAAATTGCATGGCTTTCGGCAGCTTGGCAAAATAACACGTTGCTTCCTCGGAAGTGAAGCCATTCAGCGCTCCGCCGACGCCTTCGATTAATTCCTTTATCTGCTGGCAGGAATATTTCTTTGAGCCTTTAAAAACGAGGTGTTCCAGAAAATGAGCGATGCCGCTTGTGTCGCGGGACTCATTCCTGCTGCCTACCCCCAGCCAGACCCCGATAGATACAGATTGCATCCGGGGCATCGAATGCGTAATCACCCTCAAGCCATTATCCAGAACCGTCTTATCGTACATTAGCTAAATACCTTACGAATCTGCCTACTCTCTTAACCAAATCGCGCTTGCCTAAGTTTTGCTGAATCTTTTTAATGACCGCGCTGCCGACAATCACGCCGTCGGCAACACGAAAGATTTCCTTTACCTGCTGGGGCCGGGAAACCCCGAACCCGACGCAAACCGGCTTATCGGCGTATCTCTTAACTGTCTTTAGATTTCTCACTAAATCGGCGGGCAGCTTCTTCCGTGCGCCGGTTACTCCCGTCAAAGAAACATAATATATAAATCCGCGGCTGATTTTATTTACGAAAGAGACTCTCTTAAGGGGAGTTGTCGGCGAAAGGAAAAATACCGTATCGATGTTATATCTTCTGCACCCCGAAACGAAATCCTTATCTTCTTCGGGGGTCAGGTCGGGAACGATTATTCCGTCCACTCCGCTTGAGCTTGATTTAGCCAGGAACCGCTGTTTACCGAAACGGAATATGAGGTTATAATAGCTCATAAGACACAGCGGAATCCGGGTCTTATATCTTAGCGATTTTACCAGCGCCAGAATTTTATTCAGGGTGGCGCCCGCCTCAATAGAAAATTGCGACGACTTCTGAATCACCGGGCCGTCAGCCAGCGGGTCGGAAAAGGGCACGCCTAATTCAATTAAATCCGCGCCGCAATTTTGCAGCTCCAAAACCAGCTTCCGGGTTATTTCGAAATTAGGAAAACCGGCGGTAATAAAAACGATGAACGCTTTTTTGTTTTTCTTTTTAAGCTCCCGGAACTTCTGTTCAATGCGGTTTACGCTCATACACAATGTCGATATCTTTGTCGCCTCTTCCGGAGAGGCAGACTATTACGATGGAATTGGATTTTAGCTTTCCGGTAATCTTCTTAAGGTAAGCGATGGCGTGCGCCGGCTCTAAGGCGGGGATTATCCCCTCCGATGTAGACAATAAATCAAAGCCTCTGAGTGCTTCGCAATCGGTTACCGCGCGGTATTGCGCCCGCCCGATTCTCTTATAATAGGCGTGCTCCGGGCCTACTCCCGGATAATCCAGGCCCGGCGCGACAGAATGAGCAACGTTTATCTGGCCGTATTTATCTTCCAGCACATCGGACTTTGCGCCGTGAAGAACTCCGACGCTCCCTTTTACCAGCGTAGCCGCGTGACTGCCCGAAGACAACCCCCGCCCCGCAGCCTCTACTCCGATAAACTTGACTTTTTTGTCTTTAAAAAACGGGTGGAACAGGCCGATGGAATTGCTCCCTCCCCCTACGCAGGCGAGCAGATAATCGGGCAAGCGTTTTTCTTTGACCAGGATTTGCTTTCGCGCCTCCCGTCCGATTACCGATTGAAAATCTCTGACCATCACCGGATAAGGATGCGGCCCGACAACCGAACCGATGATATAATACGTGCTGCGCACGTTCGTTACCCAATCCCGGAGAGCCTCGGTAGTGGCGTCTTTCAAGGTGCGGGAGCCGGATTCTACCGGCACGATGCGGGCGTTTAACAACCTCATACGAAACACGTTCAGCCTCTGACGCTTTATATCCTCGGTCCCCATATAGATTACGCATTCGAAACCGAACATGGCAGCGACCGTAGCCGTAGCAACCCCGTGCTGACCCGCTCCCGTCTCCGCGATTATCCGCGTCTTCTTCATTCTGCGGGCAAGCAGTATCTGGCCCAGGGTATTGTTAATCTTGTGGGCGCCCGTATGGAGCAGGTCCTCTCTTTTTAAGTAAACCCTGATGCCTCTGCCCAAACACCGGCTTAAATTCCGGGCAAAATACAGAGGGGTGGGGCGGCCGGCGTATTCCCTGAGATAATAATTCAGCTCTTCATTGAACCGCGCGTCTTTTTTTGCGGCTGAATATTCTCTGGTCAGCTCGTCCAAAGCATAGACCAGAGTCTCGGGGACGTATCTGCCTCCGAAAATTCCGAAATGACCGGTTCTATTCGGCGCGTTTTTCATAGATTTTTTATTATAGATAAAAAACTGGGTCCTGTCAATTATAATGAAACCTCCGGGTATTCAACGCGGTTTTTAATATTTAACCCGAAGCAAGTAAAGGCCGTGCCCCGGCGCGGTAGGCCCGGCAAACTTCCGGTTTTTTAAAGCGAGAGTTTCTTTAATGCCTGAGGGAGACTTCCTTCCCTTGCCTATCTCGATTAAGGTGCCGGCAATGTTCCTTACCATCTTATAAAGAAAGCCGTCCGCTTCGATGTCGAAATAAACAAAAGCCGCTCCTTTCTTTACGGCGATGTTCCCGGGGAAAGGCGGAAGATGCGGAATAAAATAATCCGCCCTGTAAATCTTTATTCTGTTTATTCTTCTTACGCTGCCCCCGAATCTGGTATCGCTGGCCTGGAAACTTCTGAAATCGCGCCTGCCGAGCAGAAGCTGCGCCGCCCTTTGCATTGCCTTTACGTCCAGCTTATAAGGCACCAAATACGCGAAGCCGCGCCAAAACGCCGAAGGATATTTTTGATTTAGAATAATGTAGCGGTAGATTTTGCTTTTTGCGTCGAAGCGTGAGTGGAAATCCGGGGCAACCTCTTCCGCCTTTATAATCGCGACGTCATCCGGCAGAAGGCTGTTCAACGCTTGCTTTAGATTTGCTAACGGAATCCCGGATTTATTTTTGAAGTTGGCAACCTGGCCCAAGCCGTGCACGCCGACGTCGGTTCTGCCCGAGGCAATCAGCCTTATTCTTTCTTTTAAAATTCGCGCAAGAGTCCTCTCGATTGTCTCCTGAACCGTCCTGGGGGTATTCTTTTGACGCTGCCAGCCCTTGTAGTTTGTCCCGACGTATTCTACGGTTATTTTTACGTTGCGCATAGAAATATTTTAACATGCATAATTTGTTATTCAAATGTTTTCTATTTTATGTTATAATTACTTAGGTAAAAGGCCGGAGGGTAAAAAGACCCGGCCGGCAGCGGGATGGGCAAGATAAATTAAGGAGGGATAAGGTGAGTGTCATAATTACGATTGAGAGTCTGATTTCGAACATCGAGAAAGTAATTGTCGGAAAAAGAGAAGTAATAAAGTTGCTTTTGGCGGGGCTGTTAAGCAAAGGGCACATCCTAATCGAAGACGTCCCGGGCCTGGGCAAGACAATGCTGGTGAGAACGCTGGCCAAATCGATAAGCGCCGAATTTAAACGCATTCAATTTACCCCGGACCTGCTTCCTTCGGATATAACCGGAGTCAGTATTTATAATCAAGGGACGTCGAAATTCGAATTCAGGCCCGGACCGGTTTTCGGCAATATTATCCTGGCGGACGAAATCAACCGCACTACCCCGCGTACTCAATCGGGGCTCCTTGAATGTATGCAAGAGTATTCCGCAACCGTTGACGGCGTTACCTATAAACTTCCCGAACCGTTTTTTGTTATCGCCACCCAAAACCCTATCGAATTTTACGGAACGTATCCGCTTCCCGAAGCGCAGCTGGACAGGTTTATTATGAGATTCAAAATGGGATACATTTCCGAAGTCGAGGAGATAAACATATTGGAAGACCGCATGAGAAAGGACCCCATCGAGCACCTCCAGCCCGTTTTAAACATCGGAGACATTCTGACTTTAATGGAAAAGGCAAATTTAATTAATATAAATAAGGACCTCTTGGCGTACATAGTCAAGGTAATCGGCGCCACGCGCCAGCATCCCGACATAAAATTAGGAGCGAGCCCCCGCGGGTCTCTTGCATTAATGCGCCTAAGCAAAGCTTATGCGCTCCTGGATAACCGCGACTATGTTATACCCTCGGATATAAAAACCGTGGCCGTTCCCGCTTTGAACCATCGCATTATTCTATATCCCAATTCCTTAGTGAGAGGAGCTAAGCCCCAGGAAGTCGTTAAAGAAATATTAGAGAAGGTGCATGTGCCTGTATAAGTATGAAAATCCTGACTGAAAGGGCAAAACTGCTTATAATTATCTTTGCGGTATCTTTATTGTTCTGCTGGTACACGCAGTTCGATTTTATTTATTTGATTTCGGCAATCTTGGCCAGCATCCTGCTTTTATCCTTCCTGTTTTTCTGTCTTACGCTGACCAATGTCGAGTGCGAACGCTTAATGCCCGACGCCGCCTACGAAGACGAACGGATAAAGGTCAGCGTTACCTTAAAAAACCGCAGCATATTTACCAATTATTATATTCGCCTGATTGATAACTTTCCCGCGGACACAGTCTACAGCCAGGAAAAAAGGGTATTGATATCTCATTTTGCCAGGCGTTCAACCATTAATTGGATTTATGAAGGGCTCTGCTTCAAGCGCGGAGTCTATTGGATAGGTCCGTTCACGATTATAGGCTCCGACCCCCTGGGGCTGTTCAGGAAATATAAAGTCGTCAATATCTCCTCGAGATTAACCGTTTACCCCCGGATTTTTAACATCTATTACCTGTCCCCTTTTATGAAAGGCATAATGACCCCGCGGTACGGCCCCCGCACGAGCAGGCGCAGCGGCGAGTACGAGGAATTCTACGGCATAAGAGAGTACCGCCAGGAAGACGGCCTCCGCAAAATTCATTGGCCTTCCAGCGCCAAACACAACGAACTGATAGTCAGGCACTTCGAGCAAAGCGGGGTTCACGCGGTGAGTATCGTGCTGGATTTAAAGCGGGAGAACAATTTGGGCTTTGGGAAAGAAACAACGCTCGAATACGCGGTTAAAATCGCCGCTTCTTTAAGCAAGTATTTTCTTGACCTGGGCTCGATAGTCCAGCTGCTCGCTTTCGAAGATAAGCCCCTGATGTCCTCTTTCGGACGGGACCCCTCCCACTTCTTTACCATATTGGAGCTACTCGCCCAGGTAGAATCAAACTGTTCTTATTCTTTAGAACAGGTATTAACGATGTTAGGAGCTTTCATCCCTCCGACTTCTACGCTTATAGTGATAAGATTGGACAACGACATAGAAGCAGCCAAAGCGTCCGAACAGCTTATCTTTCACAAGAATATTTCGATAATCGAAGTGCAGCTGATTTCCGATACTTTTGATAAAGCTTTGTCCAAATATCCGTCGTATTATATACAGGCAAAAAGTTCGGATGTCCAAACTTATCGCATTCTCGGCGGAGCGGATTTAGAAACCAGTTTTAGCCCGGTGGTATAGTTATGCTGTCTTTGCATATAGTCATCGGAATTTTGGTTACGGTCGCCTTGCTGTCGCTCGGAAATCAATTCGGCGACCTGAGGTTATTTGCCGCTTTCACCTTCATCGGTTTTGCGACAAGCTGGTGGCAGCAAAAAAGAAACAAACCCCTGCCCAAATTTAAAATATTCCTGAACCTTTTGTTTATCGGCCTTACGATCAGGGCGCTGTTGCCCTTCTTTATCAGCCAACCGACGGACATTCTTACCGGCCTGCTAAAAACCTGGATATATTTTTTAATACTGCATACCTTTACCGTCCTGACCAAGCGGGATTACTATTTCCTGATGGTGCTTTCGCTGGGTCTCATTGTGTTTAGCTGCTTCAGCGAGGAAACCTCGGAAATTTACAAATTAAGATATATCACGCTATATTTTATAATCTGGATTGCTGCCTTAAGAGTCATCAGCCTGTTAAAAGACGTTAAAGAAAAAAAAGAAATTTATTATCAATCCAAACAATGGATCCTCCGGGAATTAAAAATCGGAGCTATTTTCATCCTGGGGACGTTCATCATCGCCGTTCCTATTTTTTCGGCTATTCCCCGCTTCGATATCCCTTTGCCTTTTTACCCCCTGGTGGAACAAAAATATTCCGTCTCGTACGCCGATTTTCCCAAGGGAATGATGTCCTTTTTCTCTCCCGTAAAACAACAATTGAAAGAACCCGAGAAAGAGCCGACCGAAATAAGAAAGATAAGCCGTAAGGCCAAGGAAAGGCTCATCGAAGTGCAGGAAACCAGAACCAAGCCGATTTTTTGGCACGCTCCCGAAGATTACGAAGATATACTCCAGGAATTGAGGGACCAGGTTAGAAAAACCCGGGGCGAAATAGACAGAATTAACCAAACGCTGGAAGAGCTCTCTAAAAAAGAAAATATACCGGAAATCAAGCAGTTAATGAAAGAAAGAGAAAGATTGACCTATAGACAAACGGAGCTGGAAAAGAGCGTAGAGGACCTGGAAAAACAGATACGCCTGCTTAAGGAAGAATACCTTAAGTCAATACAGGCACAAAGCACTGCCTTGGCGGAAGAAGCGGAAAATAAAGTTTTGTTAGAAAGCTTGAAAGAAAAAACTAAAATTTTAGAAAAGAGTTTGGAAAGCGCTGCAAAAATGCTTATTTCTATAAGAGAAGAATTGAACCGGATAAACGATAAAATAGACGAGGTCAGGGAAATCGTATTCCGCGAATCTATGGAAGCCTCCGCCGAAAGTCAGATACAAAGAATGTGGGCCAGGAAAGAAATCCTGGAGGAGAAATTAGAATCTTTGGAAAAAGAGGTTAAGTCCGTCGGGGAAGAATTCGAAGAGCTTAACCGGCTCGTGCGGGAAAAACAGGTCGAGCTGCCGATAAGTCACTTGCCGGAAGAATACGAGAGAAAGCTGCAAGAATTAAAAAAGCAGGTCGAAGAGGTAAGAAGCGAGCTGGAAGAAATTAATAAACAACTCGTCCTGGTCTCTAAAGAAAAAAACGTCCCCCAAGTCGAGAAGCTGGTGGAGGAATCGGAAAAATTAACCGAAAGAAATGAAATGCTGGCCGAGAATTTAGAAGGGCTGCAAAAGCAGCAGGAAGATTTGAAAGAAGAATACCGGCGGGCGGTCGAAGAGAAAAACGCCGCCCTGCTAAGCGAGCCGGAAAATAAAGGCTTGCAGGAATCGCTGGAAGAGAAAACCCGGGATTTAGAAAACGAACTGGCGCGAATGGCAAAGCGCATAGAAGCTCTAAACGAGGAATTGAAGCGAACGGAAGGAAGAATGGACGAAATCAGGGCAAACGTATTCCGGGAATCTATGAAGGCCCCTGCGGGAAATCAGATACAGAGAATGTGGGCCAAGAAAGAAATCCTTATGGAAAGGCTGAAATCCCTTACAGACAAGATAGAAAATGTTCAAGAAGAATACATCGAGACAAAAGAAGAGATGCCTCCTCAGGCAGAAATTGTGGAACCGAAGAAAGAGATAGAAACGAAAAAAGAATTATCCGTATTCGATTTGTTATTCGGAATTTTGAGCGTGCTCATAATCTTAATATCGGTCTTTTTATTTTACTGCATAATCGCGTTTTTCCTGCCTTACCTGAAAGAGAAGAATAAATTAAAAAAATCTTTTCAAAAAAATAATTATAATCTTTGCGTGGTTATTCTTTATAAATTCCTTTGCCGGGTGCTGAACATATTCGGCTATAAGCATCCAATAATCATTGACCCCAAAGATTATTTAATAAAAATCATCCGCAGATTCGAAAATCTCCGGCTCGACTGCAGCAAACTTACGGAAGTCTTCCTGGAAGCGCGCTACAGCACTCATAAAATCGTCAAACAACAAGCGGAGAACACCCTGCATTATTACGGGAACATACTGGAAGAGCTTAAAAACGCGGGTAACTTCTGGCAGAAATTAATCCTGAAGCTTGACTTCGTGTTTAAGCTTAAGATTTAAGGGTCAGCAATTCCGCAATCTGGACGGCGTTAAGCGCGGCCCCTTTAAGCAAATTATCGGACACAACCCACAGCCAGAGCCCTTTATTTACGAAGGGGTCATTTCTGATGCGGCCCACAAACACCTCGTCTTTTCCCTCGCAATCAAGAGGCGCAGGGTAGATGCACTTTTCAGGCTCGTCAACTACCTTTACCCCTCTTGCCGCCGAAAGCATCTGTTTAACCTTTGAAGCATCAGCCCTCTTCTTTGTTTCCAGGTAAATCGCTTCGCTGTGGCCGGTCCTCACCGGCACTCTCACGCAGGTAGCCGAGATTTTAATTTTATTATCGTGCAGAATCTTGCGGGTTTCGCGGACAGCCTTCCACTCTTCAGTGGTATATCCGGCTTCTTGAAAACTGCCGACATGAGGAAAGACGTTGAAAGCCAATTGCCTGGGCAGGGCTCTGCGTATCGAATTCTTTTCGCCGGAAGGAATTTTTATGCCGGAGCCCCATTCCGCCAGACCCGGACCGGGCTTATTCATAACTATCTGCAGCTCGCCAAAAAGTTGCGCTACCGCAGACCTACCCGCTCCGGAAGCCGCCTGGTAGGAAGACACAACCATGCGCCTAATCCCGAATCTTTTATATATAGGGTAGGTAGCTACGACCATTTGTATGGTTGAGCAGTTAGGATTAGCGATTATGCCTTTATGCTTTTTTATATCCGGGGCGTTAACTTCCGGTATTACCAAAGGGACATTCTTCTTCAGGCGGAAATCCACCCCGTTATCAATCACCACCGCTCCCCGCCTGATTGCTTCGGGAGCAAAAGTAACTGCCGCGCCTTTCTCACCCTCGGTTCCTGCAAAAAGGGCAATATCTATACCCTCGAATCCTGCGGGTGAGATTGCTTGCACCGAATATCTCAGCCCGTCAATTTCAATATCCCGGGCTGACCGCGCAAAAACCCGCAATTCTCCGAGCGGAAATTTTCGCCGCTTCAGACAACGAAGCATCTGAATCCCCACTGCGCCTACGCCAACCACAGCCACATTATATTTCTTCATATAAGTATTCTACCACTAAATCCCCGACTTCCGAAGTCGAATAGCCCATCTTCCCCGCTGCCAGGGATTTTAACTTGGTTCTGACTACCTTTATCGCCGAATCCTCTACGGCCTTGCCTGCCTGAACTTCTCCTAAATTCTCAAGCATCATCGAAAGCGCGCAAATCCCGGCAAGAGGATTAATTACGTTCTTGCCCGTATATTTAGGAGCAGAGCCGCCGATCGGCTCAAACATGGAAACGCCCGCCGGATTAATATTCCCGCCGGCAGCTATGCCCATACCGCCCTGAATAATAGCCCCTAAGTCGGTAATAATGTCGCCGAAAATGTTGTCGGTTACGATTACGTCAAACCATTCGGGATTCTTAACGAACCACATGCAAGCGGCGTCTACATGGGTGTAATCGGTGTGTATGTCGGGATACTCTTTGGCTACTTCGTCAAACGCCCGCTGCCATAGGTCCCAGGCAAAAGTAAGGACATTGGTCTTGCCGCAGAGAGTAAGCTTTTTCCTTTTATTTCGCCGGCGCGCGTATTCAAAGGCGTAACGGATACAACGCTCCACGCCTTTACGGGTATTGTGCGATATCTGAACGGCTACCTCGTCCGGTTTACCCTTGTTCTGGAATTCTCCCATACCTTTGTATAACCCTTCCGAATTTTCGCGCACAACCACAAAATCTACATCTTCAGGGCCTTTGTCTTTCAACGGACAGAACCGCTCGGCATACAATTTTACCGGGCGTAAATTAATGTATTGGTCCAGCCCGAAACGCAGCTTTAACAATATTCCCCGCTCTAATATTCCCGGCTTCACCTGCGGATGGCCGATTGCCCCCAGATAAACGGCGGAGAAATCCTTCATTCGCTCCAGCTCGCTATCGGTCAGGGTATTTCCTGTTTTTAGATAACGCTCGCCTCCGAAATCAAAGACCTGCGCTTTATATGTAAAGTTAAATTTCTGGGCTGCTGCCTGTAAAACTTTCAGACCTTCCCGGATGACCTCGGGACCGGTTCCGTCTCCTGGAATTACCGCAATTCTGTGCGTCTTATCCATTCAATCAAACCTCCGGCTTTTATTATTTTCTGCAAGAATTCGGGAAAGGGGCTGGTTCGGTAAATATCTTTTTTAGTTAAGTTTTTAATTATACCGCCTTTTAAATTTATTTCCAGGATATCCTTTTCGGAAATTCTGTCCGCTTCTTCGCACTCCAGGAAGGGTAAACCTATATTAATAGCGTTTCTAAAAAATATCGCGGCGAAACTCCTGGCAACCACCGCTCTTATGCCGCAGCCCTTTATGGCTAAGGGGGCGTGTTCCCGTGATGAGCCGCAGCCGAAGTTCTTTCCCGCCACAATGATATCGCCGATTTTGACATTTTTGCCAAAGCCCGGCCGGGTTGTCTCCATGCAATGAGCGCCTAATTCCTTGGCGTCTGTCGAAATAAGATACTTGGCGGCGATAATATCATCGGTGTTTACGTCATTGCCAAATTTGTGCACCTTGCCCTTAATTATCATTAGCGTTTAGCGTTTAGCGTAAATTTACTTCCTATACGCTACAATAAATCCGGGTGCGTAATTCTCCCCGTTATTGCGCTTGCTGCCGCTACTGCCGGACCGGATAAATATACCTCACTATTGGGATGCCCCATACGGCCGATAAAGTTTCTATTCGTGGTGGCAAGGCACTTTTCGCCTGCGGCTAATATTCCCATATGACCGCCCAGACACGGCCCGCAAGTAGGCGTAGAAAATACCCCGCCTGATTTGACAAAGATTTCTGCCAGGCCCTCACCAACCGCTTGCAAATATACTTTTTGAGTAGCCGGGATTACGATAAGCCTGAGCCCGGCTTTAATCTTTCGACCCTTCAAAATTTGCGCGGCTATCCGTAAGTCGGAAATACGGCCGTTTGTGCATGAGCCGATAAAAACCTGGTCCAGCTCGATATTTCTCAATTTGCTCACCGACTTGACGTTACTGGGCAAATGCGGACAGGCAACCAGAGGCTCCAATCCGGAAATATCCCACTCGTATACCTTTTCATATACGGCATCTGCGTCGGATTTGTAGAACTTAGGTTTTCGGGCAGCGGGCAAGGGACGGCGGGTAACGAATTCCCTGGTAACCCGGTCCGGCTCGATAATGCCGACCCGGGCCCCTGCTTCAATTGCCATATTAGACATCGTGAGCCTGTCGTCCATGCTTAAATTCCGTATAACCTCACCAGAGAACTCCATAGCTTTGTATAACGCTCCGCCAACGCCGATTTTTGAAATAGTATAGAGGATTAAGTCTTTGCCGCCTACACACTTATTTAATTTTCCTTTATAAACGAATTTTACCGAAGCGGGGACCTTAAGCCAGCATTTGCCGTCGACAAAAGCTCTGGCCAAATCCGTTGAGCCTACCCCGGTGGAATAACACCCCATCGCCCCGTAAGTGCAGGTGTGCGAATCCGCGCCGATGACTAAATCTCCCGGCAAAACCAGCCTCATCTCCGGCAGCAATGCGTGCTCTATGCCCATACAGCCGACTTCGAAGTAATTTTTTATCTTATATTCTCCGGCAAAATCAGCCAATATCCTGCATTGATTTGCGCTTCTTAAATCCTTGGCCGGGGCAAAATGGTCGGGAACAAGCACAATCTTTTTCGGGTCGAATACCCTGTTTATGCCCAGTTTTCTAAATTGCTCGATAGCCAGAGGCGCAGTAATATCGTTACCCAGAGCCAGGTCGATTTTTACCTCAATGAATTCGCCCGGCTTGATATCTTTTTTATCCGTATGAGTCAGTAAAATCTTCTCTGATATTGTATAGCCCATCTTGTAAATCTTAGCGTTTAGCGGATAGCGTTTAGCGTATAGTCTTTACTATCTGCTATACGCTCTACGCTCTACGCTCATCTTGTATCAACCTGTAAATTTCTTTACGACAAGGGTAGCATTATGTCCGCCAAACCCCAAAGAGTTGGACATCACCACGTTAACCTTAGCCTGGCGGGCAACATTGGGGACATAATCCAGGTCGCATTCCGGGTCAGGATATTCGTAATTTATGGTAGGATGAACCACGCCGTTCTTTGCCGTGAGGCATGCAGCGACAAACTCTACGCCTCCGGCCGCACCTAAGAGGTGGCCGGTCATTGACTTGGTGGAGCTGACCATAACTTTCTTTGCATGAGCGCCCAGCACGCTTCTTATCGCCATAGTCTCTATTTTATCGTTTAACTTCGTTGAGGTCCCGTGGGCGTTAATGTAATCTATGTCCCCGGGATTTAATCCTGCGTCCCCGATAGCTGTTTTCATAGCCAACGCGGCTCCTTGCCCGTCGGGGTCGGGAGCGGTTATATGATAAGCGTCGCAGGACATTCCGTATCCCGATATCTCGGCATGGATATCGGCATTGCGCTTTTTTGCGTGCTCGAACTCTTCTAACACAACTACCCCTGCTCCTTCGGCCATAACAAAGCCGTCTCTCTGGGCATCGAAAGGCCGGCTAGCTTTCTGAGGCTCGTCGTTTCTGCAAGAAAGCGCCTTTAGCGCGCAAAATCCGGCAAGGGCCATCGGGGTAATGGCGCTTTCCGTGCCTCCGGTAACCATTATGTCTGCGGCCCCGCGCTCTATTATCTTAAAAGCATCTCCTATGGCATGGCTTCCCGAAGCGCAGGCAGTCGCCACGCAAGAATTAGGCCCTTTAAGACCGAAAGTAATCGCTACCCAACCAGAAGCCTCGTTTACTATAAGCATAGGAATTAAGAAAGGCGATACGCGCGAGGGACCGCTTTTTAACAAAACCAGGTGCTCTTTTTCGACTACCTGCAGGCTTCCGATGCCCGAACCTATCAAAACGCCGATGCGGGTTTTATCTTCATTATCAAGGTTTAAGCCCGCGCCCTCTATTGCCTGCCTCGATGCCGCAATCGCGTATTGAACGAATTTATCCGTCCGCCGCAGGTCGCGGGGCGTAATGCCGTAATCCTTGGGCTCAAATCCCTTAACCTGGCCGGCTATCCGGCTTTCAAAAGCCGACGCGTCAAAAAGAGTGACTTTATCAATCCCCGACTTCCCTTCAATCAAGGCATTCCAGAAGGAATGCGCATCGTTTCCGACAGGGGAAATCACGCCTAAACCCGTAACCACTATTCTTCTACTCATCAGTCCGAACCTCGCTCGCGTAGTTCCAAAAATTAGCCCCGCTGCGCGCGGGGCTAACTGTCAACTGTCAACCTTGAGCTGCTAACTTATTTGTTTCCAACCTTCTCTTCTATGTATTTAATCGCATCCCCAACGGTAGTCATCTTTTCCGCATTTTCGTCGGGAATTTCGATACCGAATTCCTCTTCCAACGCCATAACCAACTCTACGGTATCTAAAGAATCTGCTCCCAAATCATCGATAAACGACGCTCCGGGAGTCACTTCCTCCGGCTTTACGCCTAATTGCTCGGCAATTATCGATTTAATCTTTTCTTCTACCGCCATCTTCCCTCCTTGCAACCGCTTAAACGCAAACTAATTAACAAAACTTTGCGCCCTTGCGACTTATATCATACCTCCGTCTACAACTATCGTCTGACCGGTAACGTAATCTGACTCGTTCGAAGCCAGAAATAAACACACATTAGCAACGTCTTCCGGATTACCAAATCTGGCCATCGGTATCTGGGTAAGCATCTTGGCTTTTATGTCCTCAGGCAAACGTTCGGTCATTTGGGTCTGAATGAACCCCGGCGCCACCGCATTGACGTTTATATTTCGCGAAGCTAATTCCTTTGCCGTCGTTTTGGTTAGACCGATAATGCCGGCTTTGGACGCCGAATAATTTGCCTGCCCCGGATTCCCGATTAAGCCGATAATGGAGGCAATATTAACTATCTTGCCTGCCCTCTGCTTTAGCATCGCCCGCGTTACAGCCTTGATGCAATGGAAAGCTCCGGTCAGATTGACCTTTATTACTGCCTCCCACTCCTCCACAGACATTTTTAAAATAAGATTATCGCGGGTAATGCCGGCATTGTTAATTAATATATCAATCTTTTTAAATTTGTCAAGAATTTTATTCACCGTATTTTGAACCTCGGAGTAATTTGTAACGTCTAATTTTACCGCTTCCGCATTCCTTCCCAGAGCCTCTATTTCCCCCTTAGTCTTCGTAGCCTGCTGGAGGTTCACATCCCCCACGACAATGTCCGCTCCTTCTCTGGCGAAAGTGAAACAGACCTGACGACCTATCCCCTGCGCTCCGCCCGTAACCAAAACGACTTTATCCCGAAGTCTCATTTTACCCGCCCCCCTTTTAAAACTTATTTATATCTTCGGCTCCTCCGATATTTACCACTTCCGTATTCGCATCTATTTTCCGTATCAGGCCTCTTAAAACTCTGCCCGGCCCGAACTCGAAAAATGTATTTACGCCCCGGCCGAGCATAAACCTTATTGATTCTTCCCAGCGGACCGAACCAGTAAGCTGCCTGATTAGATTCTCTTTTATTTGCTCGGGACTAAATACGGCGGCTGCAGTTACGTTGCTGACCACCGCCGTTGCCGGTTCTTTTATGTTTATGTTCTTCAGCGTCTCGGCTAACCTCAGCCCCGCCGGCTGCATTAAAGGAGAATGGAACGCCCCGCTTACCTCCAAATTAACCACCCGCTTACCGCCGCGCCTTAAAGCCAATTCATTGGCTTTATCAACGGCCTCGATTGAACCGCTGATAACAACCTGACCCGGGCAATTTAGATTAGCGATATGCACTCCGGATTCTCCGGCTATATCTTTAATCGCGTTTAAATCCAACCCTAAAATAGACGACATTTTCCCCGGATTTATATATGCCGCCTCATCCATAAACTTTGCCCGGTTAGCCACCAGGGATATGCCGTCCACAAACGATAAAGCCCCGGCACCAACCAAAGCGGTATATTCACCTAAGCTCAAGCCTGCGAAGTAGTTAGGTGATACTCGACGCTTTGCGATTAACACCTTTTTATTGAAAGCAGCCAGCGCGGCCAGGCTCACGGTAAATATGGCCGGCTGACAGTTTACAGTCCGGGTCAATTCCTCGGTCGGCCCGTCAAAACAAAGCTTGGAAAGGGAAAATTGCAATATCCTGTCCGCCGCATCAAAGACTCTTTTACTCTCCGCAAAATTTTCGTATAAATCCCTGCCCATCCCCGCGAACTGGGAGCCCTGCCCGGGAAAAACAAAGGCTATCATTTTTGGTCCCCCTTCTCTAAAACCTCTAAATTATGCTTTGCAAATTCAGAATAGGGATTAACCTCGAGCGCTTTAAGCCACTCTTTTCTTGCCTGTTCTTTTTTATCCGTTAATGCGTAAATTATACCCCTGCCCACGTAAGCGGGAGAGTTTAAGGGGTTTTCTTCTATGGCCAAATTGAAATAACCGAGAGCCTCATCGTACAGGCCTTGTTTAATACGCAGGTTACCCAATTCGGCGTAGAATAACGAATCGGCGAAAGGATCCGAAATCGCCCTTGACCGCCGGAACAATTCTTCGGCTTTGGAATAATCTCCTTTCTCGGCATAAATTCTGCCTAAGCTGTAATAAGCGCTAGTCAGGTCGTTCCGGCTGATTTCGCGGCGGTCAAAAGAAAGCACAGTTTCGAATTCCTGCTGGGCTTCTTCGAGATTCCCGTATCCCAACAGCACAATACCGAAAGCCGTATGAGCGCTGGGGCTCTGGGGATATTTTTCTACCAGAGACAAATACAACACCAGATTGTTTTTCCAAAGAAGGTTTGCCGAAATGGTATGAATTGCAAAATAACCTATGGCCATAAAAACCAATATGTGCCGCAAAAAAAAGTCCTTTGCCAAAAAACGGAAATTTCCGTTCCATATTTTTAACAGAAAAACGCTCAAAACCAACGAAAAGCCAAACAACGGAAAATAAAGATAACGATACGCTATGGGGATACGGGAAGGAAACATAAAATTGTTCATCGGCAAAAGCCAGAGAAAAAACCACGCTACCGCAAAAGAAATAACTTTTTGCGACTTCGATTTCTTAAAAACGATATAAACGCAGAGGATTGTAACAATCGCGCCGAAGGCGGTTAACGCCGGCGAATAAGCCCGAATGTGCCTGGTTACAAACGTCAAATCTCTGGGAAAAACCAGGTCCTTGAAATAAAAACCGAATACATAAAACATTCTCAATATATCCGTAAAAGGCAGCTCCGACGAACCTAAAACCTCCATAGTCGGAGTGAAAACAAAGAAGTAAATATAAAGATAGAAAAAGCACAGTAAAAAGTACAGAGAGTAAATTTTTAAGTTTTTCGCGATTGCCTTAAAAGAGAAGTCGTTTTTAAAGTAATCGCAAATTATCAAACTCACCGGCATAAAAATGGCTATCTCTTTGGAAAATAAAGACAGCGCGAATAAGAACAGCGAGCTAAATAGAATATGTTTACGCCTGCCCAGGTAAACGTATTTAAAATATAGAATAATGGCCGAGGCAGAAAATAACAGCGCCAGGGTATTCGGCCTGAAGGCAGAGCAGTTAATTACTTCGACATTCACCGGATGAACGCCGAATACGAGACTCGTTAAGAAAGAAAGCGCGGGATTGCCGAACAGGTAGTTAGTCAGATAAAATACGGCGACGGCGCAGAAAATGTGCAAAAGGACGTTAGTGGCATGCCAGCCAAAAGGCTTCAACTTAAAAAGAAAGTAATTGAGAAAATAAGACAGCGTCGCCACGGGCCGGTAAGAACCTTCGCCCGAGCCTACGTTGTAGTTGCCTAAATAAAACAGCGCCTCGCGCGGATCGGTCAGATATCTTCGGCTAAAGAACAGCTTTAAGTTTTTAGGCGACTTTATGAAAGTATTATCTACCATAACCGCGCCGTCGTCGTAAACGAATCCGTTAAAAAGCGAATTCGCATAAACCAGGCCGATAATGACAATTATAAAGATAATGTATTTACTCATAAGGGAATAACTTTACTCTTACCAAGGTAAAAAAAACTCCCAGCGCCCCAGAGAGATTCAATTTTGACCGCCCTCGCCGGCGATTTTTAAACACGATTGGCACTTCCTTGAACCTGAACCCTTTTCTTTTTATATAGTAAGCGACCTCCTCGATGATGGAGGGCCCCTCGGAAATTATTTTATTCCAATCGATGCTCTCAAGGCAACGGCGCCTGAAACAACGGAATCCCGAGGTGCTGTCCAGGACGTCCAAGCCTAATATTAATCTAATGAAATACTGGCTAAGCTTGCTCAGCGCGTTTCTCAAAAAGCCCCTGCCGACTATGCGTCCTCCCTTAACCATCCTTGAGCCGACGACTACGTCGCAATCTTTAATCTCCTCCAGAAGCAAAGGAATATACGCGGGGTCGTGTGAAAAATCAGCGTCCATTTCAATGACATAGTCCGCTTTGTGGCGTATGGCGTGCTTGAATCCCGTCACGCCGGCCAGCCCCCTGCCTCTGCGGTCAAATCTGTGGATGACCGACAAGCGCGGCTGATTTTTAATGATATTATCGAGAAGCCTCCCTGTTCCGTCGGGAGAATTGTCGTCAACAACCAAAACATTAATGTCCGAATTTAAATTTAAGAGCCGGTTAATCAGCTCCTCTATGTTTTCCCGCTCGTTATAAGTGGGAATTATGACTAATGCTTGCATTTGGAAAAAAGTTTTTGCACTGCGGCAAACACCTCTTCCGGCTTTATCAAATCCATGCAATTATTTTTTTTATCGCACTGCTTTCTATAGCACGGCCGGCATTCAATCGGAGAGGTAACTTTAACGCCCCGGCCGTAAAGGTCGACCTCTGTATCGCAGGTTGGTCCGAATATAGCGACCGTAAATTTTTTTAGGGCGATGGCGATATGCAAGGCAACGGTGTCGCCGCTGACTATCAACGAACAGGCCTCAACAATCGCGGCAAATTGTCCCAAACTGTGATAACAACCGGCGCTATACGCTAAATCTCCGGTCCGGGAAGCTATCCGGGCATTTAGCTGGCTTTCTTTCGGGCCGCCCAATAAAAAGACGCTGGCATCGGTATCGGCTCTAATCAGGCGGATTAATTCCGCAAAACCCCGCTCCGTCCAGGCCTTATTGGCAAAGCGGCTTCCTGCTCCGGTGTTTAATCCGACAATCGGGCTGGTTCCGGGCACGCCGGTTCTGTTCAATAAATCTTGGGCATAAATTCTATCGGTTTCGGAAATATTTAAAATATATTCGTCATTGTCATACCTTAGTTTTGCCATTTCAAATATAATCTGCGGATAACTTTTTTCGTTCTTTTTGAACTTGAGTTCGTCGGACAAGCCCAACTCCCAGGCATAACCGCTTTCCCTGTTAAAGGGAACCGCATTCCCCGTTCTCGGGTCAAATCCGAAGCCGAATTTCTTTTTGGCTTTCACTTGATTGGCCAGGACAATAGCCTCTATTTCTTTGTCGAGACAAATCAATACGTCGAACCGCTCAACCTTTAGCCGTTCGACATCTGGCAAGCCGTAAACCAGCAGGCGGTCAATATAATTATTGTCCTTTAACAAATCTACGGCTTCTCTTTCGGTAATCCAGGTGATAAAGCTTCGCGGATATTTCCTCTTTATGCCGCGAAGAACCGGAGTAGTCCTCAGGACATCGCCGGTTGCGGCTAACTTTATAATCAGTATTTTTTTTCCTTGAGGTTGATAATCCGGGCAGGCAGAACAGGAAGTATTATAGGAACAGGGGCGGTCGCCCCTAAAATATCGGCAGTCCAGGCGGGCATACACCATACATATTTTTGTTACTTTTTTACCATTTTATCACGCATGCGCCCCACACCAGGCCTCCGCCAAAGGCGTCAAGAAGTACGATGTCTCCCTTATTGATACAGCCGGATTTTACCGCCTCGCACAGAGCGGTAGCAGTAGATGCCGAAGACATATTGCCGTATCTCTCGATATTCAGGTAAATTTTTTCTTCAGGCAAACCTAATTTCTTTGCCATGCTCATAAGTATGCGTATATTTGCCTGGTGCGGAATAACCCAATCTACATCCTTGCATTCCAGATGCGCAAGCGCAAGCGCTTTTTGAGCGGCGTCAGCCATTATTTTAACCGCCAGCTTGAATAACTCGTTACCCCGCATCTTAATGTAATGCAGGCGCTTTTCCAGGGTCTTGCGACTGGCCGGGTCGCGCGAACCGCCCCCAGGCAACATCAATAATTCGCCTAAGGAACCGTCGCTGCCCAAGTAGGTAGAAAGAATTCCACCCGAATTAACCGGAGCCAATACCGCTGCCCCGGCGCCGTCGCCGAACAACACGCAGGTATTTTTGTCCTTCCAGTCGGTGATGGAAGAGAGCACTTCGCTTCCGACAACCAGAGCATTCTTATAAGTGCCGCGGGCGATAAATTGTTGAGCGGTCACCAGGGCATAAACAAAGCCTGCGCAAGCCGCCGAAATATCGAAACTTACCGCGTTCTTCGCCTTCAGGCTTCTTTGCACAAAACAGGCGGTAGAAGGAAACTGCATATCCGGAGTAACCGTAGCCACAATGATTAAATCTAAATCTTCCGCTTTAAGATTTGCGTCCTTAAGCGCGTCCTTTGCCGCATTTATCGCCAGGTCACTGGCTGCCTGTTCCTTGGAAGCCAGGCGGCGGGTCTTTATGCCGGTGCGGGTGATTATCCAGTCATCCGAGGTATCTACCATCTTCTCCAAATCGCGATTAGTCAGGACTTGCTCGGGCAGGTATTCCCCTACTCCGATTATACCGACTTTCTTCATTCAATCACCTATGATTTTGATATACACCTTTCTTCTGTTTCAATTTATTTCAATTATGCCCTTGCTCTGATGCGATTGAAATTGACTCGATAATTCTATCGTTAACGCGGTTTTCTACTTCTTCTTTCGCCCGGCGGATAGCGTTTTTAATCGCTCTGGTATCGGAGTGACCGTGACCGATTATTACCACTCCGTTAACGCCTAAAAGAGGTGCGCCGCCGTATTCGGAATAGTCTATCTGCTTTCTGAGCTTGGCCATACTCGCGCTCAAGAAGGCAGCGCCGAGCATCCCCAAAAAACTGGTCTTAAGGTGGCGTTTAAAAAATTTGTAAACTGTATCGGCCAGGCTTTCGGAAACCTTAAGAACGACGTTCCCCACGAATCCGTCGCAAATTATAATATCGCATTTGCCGGAAAAGAGGTCCTTGCCTTCGATGTTTCCGATGAAGTTCAGGCTGCTTCCGGAAAGCAGACGGTGGGTTTCCTTCACGAATTCCGTGCCCTTGCTTTCTTCCTCTCCTATATTCAGGAGCCCTACCGAAGCATTGGGCCGGTTTAATATGTAGTGCAAATAGGCATCGGCCATAAGGCCGTACTGCAGCAAATGCAACGGCTTAGGATCTATGTTTGCGCCGACATCTATAATTAAAGAAATGCCTTTCAGGGTGGGAACGAGTATGGCGATGCCCGGACGCTCAATACCCGGTAACATTCCTAAAGCTAAGGTTGTAGCGCAAACCACCGCGCCCGTATTACCGGCGCTTAAGAAAGCGTCGCCTCTTCTCTCCCTAATCAAATTCAAGCCGACGCAAATCGAAGAATCTTTCTTTCTCCTGACGCTCAAGGCCGGAGACTCGGACATATGGATTATCTCCGAAGCGGGCTGAAGAGAAATATATTCCTTGGGATATTTATATTTCTCGGCAAGGGGCTCTATTTGGTCAATCTTGCCCACCAGCTCTATATTTATCCTGTATTCTTCGGCTGCTTTAATCGCGCCTATAACTACGACCTCGGGGGCCCTGTCCCCCCCCATCGCGTCAACTATTATCCTCATCTCAATTATGCTTTTTTCTTTTTCTCTTTCTCTTTTGGCTTTATCTCAACGACCTGCCTGCCACCGTAAAAGCCGCAAAAACCGCACACCTGATGGGGCAGCTTCAGCTGCTTGCATTGGAGACAGAGGACAAGCCGAGGAACATCCGATTGCCAATGAGCCCTTCGCTTCCTGCCGCGTGATTTAGAGTGTCTTCTTTTTGGTAAAGCCATTGCCACCTCGCCTTGCTTTTAAGAATCCTTTCGGTTTATCGCTTAAGTTTTTTTCTTAAAGACTTTTGGACATATGCCGGAACGAACTTGGATAGGTCTGCGCCTAATGAAACCGCTTCTTTTAAAAGTCGGGAGGAAAGATAGCTATAGCCCTCGTGGGGCATGAGGAATATCGTCTCTATGTCGGGCGCGAGCTTGCGATTTGTCAAAGCCATCTGAAACTCGTATTCAAAGTCCGAAATCATACGCAGTCCGCGTATCAAAATCCTTATTCCTTTTTTCCGGGCGTAGTCAACCACCAGGCCGTCGAAGTCTTCTACACGGACATTGGATAGACCGGCAATTGCCTTTTTAAGAAACCCTTTCCTTTCCTTCACGGAAAATAAAGGCTCTTTCTGGGGATTGTGGGCGATAGCGACAATTACCTCGGAAAATATGCTACAAGCCCGCTTGAGCAGGTCAATATGGCCGAAAGTAATAGGGTCGAAGGTGCCCGGGTAAATAGCTCTTGCCGATATTTTCTTGCGCATTTCTTTTGCTAACTGATTTCTTTTTTATAGAACGAAAGCAGGGTGTCGCCGTATCTTGACTGCTTTAGCAACCTCAAGCCGCCTTCGGTTTCGGCCAGGGCTTCTCTTTTGGAATGCTGACAAATAACTAAACCATAAGTTGATAATATATCATACTGACTCAGGATTTTCAAGGTTTTTTTTGCCAGATTCTGATGGTAAGGGGGGTCGAGAAAGGCAAAATCAAATTTTTCGTTTCGCAGGCTTAATTGCTTTATGGCTCTTAGGGCATCTAACTTGAGAATCTCATAACTACCTCCGGCCGGGGGACGGTTCCTCTGCGCAGCGTAACCAGGCTCAGCCCCTAGCCCCGCAGCAACAAGGTTACCCCTTAGCTTCTCTATGCACCGCCTGTCGCTTTCTACAAAGACGGCTCTGCTTGCGCCCTGAGACAAAGCCTCCAAGCCCACCGCGCCCGAACCGGCGTAGAGGTCCAAAAATGACAGCCCTTGCACCTCTCTTAAAATATCAAATACGGCTTTTCTGACTTTATCCTGAGTGGGCCTTATGCCCCTGGGCATGTTAATCCTTCTTCCTTTAAGCCTTCCGGATAAAATGCGCATACCCACCTATCCTATAGTTTCGTAACTTTCGTAACCGGGAAACCTCCGGCTTATTTTTTCCCGCATAGCCGAATTCTGTTTCAGCTTTAACTCCGGGTCCGAATCCACCAAATGCCCTGCCTCCTCCCTTGCTAAGCGGAGAAGCTGGAATTGAGTTAAGGGATTGGCGATTTTCAACTCCGAAAGGCCGTGCTGCCTTTGGCCAAAAAACTCTCCGGGCCCGCGTATCTTTAAATCCTCTTCCGCGATGCGAAAACCGTCGGAATTGTCTATCATCACCTTTACCCTCAGCCTGGCTTCTTCGGTCTGCAACTGAGAAATCAATATGCAATAAGACTCGTGTTCCCCCCGCCCGATGCGGCCGCGCAGCTGATGCAGCTGGCTCAGGCCGAACCTTTCGGCGTTCTCGATTAGCATAATCGAGGCGTTGGGCACATCAATGCCCACCTCTAACACGGTAGTGGCAACCAGTATGTCGATCTTGCCGTCCCTGAATTCGGACATTATCCTGTGCTGCTGTTTCGTATTGAGCTGACCGTGGACCAGGGCGATTTTTAAATTAGGGAAAATCTCTTTTTTAAATACTTCGTACATCCGGTTCGCCGCCTGCACGGCCGATACGCCGGACTCTTCAATGACCGAATAGATGATATACGCCTGCCTTCCCTGGCTGATTTTCTCCGCGATAAAACTATAGACCTCTTTCCTCTTATCCGGCGCCGCAAACTTTGTCTTAACGGGTTTCCTCAAAGGCGGCAATTCGTCGATTACCGAAATATCCAAATCGCCGTAAATAGTTATCGCCAGGGTGCGGGGGATGGGAGTTGCGGTCATTATCAAGACGTCGGGGTTCTCTCCCTTCCGGGGCAGATACGCGCGTTGAGATACCCCGAACTTGTGCTGCTCGTCGATTATGACCAACCCCAATCTTTTAAACCTCAATTTTTCCTCAAGCAGGCTGTGCGTTCCGATGATTAGCTGGAATTTGCCTTCTTCAATCTTTTTGTAAAGACCGGATTTTTCCGCTTTTGTGAGCGAGCCTATCAATAAAGCGATATTGACCCCGTTTAACAAATCGCGGCAATTTTGGTAATGCTGCTGGGCAAGGAGTTCCGTCGGCACCATAAAGGCCGCCTGATAACCGCTTTGAATAGCGCAAACAGAAGCGAACACCGCCACAATTGTCTTTCCGGAACCCACGTCGCCCTGCAAGAGCCGGTTCATCGGCAAGGGCCGGGCCATATCCTGTTTTATCTCGTTTATGACCCTGATTTGCGCCGGAGTCAATTCAAAGGGCAATTTTTCAAGAAACCCGTCCGACATCCGCCCCTCTACCTTATGAACCAAACCCGGGCATTGCTTTTTCTTTAGCTTCCTTAGAAACAGGGGAATCTGAAACAGGAAAAATTCTTCAAACGCCAATCTGCGATAAGCCTCCTTTGAATGATTTAAATCCGAAGGGAAGTGTATGCCTATCAGGCTCCTGGCTAAATTTAACAGGTTATTCCTTTCTCTTATATCGTAGGGCAGAGTATCTACGACGCCGGGTAAATAATCCTGGAGGACTCTTTTCAGAATTCGCCGGAAATATCTCTGAGTCATACCCTCCGGAAGCGTGTAAATAGGAGTTATCCCTCCTATATCTACCGGGTCCGTCTTTTCTTCATAAATTATTTCGAACTCCGGCGAATTTATTTGCAGCCTCCCCGAATATCTTTGCACCTTGCCGTAGAGAACCAGCCTTTGCCCGACCTCAAAATAATTCTTTAAATATGGCTGGTTGAACCAAACGCAGAATAACTTCCCCGTAGAGTCCCCCACCGCTACTTTAAGAATGCTGAAACCCCTTCTTTTCCAGGATTGCCGCTGCGACTTCGCTAAAACCGTCGCGCTTATTGTCTGGAACTTTTCCTCCTGAAGCTTGGAAACCGGCAGAAAATTGGAGCGGTCTTCGTATCGGCGGGGAAAATAGTAGCATAAATCTTCCACGGTATTTATGCCGATTTTACCGAACAGTTTCGCCTTCTTCGGTCCGACCCCTTTCAGGTATCGGACTTGCGTATCCAACCTAGCCTTATTTGTCATAAGGAGCGCCTTCCGGCTCTGCAAATAAAAATCAAGCCCAAAATAACCGATAAAATCGTCAGAACTGATATAAAGGAACCGACAAAGAAAGAAACCGGCCGGAACGAGAAACGAATTAAATAATTGCCCTTTTCAAGGGGTATGCAGCGAAAAATATAGTTAGCGTAAAATATGTCGGCCTGCCTCTCTTCACCGGTTGAAAGATTCAACACGCTTGCTTTCCAGCCGGGATAATTAACGTCGCTCAAAACAAGATAACCGCCCCCTTTAAGTTCGGCCCGGATTACAACTTCATTATATGCGTATTTTATAAAACCTGCTTTTTCATTCCGGGCCTGCGCCGAACCTTCTAATTCGGCGGAAAGCCGGGCGTCCCGCTCTAAAATAACCGTTTCCGACGGCCGGAAGTCGTCGCTAAGGACGGCGTTCAATACCGTTTCGTCGCTGCCCTTGATGACTTTTGCTCTATGGACGATATAAACCCGCGGCAAACACCAGGCATTTTCCCACACTCCGACATATTTACCCTCAAAGACCATGCGCAACCCCGGACTGTTCAATTCCGCGTCTTTGGGAAGAATAAGGTACTTAAGGTTAGCGATGCCCAATAATTTCGAAACCGAGGATAAATCGGGAGAACGCAGCAAGCAAAGTCTTAGAAAGCTGTCGTAACGCTTTAATACAAGCGGGTCGTAACCGTCTATTACCGGTATCCTGTCCAATACTGCTTTATTGGGAAATAAATCGTCTCGCAGGGAACCGGCGAAAACCCGGTAAGTCTGCGGGGCTTCTGCATCCTTCAAAAATCCGACTATGTCTCTATCCCAATAGCACCTCCGGACCTTGTCCGAAACAATATATTTGGCACCGAACAGCAAAAGGTCGGCGGCTAAAACCACGACCAAGAAAATCTTCAAAATATTCGCGGATATTCTCTTCTTTATCCAGAAAAAGAATAAGGAAAAAATGCTCACCACAAAAATATTAAACTTAACCAGACTGAAAAACGCTAATGAAAATTCGCTTTCCGCTAAGTCCAAAGAGGGAACCCCGGCCTTCCTCGCTTCCAGCCAAAGCCCCGATATCCAAGAGCGGTTAAAGAACAGGAAGAAAACGGCAGCCGTAACCAAGCCCGCGAATATGCCCAACAGCAACGTTACCCTTATCAATTTCCTGTCCGGCTTCTCCTTTTTTTCTAACAACCAACCCAAGCCGTAGGCAGAAAGTATTCCTACGGAAAAAACAAACAACATAAGGAATTTGCTATGTCCCCGGAATTTATTAAAACCCGGAAGGAGGTGATAAAATAATCTGAATAACGGCGTATTCGCTCCCAAAGAACCCGCCAGCGCCAACAGGGACAAGCAAGCGAAAAACAGGGTATATTTATTCCTCTTATAGACAACCGCGATAAGGCTCAAAATCAGGGGCAAGACGCCCACATAGCCGCACATCTCCCAAAGATTATATCCGCCCCAGTAAGGAACGTGAATCATATCGCCGAAGAACTCCGGCAAAATATATGTTATCAGGTTCCGGGCAGGAAAAGACCAGGAGGCGGCAAAATCGTAGCTGGGGACGGCGCGGATTGATAAGCGGGTAAACTCTAAAATAGGCAATAATCTCAAACAGGCCAGGCCTAACCCCACAGATAAAAACATAAACAATGCAACCGAGGTAAATTTCAGGCTTGAATCTCTCCTGTTCTTGATTAAACCGCATATGGTCATGAAAGCTAAATAAAAGAATATTCCCAAAAGCGTGTAGTAAACGTACTGGGGATTCCCCGCTAATATCTGGCAGCCTAAGGCCAATCCGGCAAACACGGCATACATCAACTTCCTTTTGTTTAGGCACATCTGGATTAGAAGAAATATAACCGGCAGCCAGAGGTATGCGCATAGCGTGGTCAGATGTCCGGCAAAACATCGCAGGAATACCTGACCGTTAAGCATAGAAATCAGGCCGGAAATCATAGCGACATACCAATCGAAACCCAAATACCTTACAAAGAGGCAAGTCGCTATCCCGAGAAGCAAAATATGCAATATAAAACTGTAATTGATTGACAAATGAAAAGGCAGGAACAGCAAAGGTAAATTAAGAGGATAAAAAAGTTGATATTGGGGATTGGCGATCCAGGGAACTCCGCCGAAAACATAGGGATTCCAGAGCATGATTCCCCGGCGCAATGATTCGATTTCCAGGAACTTAGCTGCGCTAAAATAGAAAAAGACGTCGCCCGCAGAGCTTGAACTTAACAGCCTGCCGGTATCAAAGATTACATTCCTGAAAAGTATTAAATTTAATAATAAGAAAAGCAGGAGAACAATTATGAATGAAGTTTTTCTTCCTAACACTTTTTTGCCACGCAGATAACAGAAGTTCCGAAAGGAAGTCCTGTCCGCGAAAATAATTTCATTTCGGCGCTAAACAAGTAAATCAAAATTAAATTTAACGGCTTCGGAACCGGAACAATATCCGTTTTAATCTTGTTATATCTAAAAAGCCGCCTGATTTTGCTCCAAAAGAATAAAACCGGAAAAAGGAGGCCGTGGATATAGGCGCATCTTATTACTCTAAAGCCGGCGCCTTCAACCGCTGCCCTCACTTGCCCAGCGGTATATCTCCTGCGGTGCTGAAGCCATTTATCGCGTTCGCTCCAAAGGCAATTCCACGCCGGAACGGTCAAGATGCAAATCCCCTCACGGGAACAAACCCTGTATATTTGCCCAAGACAAGTTAGCTCGTCTTCAATATGCTCTATGAGGTCCAGGGCGAAAACGGCGTCGAAACAATTATCCCTTAGAGGCAATCGCGACGCGTCGCCCTGAAACACGGATATCTTTTTCGTTTTAGAAAAATGGCAAGCCTTAAAGGACAAATCTACGCCAAAAACCTTCGCCCCGCCCGATAAATCGACAAGAAGCGCTCCGGCGCCGCAACCCACGTCCAATATCCTGCGTTCCTGCCCCTGTTTGGAAAATCTTTTCCAAAAACGCAGAGCCTCTCTTCTCTGAATTACCGACCACCAATAGCGTTCTTCGGTATTGTATAAATCTGCGTGCTTATCTTTCACTATAAAAACGCTTCCCAGTTATGTCCCTGAAGATAAAGGAGGCCGAGTTCAAAAGTATTTTCATCCGGGTCGCCGAAAACAAATTTTTAAATAGGCGTTTACCCGCATAGGAAGGCCTTAGATAAAATCTGCGCAGGGCTGAGCGGCGAAGCCCGTCCAGCTCCTTTTGGGTAAACCGGTTGGTGTTCCAAACCGCGGCAATCCCCGACTGGTCAAGTATCTCGGGCTGGCCCTGTTTGAGCAGGTTTTGTCCGATTAAATCTTTTCTCACGCGGGTCCCTATCTTCGGAACGAAAAGGTTAAAAGACGCAAAATCGCACCTCAATTGCAGGGCGAAATCAATAGTCTCTAAGCAGCTCTTTTTATCTTCTTCGGGGAACCCCAGGATAAAAATACCCACCGTATCTATTCCCAGGCGGCGGCATAATTTAAACGCGTGCTTCGCGTTGTCTTTGTTCACCCCGGGTTTATACTTCTTTAATATTTCCTCGCTTGCGCTTTCCACTCCGAATATAATCGTGTGGCAGCCGGCTTTTTTCATTGCCGTCAATAGTTCCGGTTCCGCAATATCCGTTCTGAGAAAACAGGTCCAGGAGAACTTCCCGATTTTCCGCATTCCCTCGCAAAGAGCGATGGTCCGCTCCTTGTTTGCGCCGAACGACTGGTCTTTGATAAACAATTCCTTTATGCCTAAGCCGTAAATGTACCGCAATTCCTCAAAAACGTTATCCAGTTCCCGCAACTTAAAGCCCAACGTAGAATAAATGCAAAACGGACAGCTAAACGGGCAGCCGTAATCGGTGAGGACGGTGGTAAAGGGCAATCTGCGCGCAAAGGGGAACGAGTATTTTCTGCCTAAGAATAGCTCGTGCCTGGGCACGGGGATGGTAAAATCGTCGAAATTCCTTATTTTCGGGGGTATGTACGTCTTATTGCCTCTTCTAAAGCACAACCCCTCAAAGCTGTCGTCTCGGCCGCCGGCGAAACTTAAAACCTCATCTTTGGTAAAATCAAATACCGCGGCGTCTATCCAGCTGTTTTCTTCGAATACCCCGCTGTCCAGGAATACGTCGCCAAGGCCTATCAGCAGCATATCGGGATGCGAAAGCTTTACCTGCCGCAAAAAAACAAAGTCGTCCTTCCAGGATATGCTTCCCGAAAGAAAAATAATCGCATCCAAGCCCAGCGAATCGATGCGGCTCTTTACGCAGTCAAAATCTAATCTCTCTACAATTGCGTCGATGAGGCTGACTCTATGACCGGCCGAGGAAATTAAACCGCTTAAAATTAATAAATCTACGGGGTGCTCGGCATAGCCGGCTTTTGTCACCTTGCTGCAAAAATAATCCCGGGTATAAAACATTTTACCCGGAGGATTTAATAATAAAAAATGCATCGTGTAAAATTGGCTATTGCTGGACGATCTTGACGGTGATTTGCCGGCCATCTCCCCATGGCCAGAGCATAGCAAATACAATATTATTAGGCTGATGGGAAAAATAAAGTGTCTGTCCGGCTCCAATCCCCCCAAATTTCTTTATGGCCTCTTCAATCTCGGATGGTAGTTCATTCTCCGGAGGCCATACCGGCGGACCAAAAAACTCCTCCAGCTTACGACAAACCTCTCCTGCCTTGTCTTTTACAATAACAACCTCGAGATAATTATCATCGTCCGACCTCAATTCGCCAAAACCGATACTCTTGACTTGCGCTTTCAATTCGCTAAATTGCATAAAATCCTTCCTGTTAGAACCGCCCCTAATCTAACCAACTGCTCTTTTGTCCCTTATGGACCCAAGACCTCCGTTATTTTTTCTAATAATTCTTTCATCTCAAAGGGCTTAGAGATATATCCGCAAGCACCTAAATCACGACAATGTTTTTCTATGCCTTCCGGCAACAATCCCTTACCGGTTACAAAGAGTATAGGTATATCCCTGGTTTTGGCGTTTTGTTTTATTTTCCCGCAAGTATCATATCCGTCCATCTGCGGTATAGCTATATCCAATAAAATAAGGTCGGGGCGATTGGTTTTACAAATATCAAGAGCCTCTTGACCGCTTGAAGCGGTCATTGCCTCAAAGTCGGCCTGCATTAACCTCCTTTTGGTAATATCCAGCACCTCTCTGTCGTCATCTACGATTAAAATTTTTCTCATCATCCCCTCCTTCCCGTCATTTTCCTTCTCCGTTACTCCCGCTTTCACCCAATTATACCACCCGCAACAAAAAACCCAAAGCCCTTTCGGGATTGGGCAGAGGGTTGAAATGCTGTAAAATATTATTTAAAGATAGACAAAAAACTCAATATGACTCCCAAAACTATGAGAATTATTCCGCAGAATCTTATTAAAGCTGCTTTGCTGCCTAACTTTTCTTTCTTTTTAACTGACAAGAATATAAAGTAAATTCCTGCCCCGAACCAGATTAGCTTATCCAAAAAAGCTCCGATATTCATAGTTCAACCCCTTTTCAATTAAGGACTCGCCGTAATACCTGCGAAAAAGATGATAATGGTAATTAATAGCTTAAACATAAATACTATTTTATAGTTAACCTTTCTTAAAAGTGCATTCTCAACCCAAGGACACCAGGTTATTGTTAAAGACAATATCATCATCTTATTGAAGAATGTATCATCTCTGCATAATACTACTATTGAACCAATAACAAATATGTAAAAAAGCAGCCATTTTAATAAATTGCCTATAATTATCAGGAAACTTAAAACGTTTTGTATATCCATATCTGAGAAAACATATTTTTTAATGAGCAATGTAAGTTTAAAACGACTAAGGTCATTCACATAAAACCGTTCGCTGTCTGATAAATTACTCAAGTTGCGAAACCGCTTCAGCCCTTTGGTCATAAACCAATAAATGATTGCCAGACCAAATATCACCCCCAGCGTAAGTTTAATAATACTTTGCCAACCCGCGCCTTGTATATGCAGCAAATATCCAATAATACCTAAGGCAAAAATTATAAGTATTAGCAAAAATATTTTGAATGTTGTGGAAATCTTGAAAGATGTGTAGAATTCACTTGAATCCTTCTTCTCCATTACTCCTTCCTTTCCCCCATTATATCACCCCAAACAAAACCTCCCAACCCCGTTTAAGGGATTGGGATTTAATTATTTGGGGACACTTCTGCGATTGGCCGAAGAAGCGTCCCCCGAACAGCTCAGGAACTGTCCCTGGTTTTTATTTAAACTGCTCCTTTACTTTGGGGCGGGTGAAGTAATAAATAATTAACAAATAAATAATACCAAATATTGCTATGCTAATCCAAAAACTTATTGTAATTCCAGTAGCATTTTTATAAGCAGGAGTAAATGCTAAATATAAAGATTTTAAATAAAAGAATAACTTTATTAAAGCTGCTAATATAACTAATCTTCTTCCCCAATTTTTTAATTTTACCAGTCCTACACCAGCTATTAAAAATAATACTAATATCCAATCAGAAGTAACTTCCAGAGGGAAACCTTTATGAAAATCCCGATTAACAAGAAATAGCGCTCTTTTAATTAAACCAACTATTGAATATATTATTAGTATCCGCCCAAACATCGTCACTCCAATCGACCTTTTCTTCTCCATCACCGCTCCTTTTGCTCCTAATTATACCACTCCCAACAAAAAAGCCCAATTCCTTTTGAGGGTTTGGGTAATTTATATTGGAGATAGGGATTACTTAAATTGCTCCTTTACTTTGTGGCGGGTGAAGGAAATAATACAATGTAATCAATCTTTCTCCCAGAAATCCTCTGCCTCTTTTTCCATCTTCGCCAGCCTCGTATAATAATCAGGAAATTCATTAAGGTGTGCAAGCGCAATCTTGCCTGTCGTTAAGGAGTCGTTATCCGTAACATTTGTTTCTGGATCACGTAACCCATGCTCTAACTCCACATCCATTCCCATTCGAAACTGTTCTACATCAAACTTATCCCATGTTACCCCTAGCTTTTCGCCGATTTCCTTTGCTTCGCTTGTAGTGAAGTGTTTCTTAGTCTCCATTTTTTTACCTCCTTTTCCCAATTATACCACCCCAAACAAAACATCCCAAGCCAAATCAGACTTGGGAATTATGAAAAGATAGAACCGTCCCTATTTATTATTCATTACGAATATTCCTATTCCAGAATTTTTCCATTAAAGGAGAAATTTCTTCTTCCAATCTCCACAAGTTTGTTATTGCCCTATCGAGCATAGCTTCAGCATCATCTTTAGGATCCATTACAACATTCGTATCATTCTCTTTATTCATATGCTTTATGGCATTTTTAACCCTGTTCAAAAATACTCCTGCCTCTTTTGGGCTTACTTCCCTTCCAAACATTTTTTTATTAATTAAGATAAAACCTTCTTTTTCTGATTCCAAAGAGTTCTTAATACCCTTCATTTCGAAACATTTTCCAAATATTTCTTCGCTAGCTCCTGCAAGGTGTAATGGAGAAAAATAATCCTTCCCTTCAAAGTAAATAGATAATGCTGTCTCTAACATTTGTCTAGCAATATCTATTTACTTTTCTTGAACAACCACCTTTCCGCTCGTACAGGTTCTTTATGCAATTCATTAATTCGCCCATACTCTAGGATTCGTCCAGAATGAAGCAATCCACATCTAAAACCATGATACAGAGCATTAGCAATATCAGTAATTTCTATTTTCTGCCACTTATTCTTGTAGCAATAACAACTAGTTATAGAAGGTTTGAGAGAAAAATTGTATCCCCCCAGATAAGTGCTAAAAAATTCTTTAAATTTATCACTTTCTGAAGCTTCAAGACCGTAACGATATTGGCTGAGAAAATCTATAATAATACAATTTATTATCATTATAGTAAAAACGTCTCCGGATGTTCAATTTTTTCTTTTACATAATCTTTCTGCAACATTGAAATACCAACTTTTTGTTCTATTTTCAAAGAACTTAACTGCTTTTTTGTATGAAATATCTTTAAGATTGCGATAATGGAAACTAGGACCAATAGCTACATCGGGATTCCTATTTTTTCTTCTTATATCAATTGCTTGTTTTTCGGTTAATTCTTGATTTTTCATCATACAAAAAAGCACCCCCGAATTCCCGAGAGTGCCTTATGGTTTGCGACTAAATTGTTGACTTCATTGCCACCCCCTTGTGGCAATGAAATATTCTACGCCTACTAAAATCGTCGTCAACCCCGAAATGAACCTGCCACTTTTCTCGCTCAACGTCAATTTTTTTACGCCTAAGGTCTTTAGCAACTCGGTGCCTGCTGCTTTGGCTAAAATCGACATTCGCTCGAAAAGTGGCAGGTTCATTGCAAAAAAAACCCAGCGACTACCTACTCTCCCGTATCCTTACGAATACAGTACCATCGGCCTTGAGGAGCTTAACTACCGTATTCGGAATGGGAACGGGTGTTCCCTCCTCAGTATGGTCGCTGAGTATCTACCCCCGCCTCTGCGAACAGCGCGGGTTTATTTAAAAACAAAATTAGATAAAAAAGGTCAAGCCGATTGGCGATTAGTACGCATTAGCTAAAACCCTTACGGGCCTTACACTTTGCGCCTATATAGGTTGTAGTCTCCAACCCGCCTTCACTTTTAACCTTGCGGTCAAAAGAGGGATACCTATTCTTGGGGTGGGCTTAGCACTTAGATGCTTTCAGCGCTTATCCCTTCCGGACATAGCTACCCAGCCTTTGCCCTTGGCAAGACAACTGGAACACCAGAGGTCCGTTTCTCCAGGTCCTCTCGTACTGTGGAGAACTCCCCTTCAAGTATCCTAACGCCCACACCAGATAGAGACCGAACTGTCTCACGACGTTCTAAACCCAGCTCGCGTACCCTTTTAACCGGCGAACAGCCGGACCCTTGGGACCTTATCCAGCCCCAGGATAGGATGAGCCGACATCGAGGTGCCAAACCGCGCTGTCGATATGAACTCTCGAGCGCGATCAGCCTGTTATCCCCGGAGTACCTATTGTTCGTTGAGCGATGGCCCTCCCACGAGGTGCCACCGGATCACTATGCCCTACTTTCGTATCTGCTTGTCCTGTCGGACTCACAGTTAAGCCAGCTTATGCCATTACACTCTACAGGCGATTGCCGACCGCCTTGAGCTGACCTTTGGGCTCCGCCGTTACAATTTAGGAGGAAACCGCCCCAGTCAAACTGCCCGTCTGGAACTGTCCCCCGACCAGATTCATGGTACGGGGTTAGAATCTTAATACGATAAGGGTGGTATTTCACCGTTGGCTCTACCGCAACTAGCGTCGCAGCTTCAAAGCCTCCCACCTATCCTACACAGATCGGACCAAAATCCAATACCAGAGTACAGTAAAGGTTCCGGGGTCTTTTCGTCTTGGTGCGGGTAGACGGCATCTTCACCGCCACTACAATTTCACCGAGTTCCTCGTTGAGACAGCGTCCAGATTGTTACACCATTCGTGCGCGTGGGAACTTACCCCACAAGGAATTTCGCTACCTTAGGACCGTTATAGTTACGGCCGCCGTTTACTGGGGCTTCAGTTCAAAGCTTCGCATCCCTTACGGGACACTAACCTCTCCCGTTAACCTTCCAGCACCGGGCAGGTGTCACTCCCTATACCTTGCCTTGCGGCTTTGCAGAGAGATGTGTTTTTACTAAACAGTCACCCGGACCACTTTACTGTGGCCTCAACTGGCTCCTTAAGAATTAATTCACCAGTCGAGGCACCCCTTATCCCTAAGTTACGGGGCTATTTTGCCGAGTTCCTTAACAAGGTTTCACTCGAGCGCCTTCCCATATTCTGGGAGTCTACCTGTGTCGGGTTGCGGTACGATCGGTTATGAAACTTCCTTAAGAGATTTTCTTGGCAGTGTAGCATACAGTCCCTTCGCCATTGCCGTAGCGCAGGCTCCCCGTCACCCCTCGCTCGCCACTCGCGTGGCAAGGTACAGGTTTGGACACAGACATCCAACACTGTGCAGACCTAACTTACTGCGTCATCTTAAGGTAATAACGCTCCATAACCGGTGCCCGAATATTAACGGGCTGTCCATTACCTACGCCTTTCGGCCTCGGCTTAGGATCGACTAACCCTGGGTGGATTAACCTTCCCCAGGAAACCTTAGACTTGCGGCGGACCCGTTTCTCGCGGGTCTTTTCGCTACTCATACCGACATTATCACTTCTGTCCCCTCCAGCGCTCCTTACGGTACGCCTTCACTGTTAGACAGAACGCTCCTCTACCCCTTCAACCCCCCGAGGGGGGAAGAAAGACATGGCTTCGGCGATAGACTTAAGCCCCGATCATTTTAGGCGCGAAATCACTCGACCAGTGAGCTGTTACGCACTCTTTAAATGATGGCTGCCTCTGAGCCAACATCCTGGCTGTCAAAGTAACTTCACATCCTTTACCACTTAGTCTATTCTTAGGGGCCTTAGCCGATGTTCTGGGTTGATACCCTCTCGACGGTGAAGCTTATCCCTCACCGACTGACTCCCTGGATAAAAGTAACGGTATTCGGAGTTTGGTTGGGTTTGGTAGCCTGGTAGGGCTCCTAGCCCATTCAGCACTCTACCCCCGTCACTCAATTACCAGAGGCTAACCCTAAAGTTATTTCGAGGAGAACCAGCTATCACTAGGTTTGATTAGCCTTTCACTCCCACCCACAGTTCATCCCTAAGTTTTTCAACGCTTATGGGTTCGAGCCTTCACCACGATTTCTCGTAGCTTCACTCTGACCATGGGTAGATCACCTAGCTTCGGGTCTATTATGCGCTACTGGTCGCCCTATTCAGACTCGCTTTCGCTACGCTTGCTCCCCAGAGGGGATTAAGCTTGCAACGCACAATAACTCGTCGGTCCATTATACAAAAGGTACGCCGTCAGGCATTCTATCCGCTTGCGCAAATAGCATAGCCCTCCGACCGCTTGTAGGTCCATAATTTCAGGTTCTATTTCACTCCCCTCACCGGGGTTCTTTTCAACTTTCCCTCACGGTACTTGTTCACTTTCGGTCAGACTTTAGTATTTAGCCTTAGCCCGTGGTCGGGCCGGATTCTTACAGGGTTTCACGTGTCCCGTAATACTTGGGATGCCTCTAGGGTGCCTTAGAATTTCGTCTACAGGGCTTTCACCTTTTGTAGCCTACCATTCCAGATAGTTCAACTATTCCAAGACAATCCCACATTGAGGTCCCGCAACCCCCTTGACACTTGCGCATCAAGGGTTTAGGCTGATCCCTTTTCGCTCGCCACTACTGGGGGAATACCATACGGTTTCTTTTCCTGGGGTTACTGAGATGTTTCACTTCGCCCCGTGTAGCCTCTTGACTCTATTTTGAATTTTAAGCCAAGATATCCCGGTATAACCCGGGATGGGTTGTCCCATTGGGAAATCTACGGATCAAAGCCTGTTTGCGACTCCCCGTAGCGTATCGCCGCTTACCGCGTCCTTCATCGCCTTAGTCTGCCAAGTCATTCTTTATGGACCCTTAGTAGCTTGACCACAAAAAATTTTTCGGTTTTGTAGTTTTTT
>JBDRMR010000032.1:0-3902 GCA_043812035.1 Candidatus Omnitrophota bacterium
AGCCAAGCAATACAACCTGAATATCGTTTTCTCGGAGTCGGTAACGGGTTTAGTTACCGTGCGCTTAGCCAATGTCAGCATTCAACAGGCCCTGGACTCGATTATCACGGTAAACGGATTCGCCTACACCAAGAAGGATAATGTCTATAAAGTAACTACACCTGTGGAGGCCGAGCGCGAAGGCAAGATGACCAAGCTATACCGGTTGAATAACGCTGACGCAGTAAAACTTAAGGAGACGCTTAAGAATGTTTTAACCGCTGAGGGCACGATTGAGGCAGATGTACGTTCTAACGCAATAATCGTTACTGATATACCCGGGGTGATTAATAAAATCGAAGGCATGCTGCCGGAATTAGACAGCATTACCCCGCAAGTATTAATTGAGGCAAGACTAATTGAGACAAGCCTGACCAATACAGAAAAATTGGGGATAGACTGGCAGACCACCATTACCGCCATAGGTTCTAAAAGACCAACGACTTTTCCTTTTACTGATGCCATCAAAGGTACTGGTACTAAAATGTTTCCAAAAGTAAATGTCCCATCTGCCCTTAGAGAAGAAACTGAGTATACATATGATGATGCAGGGAATATTGTTAGTTCAAAAACAACACAAGTACCTTGGTATGATTTAACACCTGGTTTTCCATCTGTTTCTCCGGCTGCATTTCTCTTTGGCACTCTTGATTTTACCGGACTTCAAGCTATATTTGATATGTTAAAGACAAGAAGCGATACAAAACTCATTGCTAATCCACGAATAGTTACTCTAAATAATCAGGAGGCAAGCATAAATGTAGGCCGGAAGGTTCCTCTGCCTACATATACGATAGATGCTACAACAGGACAAACAACAGTAAGTGGTTGGGAGGAGTTAAACGTAGGTGTTAATCTAAAGGTTACGCCTCAGGTTAACCCTGCTGGGTATATAAAATTGAAACTTAGTCCTAAGGTAGATGAATTTACAGGAGAGTGGGTAGGCACGGAACTAGATAGAAGGCCGATTACTTCTACCCGAGAAGCGAGTACTGAGGTGCAGATAAAGGACGGACAAACCGTGGTGATTGGCGGCTTAGTAAAGGATAGAACAGTTTCCATAGTAAAGAAAGTTCCCATTTTGGGCGACATTCCTATTTTAGGTCTTTTCTTTACCCGTAAAGAAGCAGGGTCTGTAGAGAATCCTCGCGAACAAACCGATTTGCTAATCTTTGTAACCGCAACTATAATTAAGGACTCAAATGAGCCTTTGGTTGCTTGGCAACGGCATATGGTTACTTCGCCTCCGAGGCCGTTTAAATTGGAAACCAGAGCAGTCGCAGACATAATCAAAGAGGCAGGAAAATGAGAGATAAAAAAAATCTGATTTTAATTGTCTACTCTGTTGTTATCCTGGGGGTTATTCTGTATTTGTCCAGGCCGCTGGAAAAGCCGGGACAACGGATTGGCCCGCTCGAAAAAACCAAAGCGGGAAAAACAAAACAAGAGACGGATGCCGCCGAATTGAGAAGAGAGGTCCGGCGGGTAAAGGAATTAATTCAATCTTTTGTCCAGATGAACCGCTCTCTTAATAACGAGCTGGGCGAGAGAGAGGGGCAGTTGAAGGAAGAGAGAAGGAAATCCCAGGATTTATACGGCAGGCTTAACGAACTGAGCCTGAAAAATGAAATGTTGAATAAAGAACTGGCTTCCAAAGGAAAAGCGTTAGCCCAGCTTGAGGAGTTAACCCAGCCGATAAGAAGGAGGTTCGAGGGCTTAGAAAGCACCTTTGAGGGGATAAGCGCCTCCTTGGCCACTTTAGGATTCAGCCCGGGGAAGGAAAAGCAGTTGCGGAAGCAGTTAGCGAGTCTAGAAAAAGAACTGGATGCGATTGACCGCCAGGTTCCGCGTTTGATTAAAGAAAACAAGGGTTACCGGCAACAGGCGGAGGAATTAGAAAGCCTCCTTGACCGGAAGGAAGGCCGGATACGGGATTTAAAAGAGAAATTAAAAGACGGTATGAGCTTGGCCAGGGAATTACAGGAAGTTATCGTGTCGAAGTCGAGGCTGGAGAAGGAGCTCGGCGGCCTGCAGGAGAAAAACAGCCTGCTTGAAGAACGGTTGAAAGAAAAGCAAGCCGGGATGGAAAAGCTGGAGAATAAACTAAGGCAGGAAGAGGCCCGGGCAGAGAAAAAGTCCGGCGAGCTGGAAGAGTTTCTCAGCGCAAAGTCGAGCCTGGACGAAGAAATAAGCCGGCTCAGGCAGGATAAAACCCTTCTTAAAAACCAGTTGGACGAGAAGGCAGCGCAGATAGAAAGTTTAGAGAACAGGCTGGGAAAAGGGCTCTCGGAAAAAGAGGAGGAGCTGAACTTGGTTATTCAGGCAAAGGCAGGCCTGGAGAAGGAAATAAACCAACTGCGGGAAAAGAACGCTGGTTTAGAAGCGAGGCTGCAGGAGGGGCAAATAAACAAGAAAGAGTTTAATCGTTTAAGAAGAGAAAATTTTGTCTTAGAACAGGGCCTGGAAGAGCTCGGCAAAAAGAATTCCCTGTTAAACGAGCGGACCGCAAAATTAAAAGAGCAGATCAGAGAGCTAAAGGATAACAAGATAGTTTCAACTCTTAGAAAAACCAATCAGGAGCTGAAGGAACAGCTGGAGCTGGCAACGGCGGAATCGGAGAAAATAAACGCGGGTTACGCGGATTTAAAAGCGCAGTACCAATCCATAAAAGACTCCATTGCTCAAAATGAGATGGAACTGGCTAAGCGGGCGGAGAGAATACTGAGCCTTCAGGATAGACTGGTTGCGGCGGAAAAAAATATAGAACAGTTGCAAAGCGATTCCCTGCAGCAAAAAGAGGATTCGGCCAGTTTAAGAAAACAGTACGTTGCCAGGCAGTTGGAAAACGAGAGGTTGAAAGACCAATTAAACCTGCACAAGCAGAAATTAGCGGATTTGCAAAGTCGGATTATCCAGGCCTCGGAAACAAATTCTATTTTACAGGAGAGGTTGCGGGAGATTTCAAACATATTTAAGACCAAAGAGGCTTCTCCGCCGCCGGAGGCGAGCACTAAGAAGGTGGACGTTGAACTCATACCAAAAGCGAAAGAAGGGCAGGGGAATGAGGAATAAGAACAGACTTATTTACTCGTCGATAATTCTTATAGTCGCCGGGCTCCTTCTTCTAACGGGGAAGATGTTTGTTCAGGCGCAGGAGGAAGGGCTTTCGCGCGAAGAAGCCCTCCGGAGGTCTGCCGAGTATTTTCAACAGGGCGAAGAATTCTATAGCCGGGGAGATTTTGCCCGAGCCGATGAGGAGTTTAAAAGAGCGCAGGAGCTATTAAATAATCTTCAGCAGGAGCAGGCCGGCGTTAAACAGGAAATAGAAGAGGTAAATTACGCCGGTTATTTAAAGAAGGCTCTGGAGTCTTCCAAGTCCGGAGATTCGGAGAAAGCGGTTTCGGATTACTTAAAGGCGATTGAGCATTATCCGAATAATCCCGACCTCCATTATAATCTCGGAATAGAATATTTAAAAACCAGGAGGTTTGACAAGGCAATAGAGGAATTTAACAAAGTTATCCATCTGGACCCCGAAGATAAAGACGCCTATTATAACCTGGGCGTGTTGCACGAAAATTACCTGAAAAATCTAAAGCTCGCCAGATTTTATTACTCCCGGTATGTTAAGCTTGCCAGGAGGGGAGCCGACGTTAAGGAAGTCAAATCTTGGATACGGCAAATAGATAAGAAGCTCAAGCAGGAAGAAAAGGGGTTGTAGGCAGTGACAGACAAGGAATTAGAGAACTTATTGTTAAGCTCGGGGCTGCTAAAAAAAGAAGAGATTGAGAAAGCTATCGACGAGACCAAAAAATTAAAGAGGCCTCTTGAGAAAGTCATCATAGATTTACGCCTTTTGTCCC
>JBDRMR010000033.1:0-3356 GCA_043812035.1 Candidatus Omnitrophota bacterium
CCTCAATATGCTTTCTTTGTTGCCCAATTGCTCCCACATCTCCTCGGCAAGATGAGGAACAAAGGGAGAAAGAAGAAAAACCGCGGTTTTGACGGCCTCTTTTAGCGTCTCTGAATCAACCGCTTTTTGCTGTTTGTAAAGCTCGTTCACCAATTCCATAATACTGGCGATTGCGGTATTAAATTTGAAATTTTCGATATCCTCGGTCACCTTCTTTATTGTCTGATGAGCCTTACGCTTGATTATGGTTACCGGATTTTGTTTATATTCGCGGGGGCGTTTTTCGCCAGTTATGTTCTGCTGCAATAATCTGTAAACGCGGTTTAAGAAACGGCGCGCTCCTGCTAACCCCTGATGGCTCCACTCCATCTCGTCTTCCGGCGGCGCGGCAAAAAGGATATAAAGCCTCAGGGTATCCGCTCCGAATTTCCTGATGATTCCGTCCGGGTCGACGATATTCCCGCGCGACTTGGACATGACTTCTCCGTCTTTTAAAACCATGCCTTGTGTAAGAAGCTTTTCAAACGGCTCATCAAAATCCACCAGTCCCAAATCCTTCAGGAATTTAGTAAAGAAACGGGAATAAAGAAGATGCAGAACCGCATGCTCGATTCCGCCGATATACTGGTCAACCGGCATCCAATAAGCGGCTTCCTCTTTCTTAAACGGCCCGTCCTTAAAATCCGGAGAGCAATATCTTAAAAAGTACCATGAGGAATCGAAAAATGTCGCCATTGTATCGGTTTCCCTGCGCGCTGAAGAATTGCAGCGGGAGCAATTAACCTCGACAAACGATTTAACCTTGGCTAAAGGGTTACCGCCCTTCCCGGTAAATGGCGCCCTCTCGGGCAATTCTACCGGCAAATCCTCTTCCGGCACGGGAACGATGCCGCACTTATCGCAATAAATAATCGGTATGGGAGTCCCCCAGAACCGCTGGCGGGAAATCAACCAATCGCGCAGCCGCCAATGGCATTGCATTTTGCCGATATTAATCCTCTCCATCCATTCGGCAATCTTTCTCTTGGCTTCCTGATTAGGCAATCCCTCGAATTCTGCGGAATTCACCTGCACTCCGTCTCCTTCATAGGCCTCGATGAGCTCCTCGGGATTCCGGCCCTCGGCAGTTGGATTTTTTATGACAATTCTTATGGGCAGGTTGTGCTCTTTTGCAAACATAAAATCCCTCTGGTCGTGAGCCGGGACAGCCATAATCGCGCCTGTGCCGTATTCCATTAAAACATAATCGGCAACCCATATAGGAATCTCCTCATTATTTACCGGATTAACCGCAAAACTGCCGGTAAACATTCCCTCTTTTTTAATATCGGCTGAATCGCAGATAATCTTCCTATTCCTGGCCGCCCTTTCAATGAATTTAAGAACCTTTTTCTCCTGCGGATTGCCCCGGATAATGCTTTTAACCTGAGGGTGCTCCGGAGCAAGAACCACATAGGTCGCTCCAAATATAGTATCTGCGCGCGTGGTAAATACGGGAATTACCCCATCGCTGCCTTTTATTTTAAAATATATCTCGACGCCTTCGCTCCTGCCCAGCCAATTTCTCTGCATAGTAATTACCCGCTCAGGCCAATGGACAAGCTTATTCAAATCCTCTAACAATTTTTCCTTATAGGCGGTTATTCTAAGAAACCACTGCTCAAGGTCCTTCTGCACTACATCTTTTTTGCACCGCCAGCACTTACCTTCGATTACCTCCTCATTGGCCAAGGTAGTCTGACAATCCGGACACCAGTTTACATCGGCCTCTTTTTTATAGGCTAAATTGCGCTCAAACATTTTAAGAAAAATCCACTGATTCCACCTGTAATAATCGGGCAGGCAAGTGGAAACTTCCCTTTTCCAATCGTAGGAGAAACCCATCCTTTTTAATTCCTGTCGCATATCGTCAACGCATCCCATCGTCCAGGTTCGCGGATCCGTCTTATTCTTTATCGCGGCATTTTCCGCCGGCTGTCCGAAAGCATCAAAGCCCATAGGGTGCAATAAGTTATGCCCCTGCACCATCTTGTAACGCGCATACACATCGCCGATAGTATAATTGCGCACGTGTCCCATGTGAATTTTCCCCGAAGGATAGGGAAACATCTCCAGAAGATAAAACTTCCTGCGGGGAGAATCCGGCAGAACCCGGAAAAATTTATCCTTATCCCAATATTTCTGCCACTTCTCTTCAATCCCTTTAAAGTTATAATTCATAATGGCTTGCCTTCTTTTTAATTTTTCTCATTATAACAGACAGGCTGGTTTTGTCAACTCTGTCTGACGGCGGCGGACTTGACAGAGAGCTCATTTTAATGTAAATTAATAACAGGAGAAAAAATGGCACTTTACGAATACAAATGCGATAAGTGCGGCAAGACGACTACCTTTCGCGAGAAACCCTCCGCCAAAGACAGTTTTTTTAGCAGGTTAAGAAGAAGGTGCGGCAATTGCGGGAGCCGCAAAATATCCCGGGTATTTTCCGCTTTTGCCACTCACAAAAAAGAATCTACCGCGGATACGCTTAACGAACTGAGCCGGATGGGCCCGGTAAATTTTGTTCCCGATTACCGTCCGTCAGGGCCTCCTCCGGGCGGCTGCCCTTACGCGAAGCAAGAAGGGCAATCGGAATCATCCGCATAGCCTTCCCAAAATCACAAATTTAAATATTCAATCAACCCTTAGCAAAGAATCTGCATCAGAATCGGAATGATTAAACAAAAAGATGAGAAATTACATTCAAAGAGAGGATTATAGTTGGTGGAGTATCTACTCCTTTGTTAGAACCTACTTCAAGGGGTCCCTTGAAGTAGGACTCCAAAAATCTATTCCGCCAGGCTCGACTGGCTCTGCCTGCTTAAGCAGGAGAAAAACCAGCCGACGCAGGCAGAGCCAGCGTCCTCGCCACAGGCGAAGCAAAAGGATTTAAGCGACTCTTACTCTTGCTCGTCCGCTATCCTTGACACAAAGGTATTTTGGTAAGGAAACCTGTATTTTTGTGTCAAGGATGCCGAGCCTCCCCAGACAAGCGTTTCAGAGCGATGGCAAAATTTTGGGTGCGGGCAAAATTTTGCCTATAGAAAGAGCAAAACAACATCAAAAGGCAAGCGTGGGTGCGAGCATGTCCGTCCGGCGTTCCTATAACTTTATCAAAATAGCAGGCTGGTTTTAGTTGAATTGGTTAGATTTTATAGTATAATATTAGCTGACTAAGGGTGTGCGCTTAATAATGATATCAATATATGGAAATATTGTCAAGGAGATTTTATGTTAGGAGAGAATATCAGGAAGATAAGAAAAAAGAGAAAATTAACCCAAGATAAACTTGCCAGGCTTGCAGATATCCCTTACAC
>JBDRMR010000034.1:0-54991 GCA_043812035.1 Candidatus Omnitrophota bacterium
CCGCAAGATACCTGGGCGTGGGAAGAGGTTAACTGGTATTCAAGACACGTTTCTTTCGGGGATGTAAGCATAAAAGAGATACTCCGGATGAAACATAAGGGTATGCATATCGTAAGAGGCTGGAAGTACTGGTTTAATTATTTGTCTCTTGCTACTCCGGAAATGATTTTGCGCCAGTTTTTAAGGTTATTCTGGATATTAAAGGTGTATTTTTCGCCGAAATACCGTTCGGTTAAAAAAATAATCCCCAGAAGAATATTTTATTAAAAATCATAAAATTATGAAGATTCTTCTCATTGTGCCTCCCTGTCCACCCGGAATGACTTATCCCTCGGGCGTTCATCCGCGCTTCTTTCCTCCTTTAGGAATAGGCTATATTGCTTCGGTACTGGAAAAAAACGGCTACGAAGTGACGATATCGGATTTGTATCTTAAGAAGTGGTCAAGCGTTTATCCCGTGTTGCAAAGCAAGCGCTATGATATTGTCGGTATAAGCTGTTTTTTCCCGAGCAGGACGGGCATATATTCCCTAATAAGTCTTGTCAACAGGCTATACCCCCAGACAAAGATTATTTTGGGCGGTCCTTACCCCACGGTGATGGCAGAGAGGTTAATAATGCTTCCCTCCGTAACAGCGGTGGTAGTAGGAGAAGGCGAGAGGACGGTCCCGGAATTGATTAATGCCCTGAGGCAAGGGCGAAGTTTATCCGGGATAAGAGGTATTGTCTTTAGGGAAGATAATCAGATTATCAGAACACAGCCGAGGGAGTATATAGAGAATCTCGATGAGTTGCCTTTTCCTGCCTTCCACCTCTATGATTTAAAAAGCTATCAATGCTTTTGGCCGGGTAATCTCAATATCGTGGCGCAGTTTATTAAAGACAGGATAAGGGGAGCGAGGTGGGCGCCGATTTTGACTACACGCTCTTGCGAGTTTCAATGCCAGTTTTGCGCGGTTCACATAACAGGCGGGGATAGGCCCCGCAGCCGTTCCGGCAGGAACGTGGCGGACGAGTTTGAGTTTTTGAACCGGGAGTTTGGTTATCAAACCATTTTTTTGCAAGACGCGGCCTTCCCGATAGGTAGCAGGTTGGCAAGGGAGCTTTGCGAGAATCTCCTTAGGCGCAAAGTCAGGATTCACTGGGCGACAAATGCCAGAGCCGACAGGGCGACCAAAGAGAATCTGCGCCTTATGCGGGAGGCAGGTTGTTTTTATTTATTGTTTGGTGTCGAGTCCGGGGCTCCCGGCATATTAAATAAAATAAATAAAAAGGAAACACTGGAAGATATAGTCGAAACGATAATTATGGCAAAAGAAATAGGCATTGACGTCGGCATACATATCATTGTGGGATACCCAGGAGAAAATGAACATACAATAAACGAAACTATCAAGGTTATCAGAGGGCTTAAGAAATATATAAAGACGCTTTATGTGCGTATCCTGGCTATTTTCCCGGGAACGGAATTGTACTACAGGGTATTGTCTCAAGGAAAAATGGACGAAGATTACTTTTTCAGGCCCTCTCAAAGTTTTTTCATACCTTATACAATTGAGCATGACGTAAAGACCCTCTATAAATGGAAGAGAAAAATCCAGTCAAGCATAAAGCCCTTCTTTTTTCTGGATAAGGTTGCCGAGCATTTTAAAGAAGGCACAAGCCCAGGCATTTTACTTAATTCTTAATAAAATATGAAGAAGGCGCGTATTAAGTTTTTGTTATTCTTAATTTTTGTTTGCGGATTCGCCTTAAGAATCTACAAATTGGGGCAACACAATCTGTGGTATGATGAGTTTTTCACCCTGGTTACGTCCAATAATCTCAGCTTGGAAAGATTATGCCATCAGATTCAGAGCCCGCTTTATTTTGTGTTCTTGAGGCAATGGATGAATTGGTTCGGAAGCTCTGAACTGGCCTTAAGGTTACCTTCCACCCTGTTTAATCTCCTTTGCATACCTATTATTTATCGAATCGGGAAGTTACTTTTTGATAGAAAAGCGGGTTTAGTTAGCGCTTTTATGTTGGCGGTTTCGCCGTTTCATATCTGGTATTCCCAGGAGGCAAGGGGCTATACCTTGGCTACCCCCCTTGCGCTTGCTACGGTTTATCTGTTCACCTTAGCTTTAAAAAAGAACAGAATGTACCTTTGGATTGGCTTTGCAGTATTTTCGATACTGGCCGTATATGCCAGCTATTTTTCATTTTTTATAATATTCTTTACTGGGCTGTTTGTCCTTTTGAAAAACCGCCGGCAACTGCTTAAGCGCTGGATTGTGAGCCTATGCTTTATCTTATTGGCATTTTCACCCTGGCTGCCGGTTCTCTTCAGGCAGGCCGCTCAAATAAAAGATGGTTTCTGGACGCCTAAACCTTCACTCGGGTCATTACTCTTCACGTTTGAGAACTTTAACGTCGGATACAGCGCTACGCCAAGTATTTATCTGCTCAGCACTATAATTTTTTCGGCATTATTTATCTTGGGCATCTCGCGCTGGAAAAGAGAAAAGGACAGCTTGATATTATTAATGATGGCTTTCTTTATTCCTGTAATCTCTGTATTTTTTATCTCACAATGGATGCCTGTTTATCTTGATAGACAGCTGATGATGTTTTCTCCTTTTTATTATATAATCATTGCCGCCGGGCTGGGGAAAATTAAATCTCGCCCTGTCAATTTAATTATTTATGGACTTATATCTGTCTCAATTTTTAGCTGCCTTTATAATTATCATTCTTACCGCATGCCGGTAGGCCTGTTTCATCACATAGGCGTGCATCCTAAGCGGCCTGTCAAGCCTGCTGCCGATTATATAAGCATCGGATTTAGAAGGGGTGATATAATTGCCTTCTCCGAAGAAAGCAGTATTAGTTTACTGTATTATCTGCCTAAGAAACAGAGGAATTATTTTTACTTTATTATCGAATCAAAGCTGGAGCATTATTGGTATTCAGTCAAATGGCGCTACGGCACGGGTATGCTGCAAAGCGGGTTAAGGCCGCGAGTGGTTGTACTGGATAAAGAAGAATCATCGATTCCCGGGGCCAGAAACATAGGACAATACAATTTTAAAAGGATTTGGCTGATTTCTTCCTCTTGGCCGAAAGACGGCGAACTGGAGGCGCACGCGGCGGCGGTAAGGGAATGGATGAAGGCAAATTACGAGCTTATAGAGGGTATAGAATTTGAGGGAATTTTTATAGACTTGTATAAAAGGAAATTCTAGGTTTTTATTGACCTTTTATATATTAATGTTATAATATAAAAAATTAAAAAGGAGTAAATGATGGCAGAATGGATAGGAATAGGCAAGCGCGCGCGCCGCTGTTATGGCTTTGACGAGGTTGCGCTTGTCCCCGGGGCTCAGACAGTAAATCCGAAAGAGGTGGATACAAGTTTTTATATCGCCGACCTTAAATTCGGCGTGCCTATATTGGCCGCGGCTATGGACGGCGTGGTAGATGTCCGCTTTGCCATACAGATGTCTAAGCTGGGAGGCATTGCGGTATTGAACCTGGACGGAATCCAGACGCGCTACGAGAACCCCGACGCAGTGCTGAAAGAGATAGCCAAGGCATCCCCGCAAAAAGCCACCAAATTGGTTCAGTCCGTATATAACAAGCCGATTAAAGAGAAACTCATTGCCAAAAGAATCAGCCAGATTAAGTCCGCCAAAGCAATTGCAGTGGTTAGCTGCATTCCCGCGCACGCGAATAGATTCAATCAGATTGCCGCGGACAACAAGGCGGACGTTTTTATCGTCCAATCTACCGTTGCAACCGTAAGGCACGTTTCCAGGGAATACAAAAGCCTGGATTTGTTTAAATTCTGCAAACAAAGCAAAATTCCGGTAATCGTAGGGAATTGCGTGACTTACGAGACGACTTTGGAGCTCATGGAAACCGGATGCGCCGGCCTGCTTATCGGCGTCGGGCCAGGGGCTGCCTGCACGACCCGCGGGGTGCTGGGAATCGGCGTCCCGCAGGTAACCAGCACAATTGACGCAGCCGCAGCCCGCGACTTTCATTGTAAAAGGACGGAGAAGTACGTCGCCATAATAACCGACGGAGGTATGAGTAGGGGCGGGGATATTTGCAAGGCCTTTGCCAGCGGCGCGGACGCGGTTATGGTCGGCTCTGCCTTTGCGCGCGCAAAAGAGGCGCCGGGAAGAGGCTATCACTGGGGGATGGCGACTTCCCACGAAAACCTGCCTCGCGGCACGCGGATTTACGTCGGCTCAACCGGAACTCTGGATGAGATACTTTTCGGCCCGGCCAGAGTAGATGACGGCTCTCAGAACCTTATGGGGGCCTTGCGGACCTCTATGGGTTCCCTGGGCGCAAAGAATATTAAAGAAATGCACGACGTTGAGGTTATAATCGCTCCTTCCATTCAGACAGAGGGCAAGATTTTCCAGGTAGCCCAGCGTGTAGGCATGGGAAAATAACAGGTGAAGGGATATGACTAAAGAGGTAATTCTGATTCTTGATTTCGGCTCGCCGTATACGCAGTTAATCGCGCAGAGAATAAGAGAAAACCACGTATTCTCGCAAATCGTTCCTTACAACATTCCGGCCAAAGAGATTAAGCTGCTGAAGCCCAATGGCATTATTCTCTCCGGAGGCGGGGCTTGCGTTTATCAGAAGAAAGCCCTGCTGCCCGAAAAGGCTATTCTTAAGCTCGACTTACCCGTATTGGGCGTCTGTTACGGCGCCAGGGCAATTGTCCAGCTCGCCGGCGGAAAGGCAAAATCTTCCAAGTCGTCCGAATTGCAAAGGCAGGAGTTGTTTATCGACAATGCCCGCAATATGTTTTGGCAGATGCCGGGGAATATTACCTGCCTGATGAGCGCCGGCGACTATATAAAAAAGCTTCCCGGCGGGTTCGCAAAGACGGCGCATACCCAGGAAATCCCCATAGCCGCTTTTGAGAGCCCGAAGAAAAAGATTTACGGCGTCGTGTTTCATCCCGAAGTTGTCGCCACGCAACGCGGCAGCCAGATCCTGAGTAATTTTCTTTATAAGGTTTGCGGCTGCATCGGCACCTGGACAATGGACCATTTTATCAAAGATACCATCGCGGAAATTAAGAAAACGGCCGGCAGCGGCAAGGTGGTAATAAATTTGAACGGAGAATTAGATTCCTCGGTCGCCGCGCTTCTAATCAATAAAGCCGTAGGAAAAAGGTTAAAATGCATTCTTATTAATACGGGCCTTTTGCGTTCGGCCGAGGTAAAGCTGATAAAAAAAGTATTCCGGAGCAACTTCCGCCTTAATTTAAGTTACATTGACAGAAGCCAGCGGTTTCTTCAAAGCTTGAAAGGCGTCACGGATGCCGAAGAAAAGAAAAGAATCATCGGCGAATCATCGGTGAGGCTATTCGAGGAAGAAATTAAAAAATCAAAGGGAGCCGATTACCTGGCGCTGGGAACGCTTTATACTGAAATTATCAAGCCGGGGGGTCAGCGCGCCCGCAACGAAGGTTCCCGCAGGCGCGCCGGGCGGCAGGGCAGGTCCTCCGCTTCGGGAGTATCGCAGAAGCTGAAGGTCCTCCAACCGCTGAAAGATTTATTTAATGAGGAAATCAAGGTCGTAGCTAAAGAGCTCGGCTTGCCCGATGCCATGGTTTTCAGGCAGCCGTTTCCCGACGAGGGTTTAGCTGTCCGCATCGCCGGAGAAGTTACCGCGCCGAGGCTAAAAATCCTGCAAGATGCCGACAGCTGCCTGGTGGAAGCGATAAAAAACGCCGGGCTATACGAACAGGTATGGCAGTCATTTGCAGTGCTGATTCCTCCGAAAAACATAATCGCGATACGCTGTGTCGCATCCACGAACGGGATAACCGCAGACTGGGTAAGGTTGCCCTACGATGTGCTGGAGAAAATCGCCCGGCATATTCTGGGCAAAGTAAAAGCCGTAAGCCGCGTAGTTTACGATATAAGCCCCAAACCTCCTGTTAAAATCGAGTGGGAATAATTAAAGATGCCTCACTCCGAATTCATCCATCTTCACGTCCATACTCAATACAGCCTTCTTGACGGAGCCTGCAGAATACCTCACCTTTTATCCCTGGCAAAGCAATACAATATGGATTCCTTAGCCATCACCGACCACGGCAATATGTTCGGAGCCATGGATTTTTATTTGCAGGCTCAAAAGGCGGGCATTAAGCCGATAATCGGCTCGGAGGTTTATATCGCTCCCGGCAGCCGCCTGGAGAAATCTCTGAGCGGGATAGAAGAGGCTTCTTATCATCTGGTTCTCCTCGCAAAGGACGAAGAGGGGTATAAAAACCTGATGAAACTCGTATCCATAGGCTATCTGGAAGGATTTTATTACCGGCCCCGCATAGACAAGGAGATCCTTTCGCGCTATTCAAAAGGCCTCATCGGCTTGAGTGCGTGCCTTAAAGGAGAAATACCTTGTTTGCTTTCTCAAAACCGTTTTAACGATGCCCTGAAAGCCTCCGACGATTTCATTCAGATATTGGGCAAAGATAATTTTTACCTGGAGTTGCAGGAAAACGCAATAAAAGAGCAAAAGGGGGTTAATCAGGGCTTGATTAAGCTCGCCAGGCAGCTGTCTATCGGCCTGGTGGCTACCTGCGACGTGCATTACCTGCAGCAGGAAGACGCTCTTTCCCACGACGCCCTGCTTTGCGTTCAGACCCAGGCTACTCTGGAAGACCCGAAGAGGTTGAGATTCGGGTCTTCGGAATTCTATTTTAAGTCTCCCCAGCAGATGAAGGAGCTGTTTAAGGAATTGCCGGAGGTTCTGGAGAATACCCGGGAGATATCCTGGCGGTGTAATCTGGAATTGGATTTCAGCCAGATTCATTTACCTATATATGAGCCTCCCGGCGGCGCCACCCAGGAGGAGTTTTTAGAACAGCTTTGCCGGGAGGGAATAAGCAAAAGGTTCGGCAACGAATTCGGCGCCGCTTATAAGGAGAGGCTGGAGCACGAATTCAGGATTATAAAGGAAATGGGATTCACCAGCTATTTCCTTATCGTCTGGGATTTTATCCACTACGCCAAAGAAAATAATATTCCCACCGGGCCCGGCCGCGGCTCGGCGGCGGGCAGCCTGGTCAGCTATTTATTGGAGATTACGGATATCGACCCCATAAAATACAAGCTCCTGTTCGAGAGATTCCTGAATACGGAGAGGAAAGAGCTGCCCGACATCGACATCGATTTTTGCTACGTGAGGCGGCCCGAAGTAATAAATTACGTCACCCAGAAATACGGCCGGGAGAACGTGGCTCAGATTATCACCTTCGGAACGATGCAGGCACGCGCCGTTATCAGGGACGTAGGCAGGGTAATGGGCATCAGCTACGCCGACGTGGATAAGCTCGCCAAAATGATTCCGCCGGACCCGCATATCAGCCTGATGGATGCCCTGGAATCGGAGAATGAATTGAAAAATCTATACAGGACTGACGAGCAGATTAAGAAGCTGATTGAGATTGCTTTATCCTTGGAGGGTCTGCTGCGCCACGCTTCCGTTCATGCCGCGGGAGTGGTTATCGCCGATGCCCCTTTGACCGACTACATGCCTTTGTTTAAGTCCGGCGATGACCAGATTACCACAGGCTTCAGCATGGACGCTCTGGGTAAAATAGGCCTGCTTAAGGTCGATTTCCTGGGCTTGCGGACGCTCACGGTGATTCAGGAAACGGCTAACTTAATCCGCCAGCGAACCGGCAAGGCCGTAGATATCGAGAAGATTGACTTAACCGACGCAAAGACCTTTAAGCTTTTATGTTCGGCTCAGACGATGGGGATTTTCCAATTAGAAAGCTCGGGGATGCGGGATTTGCTGAGAAAGCTGGAACCGGAGCGTTTTGAAGATTTAATCGCCCTGCTGGCGCTTTACCGCCCGGGTCCGATAGGCTCGGGAATGCTCGATGATTTTATCAAACGCCGCCACGGTAAGGTAGCGGTGCGCTACGACCACAAGAGCCTGGAGCCGATATTGAAGGATACCTACGGAATAATCGTTTATCAGGAACAGGTTATGCAAATCGCGTCTCAATTAGGAGGGTTCACGCTGACGTCCGCCGACCGGCTGCGCCGCGCCATGAGCAAGAAGATTCCCGAGGTAATGGAAGAGCAAAGAAAAAACTTTATCCTGGGCTGCAAAAATAACGGAATAGCCGAATCTACCGCCAATAAGATATTTGACCTCATTTTATATTTTTCTGGTTACGGGTTCAACCGCTGTGTTGCGGGCGATACGCAGATAGTGGACGCTGACAGCGGTAAGTTGCTCACAGTAAGAGAACTTTATGAGAAGAAAAATTTAATAAGTACATTTGGCTGTGACGATAATCTAAAGATTAAGAAGAAAAGAATCACTAACATTATGAATAACGGCATCAAGGATGTGTATAAAGTAACCACATCTTTAGGAAAGGAATTAATAGTCACTGCTAACCACCCCTTTCTTACTATAGAGGGTTGGAAGAAATTAGAAGATATTTCTAAATCAGAAAAAATCGCTGTTCCTCGCCAAATCCCTTTTGTGGGTAATGAACAAATGCAGCCTCATAAACTAATTGTGCTTGCGGGAATTTTATCAGAAGGCAATACCTGTCATCCCAGCGGAGTTTATTATTATAATAATGATATTTTACAGGTTGAGGACTTTGTAGAAAATCTTAAAAGATTCGAAAACACAGAACCGACGGTTAGCATGAGAAGAGGCAGATATGAGGTTTATGCGGGAACGGGTAAAGTTACAAAATTTTTTGCTAATCAGATACCATGGAATAAAGGTATAACCAAAAAGGAATACCTGAGTTTTAAAGGCACAACAGATTTTAAAAAATCTGGAGTAAGGCTTTGGATAGAAAAGTTAGGGCTCGAATATAAAAAAGCAACTGAGAAATTCATCCCTTCAGAAATATTTTCCCTTACCCCAGAAAATATTGCTTTATTCTTAGGCAGGCTGTGGACAGGGGATGGATTTATCTTTTCCGAGAATAACGCTATACCATTTTATGCCACATCTTCAAAAACTTTTGCTTATCAGTTACAGACTCTCTTGCTTAGATTCGGCATTATAGGCAGGGTGGCGAAGAAAATGTTTAGATATCGGTATAAAGAGAAGGAATCTTTAAAAGAGGGCTTTGTTGTTTATCTGCAGGGAGACAAAAGTATAAAGGTATTTTTAGAAAGAATATGCCCAAACATTATAAATAGAGATAAAAAAATAGAGAAATTACGTTCGTATTATAATCGGGTTGCTCCGGAAAGCGAATCCAAAGATGTGGTGCCGGCAGCTATAAAATTCCTCGTTAGGGAGGAAAAGGCTAAGTTAAATTTATCGTGGAGAGATTTAGAGAAAGATTCGCTTATATCTATGAGAGAGTTTTATGGGAATTTAAAATCTTATAAGAAAGGATTCAGAAGGTCGACCTTAAAAAGGTTAGCCGAGTATTTAGAATCGTCTTCTTTGCTTAAATATGCTACTTCTGAAGTTTATTGGGATAGCATAGAATCCATAGACTATGTAGGCAAGGAGCAGACTTACGACCTTGAGGTGGAAGGCATTCATAATTTTATTGCTAACGGAATAATTGTACATAACTCTCATTCAGCCGCCTACGCGATGATTTCCTACCGCACCGCTTATTTAAAAGCTAATTATCCCGTCGAGTTTATGACCGCCCTGCTTACCTCGGAAAGAGACAACACCGACAAAGTCGTTGAATACGTAAACGAGGCGGCGAAAATGGGGATAAATATTTTACCTCCGGATATTAACACAAGCGAGGCGGAATTTAAAATCGCCGACGAGAAAAATATCCGCTTCGGGCTGCTGGCAATCAAGAACCTCGGCAGCGGCGCAATAGAATCGGTAGTAGAAGCCCGCAACAAGGGAGGAGAGTTTTCGAACCTGGAAGATTTTGCAAGCCGCGTGGATTTAAGACTGGTAAACAGAAAGGTTATCGAGAGCCTGATTAAAGCGGGGACAATGGACAGCCTGGGTATGAACAGAGCCACGATGATGGGAGGGCTGGATAAGGTGCTGAATCTGGCCTACCGGGTCCACAAAGAGAAGGCAAGCGGCCAGCTGTCCTTTTTTGATTTAGGCGAAAGTAGCAGCAACGGGTTTAGTAGCGGCCTTGGCGGAATCCCGGAAATCAAGGAATGGCCCGAGCCGCAGCTTCTGGCTTTCGAGAAGGATATGCTGGGTTTTTATCTCAGCGGCCATCCCCTGGCCCGCTACGCCAAGCATTTGGCCAGGTTCCGGTTTTGTTCCACCGCCGAATTGAAACACAGGGTAGACGGCCAGGATATAAAAGTCGTGGGATTGATAGTCAAGGTCAAGCAGACAGTTACCCGCGCCAAAGGGGAAAAGATGGCGATATTGAAACTGGAGGATTTAGAAGGCATAGTCGAAGTTTTAATTTTCCCCCAGACATACAAGCAGGTAGCTAAAAACATACAGCCTAATTCGATAGTTTTGGTTAAGGGAAAATTGAACCTGAAGGAGGACGCTCCCAAGATAATAGCCGACGGTTTAATGATATTCGACGATATATACCGGTTGGTGTCCGGGATAAACATCGATATTTCCGGGATAAGGGAAAACCTTTTCGACAGCCTTAAGACAAAGTTGCTGGATTCCTCCGGCAGGGTGCCTATATATCTCAACCTGGATACTCCCAGCCGCTCCAGGGTTCAGTTGGTCGTGGGAGAAGAGTTCTTTGTCGAGCCTAACGAAGAATTGATAGACGAGATAGAATCTCTGCTCGGGGAAGGCAGGGTCTCCCTGGTGCTGTAGAAATTCGTTTTAAAAAAAAACTCACCAAGTTTTCTTAAAATATCTTGACAAAAAATTTTATTTTAGTAAAATAAAGGTCTATGTAATTTTTAATGTAAACCCTGTTATTTTTATTTATAAGCTCTACTACAATCATTAAGAATCATGCCCACGTAGCTCAGTCGGTAGAGCACAGGCATGGTAAGTCTGGGGTCACCGGTTCGATTCCGGTCGTGGGCTCTGCCAGCTAGATATTTTAATGCGCGAGATAATTACTTTAGAATGCACGGAGTGCAAGAATCGCAATTACACTACGACAAAGAATAAGAAGAAGCAATCGGGAAAATTAGAAACAAAAAAATATTGTAAATTCTGTCGCAGAGCGACCCTACATAAAGAAATAAAATAATACTGGCAAAAACTTTGCGAATATAAGATAGGGAATTTTTTACCTTTTGGCCCGTAGCTCTATTTGGTACCTGCCAGCAGGTTTTTAGGAGCGTCGGTTAATGGTAAACCACCGGTCTCCAAAACCGGGACTGCAGGTTCGAGCCCTGCCGCTCCTGCGGTTTTATTAAGGAAAACGGCGGCGGCCGGGCAAAGCCGCAGCGGGTAAAGAACGGGAAACTTGAAAAGATGAAGGTTTTAGCAAAGCCGGTTAACTTTCTTAAAGAAGTAAAAGTGCAGTTGACCAAGGTAGCCTGGCCGACTAAGGACGAATTAATCGGAGCGACCGCCGTGGTTATCGTAATTACTGCCATTACCGCCGCATTTATCGGTTTAGTTGACTTCGCTTTCTCCCGCTTACTGAGCTGGGTTTTCCGATGAACCCCGCGCCTTCTTTACAATTCTATTTTTTCAATAAGGTGTGGGATAAAGTGTATAAGAAAGTGTTAAATCAGATGGACAGCTTTGAATAAAGTAGAAGGTGCGGGGTGAAAAAGTGGTACATAATTCATAGCCAGACCGGTTTCGAGGATAAAGTCAGGCGCGCCATAGAAAACAGAATTGCGTTCGCGGGCCTGCAAGAGCGCGTTTCCGAAATAGTAATACCGACCGAACAGATTTCTGAAATCCGCCGGGGAAGGAAGAGAGTATCGCAAAGGAAGTTTTTCCCGGGGTATATTTTGATTAAAATGGACTTAGACGAAACCGTCTACGCGGTAATCAAGGGGACGCCGGGAGTAACGGGATTCATCGGCGCCGGTAAAAAGCCCGCTCCTCTCTCTCAGAGCGAAGCCGATAATATTTTGAAAAAGATAGAGGAGACGCATGTCAAGCCGAGTCTCAAGGTAGTATTCGAAAAAGAAGAGCAGGTCAGGATAACCCAGGGCCCGTTTGTTAATTTTAACGGAACCGTCGACGAGATATATCCGGAAAAAGGGAAAATAAAGGTAAGCGTATCTATTTTCGGCAGGGCTACTCCCGTGGAATTGGAATACTGGCAAGTGGAAAAAATGTAACCGAAGATGGCAAAGAAGGTAGTCGCACAAATTAAATTACACGTTCCGGCGGGGCAGGCGAACCCCGCTCCTCCGGTCGGCCCTGCGCTGGGCCAGCACGGCGTAAATATTATGCAGTTCTGCAAACAGTTTAACGAGCAGACTAAGGACAGGGAGGGGCTGATATTGCCCGCGGTGATAAGCGTGTATCAGGACAGGACCTTCTCTTTTATCATAAAGAGCCCGCCTTCGTCCATACTTATTAAACGGGCCTGCAATCTGGCTAAAGCCAGCGGCACCGCGGGAAAGGAAACAATCGCCAGCATAACCCATCAACAGATAGAAGAGATAGCCAAGCAAAAAACCAAAGACTTAAATACGCCGAATCTTCAAAGAGCGGTTAAGATAATCGAAGGCACTGCCCGCAGCATGGGGATAAAGGTTGTTTCGGAGGAAGAAAAGGCATTGGAGGAGAAGGCCAAGAGCGACGCCGAAAAAGAAGCTGCGCAAAACCTGTAAGAAACAAATAAGGCAGCGCCGGCGGGATTAATTAAGATGAAAAAGCGCAGCAAGCGATATAAAGAGGTTTCGAGTCTGTTCGGGGAAAAGGAATTTTATTCTTTGGGCGAGGCAATCTCGATAGTTAAAAAAGCCTCGAACACGAAGTTCGACAGTTCCGTAGATTTGCATTTTCATCTAAGCGTAGACCCGAAAAAAGCCGACCAGATGGTCAGGGGCACGGTAGTCTTGCCTCACGGGACCGGCAAGAAAGTCAGGATAGCGGTTTTTGCTAAGGGCGAACAGGAAAAACAGGCCCAGGAAGCCGGCGCGGATTACGCGGGCGGCACGGATTTGATTGATAAGGTCAGCAAAGGGTTTATGGATTTCGACCGCGCCGTTGCCACGCCGGAGATGATGAAGGAGCTGTCGCGGTTGGGTAAGGTTTTAGGCCCCAAGGGGCTGATGCCCAGCCCGAAGACCGGAACGGTAACTAACGACGTGGCTGCGGCGATTGAGCAGATACGCAAGGGCAAGGTGGAGTTTAAGGTGGATAAGCAGGGAGGCATCCATTTAAATATAGGCAAGGCTTCGTTTTCCGAGGATAAATTAAAGGAGAATGCCTCGACGCTTATCGAGGCGATAAGCGCTGCCCGGCCCGCCGCGTTGAAGGGAAAATATATTAAAAACATGTCTCTGAGCTCGACTATGAGCCCGGGGCTAAGAATCAGCATTTAACGCAAGCCCGGCAACCGGATTCAGGTTATGAAGAAATTAGGATTACTCATTAAGGAAGAGACACAGAAGGTCCTGAAAGAAAGGTTGAAAGATTCGGACGGCTTTCTCCTTGTCGGCTATTCCGGACTCTCGGCCTCCGACCTGAATGTTTTAAGAAACTCGCTGTCCGGGGTAGATTCGTCTCTTATGGTGATAAAAAACAGCGTCAGCAAGCGGGTCCTTGAGTCCCATCAGGAATTACAGTCGCGGATATCGGGGCCGTGCGGGCTGATTTTCGTCGGGAAGGATTTGATTTCCACGACCAGGGTAATTTATGAATTTCTTAAGCGGAACGCAAATTTAGAGGTAAAAGCCGGATTTTTAAAAGACAGAATCGTAACCGAAGAAGAAATCAAAGCTCTTTCCAGGATACCGTCTTTGTCCGCATTGCACAGCCGGTTGCTGGGGGGATTAAAGTTCCCTATTTCCGGTTTTGTGTTCAGCCTGAAACAAATTTTGAATAAATTGGTATGGGCGTTGAGCCAGGTTAAAGATAAGAAGAAGCAGTAAGGATTAAGTGATAAGGATTAAGTAAAAAACAAGAGAGGGTAAACAGGGAGGGAAAAATGGTTGCAAATAAAGTGGAAGAGCTGATTAAATCCATCGAGGGTATGACCGTTCTGGAGCTTTCAGATTTGGTTAAAGCCCTGGAGGAGAAATTCGGCGTTCAGGCGGCGATGCCGGCAATGGCGGCAATGCCTCAGGCGGGAGGCGCTCCCGGACAGGCTGCGGCCGGCGAAGAAAAGACCAGCTTCAACGTGGTCCTGACCGCCGTGGGAGGAACCAAGATTGCCGTAATAAAGGAAGTGCGGGCTATGACTAACCTGGGATTAAAAGAGGCAAAAGACCTGGTAGATTCCGCTCCCAAACCGCTGAAAGAGGGAGTGACCAAAGAAGAAGCGGAACAGATGAAAAAGAAACTGGAGGCGGCAGGCGCGACGGTTGAGCTTAAATAAGCCTGTTAACCCTTTCCCGGACAATGACAGAACGTAAAAGTTTCGGAAAACTTAAAGAGATATACGAGATACCCGCTCTGCTGGAGCATCAGTTAAACTCCTACAGGGATTTTCTTCAAACAGATATCCCGCCTCACGAACGAAGGCCGATAGGCTTACAGGAGATACTGCTGGGGTTCTTTCCAATCGAAAGCCATGACCGCCGCCTTCGCATTGAGTTTATCAGTTACTCCCTCGGGAAGCCAAAATACGATTTAGAGGAATGTAAGCGCAGGGCAATGACTTACGCCTCTCCCCTGAGAATAAAATTCAGGTTTATTACCGCCCGCGAGAGTATCGAGCAGGACGCGTATTTCGGCGAAATCCCTCTTATGACGCCCATCGGTTCATTCGTTATAAACGGCGACGAGCGCGTCATCGTAAACCAGCTTCAGCGTTCCCCGGGCGTCTCCTTTGAAGAGGAGCTGCACCCCAGCGGTAAAAAAATATATTACGGCCGGATTATTCCTTATCGCGGAGCCTGGCTCGAATTCAAATACGACCTGTCCGAGATTATCATTGCGGTTGTGGACAGGCGCAGAAACTTCCCGGCTACCCAAATCCTGCGAATCCTGGGCTTTTCTGCCGACGAAGAAATCATTAAACTTTTCTCAAAAGAATATCCGCAGGTAATCAATACCCTGAAGAAAGACTATACCAAGAATAAGGAAGAAGCGCTGTTGGACTTCTACCGCAAAGTGCGCCCCGGCGAGCCGGTAACTTTAGAGGCAGCCGAAAATTTATTTTACCGGCTATTCTTCGACCCCCGCCGCTATGACCTGGAAAGAGTGGGCAGGTTCATCCTAAACAGAAAACTCGGAATGGAAGTGTCTCTGGACAAGCGTATCCTCGATTCGGAGACGGTAGGCAGGGTAATAGAATACCTTATCCGCCTGAAAGACGGCTTCGGGAAGATAGACGACATCGACCATTTAGGTAACCGCCGGGTAAAAACTATCTGCGAATTGATTTGCAATCAAGTCAGGATAGGCCTGGCGCGCCTGGACCGCTCGATTAGGGAAAGACTCTCCATTCTGGGAGGGTCCGAAGAGCTGAATATCCACCATCTTATCAATTTTAAGCTTTTTTCCAATCAAATCCACGATTTTTTTGCGCGCGGGCAATTATCGCAGTTTATGGACCAGGTAAACCCGCTGGCAGAACTGACCCACAAGCGCAGGTTAAGCGCTTTGGGGCCGGGCGGGCTTTCCCGGGAACGCGCCGGTTTCGAAGTCCGGGATATCCATTATTCCCATTACGGCCGCTTATGCCCAATCGAGACGCCCGAAGGGCCTAATATCGGATTAATCGCTTCGCTGGCGACTTACGCCAAGGTCAATGAATTAGGGCTGCTGGAAACCCCCTATAGAAAGGTCGAGGAAGGCAGGGTTACCCGTAAAATCGAATATTTAACCGCCGACATCGAAGAAGAGAAAGTAATCGCTCAGGCGAATGCCCCGATGGACCCCGACGGAAGATTCATCGAGGGGGACGTTTTGTGCCGCTTTAAAGGAAACTTCCCCAAGGTTAAGGCCGAGAAGGTCGAATATATGGACGTTTCTCCCAAACAATTGGTTTCCATATCTACCTGCCTGATTCCTTTCCTGGAACACGATGACGCCAACCGGGCCTTAATGGGCTCGAATATGCAAAGGCAGGCTGTGCCCCTGATGTTCCCCGAGGCGCCGCTGGTGGGCACGATGATTGAAGATAAGGTGGCCAGGGATTCGGGAGCAGTGGTAATTGCCGAAGAAGCGGGCAAGGTTACGGCCGTAGACGCCTCTTCCATCACCGTCGGAAAAATAACCTACAAATTGAAAAAGTTTATCCGGACCAACGCGGATACCTGCATAAACGAACGCCCTATAGTCAAACCGGGAGATTATGTAGAGAAAGGCCGGGTTATTGCCGACGGGACGGCAACGGATAAAACAGAGCTTGCTCTGGGCAGGAATCTGCTGGTGGCGTTTATGCCCTGGCGCGGATATAACTTCGAAGACGCCATTCTTGTAAGCGAGAAGGTGGTCAAGGAGGATGCCTTTACCTCTATACATGTCAGGAAGTTTGAAGTCGAAGCTACCGAGACCAGGCTGGGCAACGAAGAGATAACCCGCGATATACCGAACGTAGGCGAGGAGGCTCTGGGCAACCTCGACGAGAACGGCATTATCCGCCTCGGCGCCCAGGTCAGCCCCGGGGATATCCTGGTGGGTAAGGTAACGCCTAAAACCGAATCCGAGCTTTCTCCCGAAGAGAGATTGTTGCGGGCAATCTTCGGGGAAAAGGCCGAGGACGTCCGCGATACCTCGTTGGTTACTCCTCCGGGAATAGGGGGAGTAGTGGTGAGCGTGCACGTATTTGCGCGCCGGGAAAGAGGCAGGAAATCAAAGGAAGAGAAAAAGAAAGAACTGGCCAAAATCAGAGAATTAAAGGCATATTATAAGGAAGAGATAGGCTATATCCAGAAGGAGAGAGTTGCGCGCCTGGCGGAAGTCCTGAAGGTAAGCAAAGACAGAATAGACAAGCTTGATTTCTCCGACAACGAAGAAGCCAAGCGCATCGACGAGTCCTATAATGAGCAGGTTAAGGCCCTGCTGCTTCAGCAGCAGAGGGAGATTGAGGGTCTGCGCCGGGGGGATGAATTGCCCAGCGGCGTTTTAAAGCGCGTAGTAGTTTACGTCGCCGCCAAACACAGATTGCAGGAAGGAGACAAGCTCGCCGGCCGGCACGGCAACAAAGGGGTAGTGGCGCGAATCTTGCCCGAAGAAGATTTGCCTTATCTTCCCGACGGGCAGCCGGTAGACATAGTTTTAAACCCCTTGGGCGTGCCTTCCCGTATGAACATCGGCCAGATTCTTGAGACCCATTTGGGCTGGGCGGCTCAGGTTTTAGGCATTAAGCTGAGTTCTCCCGTGTTCGACGGAGCCAAAGAGGAAGAGATTAAAGAGATTCTGCGCAAGGCGGGGCTGCCCGAAAACGGAAAAATAACATTATACGACGGGTACACGGGATTACCCTTTGGCCAGAAGATATGCGTGGGTTTCATCTATATGATGAAGCTGGTCCACCTGGTTGAGGATAAGATACACGCCCGCTCTATCGGCCCTTATTCTCTGGTGACCCAGCAGCCGCTGGGAGGCAAGGCTCAATTCGGCGGCCAGCGCGTCGGAGAAATGGAGGTCTGGGCATTAGAGGCTTACGGCGCCGCGTTCAGCTTGCAGGAAATGCTGACGGTAAAAAGCGACGACGTATCGGGCCGGACCCGCATTTACGAGGCGATTGTTAAGGGAGAGCACCGTTTAAGTTCGGGCACTCCCGAATCTTTTCACGTTTTAGTCAAGGAATTACAGGGCTTATGCCTGGACGTGCGAACCGAAAAAGTAAAAAGCAAGGCGCAGTAATCGGAAAATATGGAAGAATTGACTCAATTTGACAACATAAGCATAAAAATAGCTTCACCCCAGGTTATAAGGAGCTGGTCTTTCGGAGAAGTAAAAAAGGCGGAGACCATTAATTACCGCACCTTAAAGCCCGAGAAAGACGGCTTATTCTGCGAAAAAATATTCGGCCCGGTGCGGGACTGGGAATGCCACTGCGGCAAGTACAAGGGAATGAAGTTTAAGGGGATTACCTGCGACCGCTGCGGAGTTACTATCGACCATTCCGTTGTCCGGCGCCAGCGTATGGGGCATATCGAGCTGGCGGCTCCCTCGACCCACGTGTGGTTTTTCAAGGCTGTTCCCAGCCGCTTATCCGCTTTGCTGAATCTGGGACTGCGGGAGCTGGAAAGGGTTATATATTACGAACAGTATATAGTCCTTGACCCCGGGGAAACGCCCCTCAAGAGACACGAGCTCCTGACCGAAGATAAATACAGCGAAGCCAGGGAAAAATACGGTTCTGCTTTTACGGCTAAAATAGGCGCGGAGGCAATCCGGGATATGTTGAAAGGCCTGGATTCGGACAGCCTAATCGCCAAGCTCAAAAAGAACCTGGCTAATTCCAAAGAGGCTCTCAATAACCGGAAGATGCTCAAGACCCTCAAGATAGTCCAGGACTTTAAAAAGTCCGGGAATCGCCCCGAGTGGATGATATTGGAGGTTTTGCCGGTCATTCCTCCCGACTTAAGGCCGCTCGTGCCTTTAGACGGAGGCAGGTTTGCTACGTCGGATTTGAACGATTTATACAGGCGGGTAATCAACCGCAACAACCGTTTGAAAAAATTGATAGATTTAAAAGCCCCGGACATTATTATCCGCAACGAAAAAAGAATGCTGCAGGAGGCGGTAGATGCGCTTCTGGATAACGGCAGGCACGGCAGGCCGGTGTTAACCGCGAATAACCGGCCGCTAAAGTCGCTTTCGGATATGCTTAAAGGCAAACAAGGCCGGTTCCGCCAGAACCTGCTGGGCAAGCGCGTTGATTATTCCGGCCGCTCGGTAATCGTAATCGGACCGAACCTGAATATGCATGAGTGCGGCCTGCCCAAGCAGATGGCTATAGAGCTGTTCGAGCCTTTTATCATCAGGAAGCTGCGCGAAAAAGGCTTTGTCCATACTATTAAAGGCGCGCGCCGTATGGTGGAGCGCGGCAAGATAGAAGTCTGGGATATTCTGGAGGAAGTGATACGGGACCACCCGATACTGTTGAACCGGGCGCCTACCTTGCACCGGTTAAGCGTTCAGGCTTTTCAACCGAAACTGACAGAAAGCAAATCGATTAAAATCCACCCACTGGTCTGCACCGCTTTTAACGCGGATTTTGACGGCGACCAGATGGCCGTGCACGTTCCCTTATCCTTAGAAGCGCAGATGGAGTGCCGCGTTCTAATGCTTTCCACCAACAATATATTTTCTCCCGCAAACGGGCTCCCCATAACCAGTCCCACGCAGGACATAATTTTGGGCTGCTCTTACCTGACCAAAGAAAAACCGGGCTGTCGGGGAGAAGGGAATTTCTTCGCAAACATAGATGAAGTAACGAGCGCATTAAACGACGACATGATAGACCTGCACGCAAAGATAAAATTAAGGCAGGATAAGATTTTCGATCTGGAAGAGAGAAAAGTTGTAGAGGAAAAGCAAATCATCCCCACAACGCCCGGGAGGATTATATTCAACGGCTTGCTGCCTCCGGATTTCGGATTCGTTAACAAGGAGCTGAACAAGAAGAATGTCGCGGAAATCATCCAGGAGTGCTACGGCCGTTTCGGCCATACCCGGACAATCAAATTGCTGGACGCCATAAAAGACCTCGGGTTCGAATACGCTACCCTGGGAGGAATCTCCATTGCCGTAGATGACCTTCAGATACCCAAAGAGAAAGCCGAGGTTCTCAGGAAAGCTCAGGAGGAAGTAAAGAAGGTTGAGGAGCAATACCAAAAAGGAATAATTACCCAGAGAGAAAGATATAACCGGGTAGTGGACATCTGGACTCACGCAACTGACCGCGTTTCCGATTATCTGTTTTCGGGCATGGACCCGTTTAACCCGATATTTATGATGGCGGATTCCGGAGCCAGGGGTTCCCGTCTGCAAATCAGGCAGCTGGCCGGAATGCGCGGGCTTATGGCCAAGCCTTCCGGAGAAATCATCGAAAGCCCGATTATGGCTAACTTCCGCGAAGGATTGACCGTTTTGGAATACTTTATATCTACTCACGGAGCCAGAAAGGGACTGGCTGACACGGCCTTAAAGACGGCGGATGCCGGATACTTGACCCGCAGGCTTATCGACGTGGCTCAGGAAGTAATCGTCCTGGAAGACGACTGCGGCACCTTAAACGGCATTACCGTATCGGCTATCATCGAGGGAGACGAAATCGTCGTCCCGCTTAGTGAGCGAATAATAGGCCGCACGGCTCTGGATAACGTCGTGGACGTAATCACCGACCAGGTTATAGTAGAGGCGGGAAAAGAAATTACCGATGAAAAGGCCGCGGTAATCGAAAGGCTGGGAATCGAAAGGATTAGAATTCGCAGCGTTCTGACCTGCGAAACGGAACGCGGCGTATGCGCGAAGTGTTACGGAAAAGACCTGGCGCGCGGTAAGACGGTGGAAGGCGGAGAAGCAGTCGGAATAATTGCCGCCCAGAGTATCGGCGAACCCGGCACCCAGCTGACTATGCGCACCTTCCACATCGGAGGAACCGCATCCCGCATCGTTGAGCGTTCCTTCATTAAATCCAAAAATAAAGGCGTGCTTAAATACCATAATCTCAGAACAGTTGAAAGAAATAAGGAATTTATCGTGCTTAACCGCAACGGCTCTATCAGCATTAACGATAAAGAGAGCAGAGAGCTAGAGCGCCATCCCGTGCCTCACGGAGCTATTATTTCAGTCAGCGACGGCGAGGAAATAAACAAGGGCGTGTCGTTCATAAATTGGGACCCCTACACATCGCTGGTGTTAACCGAGGTTAGCGGTAAGGTAAAGCACGAAGACTTGACCATAAACGTAACCCTGGAAGAGGAATTCAACCCCGTAACCAAGGTTACGGAGTATGTGCTGATTGAACACAAGCCAGAATTTCATCCTCAGATGTTGATTCTGGACGACAAAGGTGAGATGCTGGGGATTTACCCTATTCCTGTGGGCGCTCACATTTTGGCGAAAGACGGCCAAAGGGTAAAGGCCGGTGATTTACTGGCAAAAACCCCCCGGACTATCAGCAAAACCCGCGATATAACCGGCGGTCTGCCGCGCGTTGCCGAGTTGTTTGAGGCACGCAGGCCTAAGAATCCGGCAATAATCAGCGAAATAGACGGTTTTGTGGAGTTCGGAGAGACAAAGAAAGCGCAGCGCGTAATCATTGTGCGCTCTCCCACGGGAATGCAAAGGGAATACATAATTCCTCACGGCAAACATCCCAATGTTTACAAAGGCGACCGCGTGGCAGCGGGCCAGCAGCTCACCGACGGACCCGTGGTTCTGCAGGATATATTAAGCGTCTGTGGAGATAAGGCGCTTCAGGAATACCTGGTTAATGAAGTTCAGGAGGTTTACCGGCTCCAGGGAGTCCAGATAAACGATAAACACATAGAGTTGATTATCCGCCAAATGCTGAAAAAGGTTAGAATCGAAGATGCCGGAGACACGGAATTTTTGCCCGGAGAATATGTGGATAAATGGAAATTCAAAAAGGAGAACGCCCGCGTAATGAAAAAAGGGGGAAATGCCGCTTCCGCTACTCCGCAGTTGCAGGGCATTACCAAGGCATCCTTAAGCACTGAAAGTTTCATTTCTGCCGCGAGCTTTCAGGAAACGACCCGCGTATTGTCGGATGCGGCGGCTTCCGGTAAGCAAGACGGATTATACGGGCTGAAGGAAAGCGTAATCGTAGGGCAATTAATTCCTGCCGGGACGGGGTTCGGCCTGCATAAGGATGTGGAAATAGAAAAAGATAGCAAATAGATATGCCTACAATTACTCAGCTGATAAGAAAAGGGCGCGCAAATAAGACTAAAAAAACAAAATCTCCCGCTCTGAAGTCTTGCCCGCAGAGAAGAGGGGTATGTATCCAGGTGCGGACTATGACGCCCAAGAAACCCAATTCCGCCCTGCGTAAGATTGCCAGAGTCAGGCTAACCACCGGTATCGAAGTCACCGCTTATATACCGGGAGAAGGCCATAACCTGCAGGAGCATTCTATCGTCCTGGTTAGAGGCGGGCGCGTAAAGGATTTACCGGGAGTCCGTTATCACATAGTGCGGGGCACTTTAGACGCCGCAGGCGTAGCCCAGCGAAGAAGGTCCCGTTCTAAATACGGAGCGAAAAGACCTAAGTAGGATTAAGATGAGAAGACGAAAAGCGCAAGCCAGAGAAGTAATGCCGGACCCGAAATTCAACAGTAAAAGCGTCAGCAAATTCATAAATATGGTAATGCTGCGCGGGGAGATGACTGTTGCTCAAAAGATTGTTTACGGGGCGTTCGATATAGTTAAGGAAAGAACCGGCGAGTCCGACGTTCTCATGGTGTTCCACAAGGCGCTGGAAAACGTCCGGCCGCGTCTGGAGGTAAAATCAAGAAGAATCGGAGGCGCCACCTATCAGGTCCCGATTGAGGTAAATAAGGCAAGGGGTTTATCTTTGGCTTTGCGGTGGGTTAGAGATTTTGCCAGGACTAAGAAAGGCAGGCCGATGGAAGTAAAGCTGGCCGATGAGTTAATCGCGGCTTATAAAGGCGAGGGCTCCGCTGTAAAGAAGCGGGACGACCTCCATAAGATGGCTGAGGCAAACCGTGCGTTTGCGCATTTCAGGTGGTAATAAAAGCGTATAGCGTGTAGCGTTTAGTATTCTCTATCCGCTATACGCTCTACGCTATACGCTAATAAATATGGAAAACAATTCTTTAAACAATATTCGCAATATGGGTTTTATAGCGCACATCGACGCCGGAAAGACCACGACTACCGAGCGCATACTGTTTTTCACCGGCAGGTCTTATAAAATCGGCGAGGTTGACTTAGGCACGGCAGCTATGGATTGGATGATTCAAGAGCAGGAGCGCGGCATTACTATAACCTCGGCGTCAACGACGTGCTTATGGCGCGAGCACCAGATAAATATCATTGATACGCCCGGCCACGTCGATTTTATAGTTGAAGTGGAAAGGTCGTTAAAGGTTTTAGACGGAGCCGTAGTTATATTTTGCGCCGTAGGAGGGGTTGAGCCGCAGTCGGAGACGGTCTGGCGCCAGGCCGACCGCTATAACGTAGGGCGGCTCGCGTTCGTTAATAAAATTGACAGGGTGGGCGCCGATTTTTTCGGGACATTGGAGCAGATGCGCAGCCGGTTAGCAGCCAATGCAGCCGCTATACAGCTGCCTTACGGTATCGAGGACGGCTTTAAGGCGATAATCGATTTGATTAACGAGAAACTGCTTATTTTTAGCGATGAACCGGTAAAAGAGTTCGATGTTGAGGACGTGCCCGAAGATTATGCGCAACTCGTAAAAAAATATCGCGAGCTCCTCATTGAAAGGCTGGCCGAAGGCGACGAGGCAATAATGGACAAGTTTGTTCACGCCAAGCCGATCGGGCCTGAGGATATCAAAGCGGCAATCCGCCGCGCTACTCTGGCAAACAGGTTTGTGCCGGTGCTGTGCGGAGCGTCTCTGAGGAATAAGGGGATACAGCCGCTAATGGATGCAATTTGCGACTTTTTGCCTTCTCCCTGCGACGTGCCGGCAATAAAGGGAATAGAGCCGAGCACCGGAGATTACGAAGAAAGAACCGTGGATTTCGAAGCGCCCTTCTGCGCTCTCTGCTTTAAGATAATGTCCGACCCGTATGTGGGGAGGTTGAATTTTATCCGCGTTTATTCGGGAACGCTTACGTCCGGAACATATGTTTACAATGCCTCCCGGAGAATAAAAGAGCGGGTTACCAAAATTGTGCGCATGCACGCTAATCGTCAGGAAATAGTGGAGTACGCCCGCGCGGGAGACATAGTTGCCGTTATCGGTTTAAAGGAAGTCAAGACAGGCGATACTCTCTGCGACGAAAACGCACCTATTATTATCGAAAAAATCCGTTTTCCCGAGCCGGTTATTTCGATGAGCATCGAACCGAGAGGAAAAGAAGACCAGGAAAAGTTAGGCTTTGCCTTAAGAAAACTGGAGGACGAAGACCCCACCTTCTCGGTTAGTTATAATTCGGAAACCGGCCAGACCCTGATATCCGGAATGGGTCAGCTGCATCTGGAAATAGCCGTTGACAGGATGATGCGCGAATTCAATATTGAGGCCAAAGTAGGTCAACCTCAGGTGGCTTACCGCGAAACCGTTACCAGAAAGGTGAGCTCGACCGGGAAATTCGTCCACCAGACCGGAGGGCACGGCCAGTACGGCCACGTTGTTCTTCGGCTGGAGCCGCAAGAGACCCCCGGGACCGGGATAACTTTTACGGATAAGATAAAAAGCGGTTCAATACCGAACGAGTTTATTCCCGCGGTGGAAGAGGGCGTGAGAAACGCGGCGAAAAGCGGCTGTCTGGCAGGGTATCCGGTTACCGATATTGCGGTTACTTTAATGGACGGCTCTTATCACGAAGTGGATTCTTCGGAATTGGCGTTTCAGGTGGCTGCGGGAATGGCTTTCAACGACGGAATCAAGAAAGGCAGCCCCGTTCTGATGGAGCCGATAATGGATTTGGAAATAGTGGTGCCCGAAGAATATATGGGGCAGATTTTAGGGGATTTAAACGGCCGCAGAGCCAAGGTCGGCGCGTTGAATCAGCGTAAGCAGCTGCGCATTATTCGCGCCTACGTTCCTTTGGCCGAGGTATTTAACTATGCTACAATCATGAGGTCCCTGACCCAGGGTCGGGGAACCTATACAATGGAGCCCTCGTATTATGCCAAGGTGCCTTCATATATAGCAGAGAAAATTATCGGTTTGTCGATAAGCACCCCGTCAGGCAGGCCGCGTTGATGCCTGCCTACCGGCAGGCAGGCAGGCCAGCAGTTCGGCAGGCTGGCTGACAAGAAAATCGCTTCGCGATAATTTCAATGCGATTTTCAGTGGTTAGGAAAGTGTTCTATACTTTCCTATACTATAAAAAAAAGGAGGTAGAGATGGCTAAGGAGAAATTTGTCAGGACTAAGCCGCATTTAAATATCGGAACCATTGGCCATGTAGACCATGGAAAAACAACTTTAACCTCGGCAATAACCATGGTGCTTAATAAAAAAGGATATGCCGAGGCAAGGAGTTTCGACTCGATTGATAACGCTCCGGAAGAGAAGGAAAGAGGCGTAACAATCAATATCGCCCACGTTGAATACCAGACCGATAATCGCCACTATGCGCACATTGACTGCCCGGGCCACGCAGATTACATCAAGAATATGATCACCGGAGCGGCTCAAATGGACGGCGCGGTACTGGTTGTTTCCGCCGCCGACGGCCCGATGCCTCAGACCCGCGAGCACATCCTGTTAGCCCGCCAGGTAAACGTTCCCTCTATCGTGGTTTTCCTCAACAAAGTGGATATGGTATCGGATGCGGAATTGATTGACCTGGTTGAAATGGAAGTGAGAGATTTGTTGACAAAGTATGAATTTCCCGGCGACAAGACACCGATTATAAAGGGGAGCGCTTTAAACGCGATGAATTGCGGCTGCGGCAAGGATGACTGCCCGAGCTGCAAGCCGATTCTCGATTTAATGAAATCGGTGGACGAATTCATCCCCTTGCCCAAGCGGGAACTGGATAAGCCGTTCCTTATGGCAATTGAGGATGTGTTCACAATCGAAGGCCGCGGAACAGTCGGCACGGGAAGGGTCGAGCGCGGCAAAGTCAGTCTTAATGCCGAGGTTGATGTCGTCGGGTTAAGGCCGGAACCGAGAAAGACGGTCGTGACCGGAATCGAGATGTTCAGAAAGATCCTTGACGAATCGCAAGCCGGAGATAACGTAGGGTTGCTTTTAAGGGGTATGGACAAGAAAGAGCTTGAGCGCGGAATGGTTGTGGCTGCGCCGGGCTCGATTACGCCTCATACCAAGTTTAAGGCACAAGTTTATGTTTTAACCAAAGAAGAAGGCGGAAGACATACGCCTTTCTTCAGCGGCTATAGACCTCAATTCTACTTCAGGACCACGGACGTTACCGGGTCGGTTAAGTTGCCTCAGGGCGCTGAAATGGTTATGCCCGGAGACAATGCCAATCTGGAAGTGGAGCTGATAGTGCCTATAGCGTTGGAAAAAGAATCCAGGTTCGCTATCCGCGAAGGCGGTCATACGGTAGGAGCCGGGGTCGTCTCGGAAATAATTCAGTAACTCACAGAGAAGCAGTATCCAGTAAGCTATGGAAAAAATTCGGATAAAACTTAAGGCTTACGACCACCGCCTGTTAGATCGAACGGTAGGCGATATAGTGGAAACGGTGCGCCGGACAGGAGCAGTCCTGCACGGCCCTATTCCTCTGCCTACCAAAAAAGAGCTGTATACTGTTTTGCGTTCGCCGGTTATAGATAAAAAGTCCCGCGAGCAATTTGCGCTATCGATACACAAGAGACTTTTGGAAATACTGGAGCCTACTTCAAAAACCGTCGACGCTCTAAGAAAGCTGAATTTACCGGCAGGTGTTGATGTGGAAATAAAATAAGTGAAGCGATGATAAAATTATCGGGGAAAAAAATAGGGATGACCCATATCTTTACCGAGGAAGGCAAGAGGTGTCCGGTTACGGTTATCGAGATAGAGCCTTCCCCGGAACAAGGGCAGGAGCAAGAACAAGAAACCGCTCAGTTTAAGCCGGGAAATTTTGTTGACATTACGGGCGTCTCTAAAGGCAAAGGGTTTCAGGGCGGAATGAAGCGGTGGAATTGGAGCGGCGGTCCCAAGACCCGTGGCTCAATGTCTCATCGCCGCGTAGGTTCTATCGGCGCAAGCGCCAGCCCGAGCAGGGTCTTTAAAGGCAAGCATATGCCCGGCCATATGGGCAATAAGAAGGTAACCGTGCAGAATTTACAAATAATCAAGCTGGATAAAGAGCACAATCTTTTGGCGGTAGAAGGAGCGGTGCCGGGTCACAGAAACAGCAAATTGCTCATAAAAAAAGCTAAGAAAAAATCCTGATGTCAATGCAGTTACCGGTATATAACCAACAAGGCAAAGAGACGCAAAAAATAAAATTAGACCCCGCAATTTTCGATGGAAAGGTCAACGAAGACGTGCTCTATCAGGCGGTTTTGATGTATAGAGCCAACCGCCGGAAAGGGTTAGCCGATACTTTAACGCGCGGGGAGGTTTCCGGAAGCGGCAAAAAACCCTGGCGGCAGAAAGGCACGGGCCGGGCCCGGGTAGGCTCTATAAGGTCTCCTCTGTGGAGAAAAGGCGGCGTCATTTTCGGGCCGCACCCCCGCGATTTCGGTTTTGAGTTACCCCAAAAAATCAGAATAGCGGCTCTGAAGTCCAGCTTAAATGCCAAACTGAACGAGAACAACCTGCTTATTTTGGACGAGGTGAACATCGGTTCTTCCAAGACGAAAGAAGCGGTTAAAATATTATCAAACTTAAAACTGGAGAAAAAAAGCACTCTGCTTATGCTCGAGAAGATAGATATCAACGCAAAGCTGAGTTTCAGGAATATCGGGTTTTTTGGAATAATCAGAGCTTCCGACGCCAATGCTTACCGGATTCTATCGGCCAATAAATTAATCCTTACGTTAAATGCGCTCAAGATTCTGGCCGGAAGAATAAAGGACGCGTACACAAAGTGACCCAATGGAATCGCCGTATCAGATAGTCAAAGCTTTGCTAAGGACGGAAAAATCGACGGTGCAGGAGCCCGAGGGCAAATACCTGTTTTTGGTAAATATGCGGGCCAGCAAAGCAGCTATAAAAACGGCCGTCCAGGAAATCTATAAAGTAGACGTGAAAAAGGTCAATACGATGGTGCAGCCGGGAAAGCTGCGAAGGATGAGATTTCAATTCGGCAAAACCCCGGATTATAAAAAAGCAATAGTGACCCTTGCCGAAGGGCAAAAGATAGAGGTTAGCTAACCCTTGACATCGGGGATGTCAAGGGTGGGCTCATTGAAATGGGAATAAAGAAATATAAGCCAACAACTCCGTCGATGAGATGGACCAAGCTATCCGATTTCTCAGAAATTACCAAACGGGAGCCGGAGAAGTCGCTGGTGGTTCCGCTCAAAAGAACAGGCGGCAGGAACTGTTACGGCCGTATCACCGTCCGGCACAGGGGCGGGGGGCATAAAAGGTTATACAGAATCATAGACTTTAAGCGGAATAAATTCGATACCCCCGGCAAGGTCGCTGCCTTCGAATACGACCCTAATCGCTCTGCCCGCATAGCGCTCGTCGAGTATCCCGACGGGGAAAAAAGGTACATTCTGACTCCTTTAGGAATGAACATAGGGGATGAAATCGTATCTTCCAGGGAGGGCGAGGCAGATATAAAAGTCGGTAATTCCATGCCGATAAAATATATTCCTCAGGGCATAATGGTGCATAATATAGAACTTAGCCCGGGCAGAGGAGGTCAAATTGCGCGCAGCGCGGGTTCGTACGCTCAGATAATAGCGCGCGAAGAAAAAAGCGTTCATGTCAGAATGCCGTCCGGAGAAGTGCGGTTCATAAAGCCGGAGTGCCGGGCGACAATCGGCCAAACGGGAAATATCGAACACGAAGAGCAGACTATCGGTAAAGCCGGCCGGATGCGCTGGCTGGGAATCAGGCCGACGACAAGAGGCGTAGCTATGAATCCGGTCGACCATCCTCACGGAGGGGGCGAGGGAAAGTCCGGTCAGGGCAACCCCCATCCGGTCTCAAAGTGGGGACAGCCGACAAAGGGTTTTAAAACCAGGAAAAAAAACAAGTATTCGGATAAATATATCTTCAAAAAGAGAAAGTAGGGGGTGCTGAAGTATGCCAAGGTCAGTCAAGAAAGGTCCTTTTGTTGAGGAAAAACTTCAGAAAAAGGTCGAGCAAGCGCGCCGGGCCGGTTCGCGCCAGGCAATAAAGACCTGGTCAAGGCGTTCGACTGTTACCCCGGATTTTGTGGGATTGACTTTTGCCGTTTATGACGGACGCAAACATATTCCCGTTTTTATTACCGAGAATATGGTCGGGCACAAATTGGGAGAATTCGCGCCGACCAGAATATTCAAAAAACACGGCGGCGTAAAGGCAAAGAAATCGCCGGATAAAACGTAAAAATGCTCGTGAAAGCTCAGGCAAAATTTTTAAGAATATCGCCGACTAAAACAAGGCGGGTTATTAATTTACTGCGTGGAAAGGATGTTTTATCCGCTATGGCTATCCTCTGTAACATAAAAGCCCGTCCGCGGGAATATTTAAAAAAAATTTTAGATTCTGCCGTAGCGAATGCGAAAATTAAGGGTTTCGGTCCGGAGCAGCTCTATATTTCCAGAATAATCTGCGATAACGGGCCGGCCTGGAAAAGATACAGGGCGGCGGCGTTCGGCCGCGCGGCCCCGATAAAAAAAAGGACATCGCATATTAAAGTGGAGCTGGATTTAAAAAACCTTTAACTTAGGTAACGGGTATGGGACAAAAAGTTCATCCTTTGATTCTAAGAATCGGCATTATTAAAGACTGGCAGAGCCAGTGGTTTGCGCATTCGAAGGAGTATCCCAAATATATCCTCGAGGACTATAATATCCGCAAGTTCATAAAGGGGAGATTAAAGTTCGCCGCGATAAGCAAAATAATTATCGAGCGTCTGTCCGATAAGGTTAGAATAAAAATTCAGACTGCCCGCCCGGGGATGATTATAGGCCGCCACGGACAGGAGATTGAGCGGCTAAGAGAGGATATTAACAGCCTGGTAAATAAAGAGGTTTCTATCGACATCGAAGAAATAAAAAATCCCCAGCGGGATGCGCAATTGATAGCGGAAAGCGTCGCTTTTCAACTGGAAAAAAGAGTGGCTTTTCGCCGGGCCATAAAAAGAGCGATAGAACAGTCGTTAAGCGCGGGAGTTATGGGTATAAAAATTTCCGTTGCCGGCCGGCTGGGCGGAGCTGAAATGTCCCGCCGGGAGACTTATAAGGAAGGGAAAGTCCCCTTGCAGACCTTAAGGGCCGATATAGATTATGGATTCGGCGAGGCCCATACCGCATACGGGACCATAGGAGTAAAGGTCTGGATTTATAAGGGCGATACCATAATCGACCGCAAGAGCGAGCAACCCGAGGCTCAGCAAAAGGCTAAACAAGGTGAAAAATAATGGTGTTAATGCCCAGGCGCGTAAAATACAGGAAATCGCAGAGAGGAAAAAGAAAGGGCGTAGCTACCCGGGGGTTACAGCTGAATTTCGGGGAGTTCGGGCTCAAGTCCCTGGAAAACGGCTGGGTAACCAACACTCAGCTTGAGGCCGTGCGCGTGATGTTAGCCCGCCAGCTGCGGGGTGGCGGAAAGCTCTGGATAAGGATATTTCCCGACAAGTCCGTTACGAAAAAACCGGCGGAAGTCCGAATGGGCAAAGGCAAGGGCGAGCTGGACCATTGGGTCTGCGTGGTAAGAAGAGGGAAGGTCCTGCTTGAGTTAAGCGGCATCCCCGAGGAGTTTGCCAGGCACTGCTTCAGGCTGGCCGCTTATAAGTTGCCTCTAAAAACGAAGTTTATAACCCGGCACAGGGTTTAGGGTTACCGGAAAGATGACCAAAGTCAAAGATTTGCGCAATTTAACCGACGAAGAATTAAAAGGTAAAGAGAATTCGCTTTTTCAGGAATTGTTCAAACTTAATCAGCAGCGCTATTCCGGACGAGTGGAAAAGCCGCATTTATTCAAGCGGGTAAGGAAGGATATCGCGCGGATTAAAACAATCTTAAACCAGAGGGCGGGAAAGAACAAATGATTGAACAGGCGGCCAAAAGAAAAACCCGGACAGGCTGGGTAACGAGCGACAAAATGCAGAAAACGGTAATCGTGAAGGTTATGCGCCTAACCAAACATCCCCGTTATAAAAAGATTATTAAAAAATACAATAAATTTAAGGTGCACGACGAGCACAACAAGGCTAAAGTAGGCAACTTTGTAAAAATAGAGGAAACGCGGCCGCTCTCCAAAGAGAAGCGCTGGCGCCTGCTGGAGATACTAAAATGATTCAGTTGCGTTCCATCCTTGACGTAGCCGATAATACCGGAGCCAAACGCGCGTCCTTTATCGGCGTCTTAGGCAGGAAAGGGACTTTCTTCGGCGAGATAGGCGATATTATAAGAGTTAACGTCAAAGAATCTTCCGGCGACGCAGTGGTAAAAAAAGGAGAGGTGGCAAAAGCGGTGGTAGTCAGGACCAAACAACCCATAATCAGAGAAGACGGCTCAATATTAAGATTTGACCATAACGCCATCGTATTTATTGACGACCAGCTAAATCCGCGCGGGACCCGCGTGTTTGGGCCGGTGGCCCGCGAGCTGCGCGACAAACAATTTACCAAAATTATTTCGTTGGCGCCCGAGGTCTTATAAATTTTAGAAATGTATAAAATCAAGCGAAACGATACGGTAGAGGTGATTGCCGGTAAGGATAAAGGCAAGAGAGGCAAGGTCCTGCGGATGTTTCCTAAAACAGACCGCGCGATTGTCGAGGGTATAAATTTAGTAAAAAAGCACCAGCGCAGGAAACAGCAGGAACAGCAGACGGGAATAGTGCAAATCCCTTTATCCGTGCATATTTCCAGCCTTATATTAATTTGTAAGAATTGCAACCGCAAAACCCGCGCCGGATTCTCCGTCCAGCCGGACGGAACGAGATTGCGTGTATGCAAGAAGTGTAAGGAGCCTATATAAAAGATTACGATGGTACCCCGTTTACGCGAAAGATACAAAAACGAAATCGCGCCCCGGATACAGGAGCAATTCGGCATTAAAAATAAAAATGCCGTGCCGCGCCTGGAAAAGATAGTGATAAACATGGGCGTAGGGGAAGCGTTAAGCGATATTAAAATTTTGGACAGGTGTATGGAGGAGCTTGCCCTGCTCAGCGGCCAGAGGCCGATTATCCGGCGTTCTAAAAAGGCAATTTCCAATTTTAAGCTGAGGGTCGGACAGCCTGTAGGATGCAAAGTTACTTTGAGAAGAGACCGGATGTACGAATTTTTAGACCGGCTGATTAACGTTGCCCTGCCGCGCATCCGCGACTTCAGGGGATTGTCCACCGGCTCTTTCGATAAGAACTATAATTATTCTTTCGGTATTTCAGAACAGATAATTTTCCCCGAAATAGATTACGATAAGTTAGTGCAGACTCAGGGAATGGATATAAATTTTGTTATCGGGAACGCTAAATCAAAAGAAGAGGCTGTGCAGCTCTTGAAATTATTCGGCATGCCTTTTCAAGTGAGGCCAGAACTTAACCCTTGACATCTTCGATGTCAAGGGTAAATTCGCGCTTATAACTTACGTCGCACTTCGCGCTCCGTAAGTTATGCGCTCATTTAATATGGCTAAAAAATCACAGATTGAAAGGTGGAAACGGACTCCCAAATTTTCTTCCAGGAAATATAACCGCTGCTCGATTTGCGGAAGGTCGGGGGGATATTTAAGAAGGTTTAAAGTCTGCCGTATATGTTTTAGAGAATTATCCTGGCAGGGTTTAATCCCGGGAATAAAAAAAGCAAGCTGGTGACCCTTGCAAGCCCCCTTAGATATTAAAAAATGAATTTAATAACGCTGCGGGATAAGAGAGAAGGAGCGGGATAAAATGGGGAGAACAGATTTAGTAGCAGACGTATTCACTATAATCCGCAACGCCGCCCGTGTAAGAAAAGAGTTCGCCGAGGTGCCTGCTTCTTCCATGGTCCAATCTATCGCCCAGATTCTTAAAAGAGAAGGCTACATCGAGAACTACAAATTTATGGAGGACAAAAAACAGGGTATTTTGAGAATTTACCTGAAATATACCGGCAACAAATCCGCGATAAAAAACCTGAAGCGGGTATCAAGGCCGGGGTTGCGCATTTACGCGAAGAAACACGAAATCCCCTCGGTTTTGCGGGGCAGAGGAGTAGCGTTTATTTCCACCTCTCAGGGTATTCTTGCCGATAAAGAAGCTCGCGAAAAGAAAGTCGGCGGAGAGGTAATCGGATCCGTCTGGTAAGATTTCGGGAAACGAGGAAGTTATGTCGAGATTGGAAAAAAAAGCCGTAACCGTACCCAAAGACGTGAACGTTCAGTTAAGCGGAAATAATCTGGACGTCCAAGGCCCCAAGGGTAAGCTGTCCCGCCTATTCTCCGGAGAATTCTTGGACATAGAACTAAAAGACGGCCGGATTAAGCTGCTGGGCGATTTTAATAAGAAGGTAGTCAAGGCTCAAGCCGGGCTTACCTTCGCGCTGATTAACAATATGATTAAGGGCGTCAGCGAGGGCTATTCAAAACAATTAGAAATTGTCGGGGTAGGCTACCGCGCGCAAGTGCAAGACAAGAACCTCAACTTACAGCTGAGGTTTTCCCACCCCGTAGTTTTCTCTATCCCCGAAGGCATAAAAATAGAAACGCCCAAGCCGACGCAAATCGTAATACAGGGAATTGATAAAGAGAAGGTCGGGGCTGTAGCCGCGCGGATAAGGGCGATTCTTCCGCCCGAGCCGTATAAAGGTAAAGGTATTCGCTACGCCGGCGAGTATGTGCGCAGGAAGCTCGGCAAGACAATAACCAAGTAAGGCAGGTAAATGCAAACAATAAAAGAAAAACGAAGAGCAGCGCGCCATGAGAGAATACGCAAGCGATTGAGGTCTATGCCCGGCCGCCCGCGCCTGTGCGTCCACCGGAGCCTGAAGAATCTTTACGTCCAGGTTGTGGACGACGCTGAAGCAAAAACCCTGTTTTCGATATCTACGCAGAGCAAGGAACTTAAGGCTCAGGTCGGCTACGGCGGCAATAAATCCGCTGCGGACTCGCTGGGAAATGCCGCCGCCCAGAAGCTCAAGCAGAAAGGGATTACTCAGGTTATTTTCGACCGGGGCGGCTATCCTTACCACGGCCGGATAAAAGCATTGGCAGAAAGCTTAAGAAAAGGAGGTATAGTTTTTTAAGATATGGCCGAAATCATAGGTACCAGACAACAAGCGGAATACATTGAGAAGATTGTTTGCATAAACCGGGTATCAAAAGTCACCAAGGGAATGAAAAGGCTTTCCTTCTCGGCCCTGGTGGTAGTGGGAGATACGCAGGGAAACGTGGGCATTGCCTTGGGAAAAGCCAGAGAGGTAGCCGAGGCTATTCGCAAGGGGCTGAGTAAAGCCAGGAGAGACCTGATTAGCGTTCCCGTGTACGGCACGACTATCTCCCATAAGATAATAGGAAAGTTCGGGGCCGCGCAGGTTCTGCTGAAACCCGCCTCTGAAGGAACGGGAATAATCGCGGCCGGGCCGGTCAGGGCAATTTGCGAAGCGGCGGGGATTAAGGACATATTGACCAAATGCCTTAAATCCAACAACCCGATCAACGTGGTCAAGGCCACGATGCAGGGGTTGACAAACTTGAAACCATAAAATTAAAAGAAGAAGATGGTAATCGGTTTGCACAATTTAAAGGCGCCCAGAGGCGCTCATAAGAGTAGGAAAATTTTAGGCCGGGGATCGAGCTCCGGGCACGGCAAGACATCCACCCGGGGAAGCAAAGGACAAACCTCGCGCACCGGGCACCATTATTATCGGGGGTTCGAAGGCGGCCAGATGCCTTTGATTAGGAAAATTCCCAAGCGCGGATTTAGCAGCCGCGAAAGAGAAGAATACCAGATAATCAATCTTAAAGACTTAAATAAAATTAAAGAGGATTCCGTTAATCCGGAAATTCTTAAAAAATATAATTTAATAAAAGACAAAGAAAGACCCGTTAAAATCCTTGCCGGCGGCTCTCTCGACAGGCCGTTAAAGGTCGAGGCGTCCGCTTTTTCAAAGAGCGCAAAGAGTAAAATCGAGCAGACCGGAGGAACATGCTCTCTGCTTTAGTAAATACATTCAAGATACCCGACTTAAAAAAGCGCGTTTTCATAACGGGGGCGCTGCTCATTGTTTACCGGCTCGGGTGCTTTGTGTCAACGCCGGGAATTAACGGCTCCGCCTTATCGCAGTTCTTCCAGCGGATAGGCCAGACCGCCGGCGGCAATTTGCTGGGAATCGTTAATATGTTTTCCGGCGGCGCGCTCGGCAGGTTAACCATATTCGCTTTAGGGATAATGCCCTATATATCCAGCTCGATTATAATGCAGCTGCTGACCGCGGTAATACCCGCGCTGGAAAAGTTATCCAAAGAGGGGCGCGCAGGTTACGAGAAGATAAACCAATATACCCGCTTCGGCACAGTTGCGCTGGCAATTGTCCAGTCTTTTTTTATCGCTCTGTGGCTGGAAAACCCGGCGAGGTTTGAGGGACTGATGATTGTCTCCAATCCCGGCTGGCCGTTCCGCATCCTCACCGTAATAACCTTGACCGCCGGAACGATTTTTATAATGTGGCTGGGCGAGCAAATTCAGGAAAGAGGCATCGGCAACGGGATATCCTTGATTATTACCATAGGTATTATTTCCCGCGCTCCCGCAGCCGGCTATCAGACGTTTTCGTCTCTCAGATTGAATCAGATTCAGCCGTTCACCGTGCTGATTATGGCGGTATTTTTTATCGGGGTGGTAGTTGCGGTTACTTTCATTACTCAGGGGCAGCGCAAGATTCCCATTCAATACGCCAGGCGGATTGTGGGCAGGAAAATCTACGGAGGCCAGAGCACCTATATCCCGCTCAAGGTCGATACGGCCGGGGTAATCGCAATTATCTTCGCTCAATCCGTAATTCTTTTTCCGGCAACCCTCGCTTCCTTTGTCCCGAATCCGAGTTTCCAGCGCTTTGCCCAGATGCTGGGAAGAGGGCACATATTATATACAATGCTCTACTCCGTTTTGATAATTTTCTTTTGTTATTTTTATACCGCAATAGTTTTTAACCCGGTGGACATAGCGCAGAATCTGAAGAAGTACGGCGGGTTTATACCCGGAGTAAGGCCCGGCGCCCCTACTACGGAGCATCTGGAATACGTTATGACGCGAATAACGCTGGCGGGAGCGCTGTTTATCGCATTTATCGCTATTTTTCCGGATTTTATTATGGCCTGGTTAAAAGTGCCTTATCTGGTCGCTTAATTTTTAGGCGGCACGGCTAAATTAATCGTGGTCGGCGTAATGCTGGATACAATAAAACAGATAGAATAGCACCTTATGATGCACCATTACGAAGGATTTATGAGGGCCGGCAGAATCCGGGGCAGGAGATAGAATGAGATTGATACTGCTGGGGGCGCCCGGCGCAGGCAAAGGCACGCAGGCAAAAGCGCTGGCAAAAGAACTTAATATACCTCATATATGCTCCGGAGACCTGCTAAGACAGGTAGTGAGGAACAGCACCGCATTAGGCAAACAGGCAAAGGGCTATATGGAAAAAGGTGAGCTGGTTCCCGATACCCTGGTGGATAAATTAGTGTTTAACAGAATTAACCAGCCGGACGCGGAGACGGGGTTTGTGCTTGACGGTTATCCCCGCAACGTTCACCAGGCAGCCGGACTGGAAGAGAAGCTGGCCGGCGGCAAAGGCGAAATCGATACGGTCATAAACCTGGAGGCAAGCCAGGAAGTAATAATTCAACGCCTTTCGGGCAGGAGGATTTGTTCCGGTTGCCAGGCTAATTTTCACGTTAAAAACATGCCTCCGAAAAAAGAGGGGATTTGCGATTACTGCGAAGGCTTGCTCTACCAGCGCCCCGACGATAAAGAGGAAACCATAAAAAACCGGCTCAGAGTATACAGGAAAGAGGCGGAGTCTTTAATCGATTTTTATAAAAAAAGAAGCAGGCTGCTTCAAATCCAGGCGGATGAAGAGGCGGACATAGTTCTCAAGAAAATACTGGACGAATTGAATGGTAACTTTAAAATCTCCGCAAGAGATTGAATTGATGAGAGCGGCGGGCCGGATTTTAAAAAGAATTCTCGAGAATTTAAAAACCTGCGTGGCTCCTGGAGGAATCACCGGGGAGATTGACGATTTAGCCGCCGAGCTCGTCGAAAAGGAAGGCGCGGCGCCCGCATTTAAGGGCTACAGGGGGTATCCTGCGAATATCTGTATTTCCGTAAACGAAGAGGTGGTCCACGGCATTCCGGTTCCCGGAAAAGAGTTAAAGCCCGGAGATATCGTCAGCCTTGATTTCGGGGTGTGCTATATGGGTTATTTCGCCGACGCCGCAATTACTTTACCCGTAGGTAAAATCGATTCTTCCCGCAGGAAACTAATCCGGGTTACCAGAGAGGCGATGTGGCGGGCCATAAGGCAAGCCAGGCCCGGAAAATACCTGGGGGACGTTTCCTATGCTACGCAGAGGTATGTTGAGTCTCGCGGTTTTTCCGTCGTCAGGCAATTTGTAGGTCACGGCATCGGCCGCTGCCTTCAAGAGGAGCCGGAAATTCCCAATTTCGGAGAACCTCATCAGGGACTGCTTCTTGAGGAAGGAATGGTTTTAGCGATTGAGCCGATGGTGAATATGGGTGGTTGGGAAGTTGAAATTCTGGATGATGGCTGGACGGTGGTTACCAAAGACAGGCTGCCTTCGGCTCACTTCGAGCATACCGTCGCAATCACCAGCAACGGACCGGAAGTGCTGACATGAAAGAAGAATTGATAGAGACGGAGGGGACGGTAACCGAAGCCTTGCCCAATGCGATGTTCAAAGTTGAGCTTGAGAACGGACATAAAGTTTTGGCTCATGTTTCCGGCAAAATGAGGATGCATTTTATCCGCATACTTCCCGGCGACAAGGTAAAACTGCAACTGTCGCCTTATGATTTAAGCCGGGGAAGGATTACGTATCGATTCAAATGAAAGTAAAAGCATCGGTAAAAAAGGTTTGCGATCGCTGCAAGATAGTCAGAAGAAAGGGCGTAGTGAGGGTAATCTGTTCAAACCCTAAACACAAACAGCGACAAGGATAAAACGGAGTGATGAAAAGATGCCGAGAATTTTAGGTGTAGATATCCCGAAAGAAAAAAGAATAGAGATAGCGCTGACTTACTTATACGGTGTCGGCATAACTCAGTCTAATAAAATTCTGAAAGAAGTCCAAATCGACCCGAATATCAGGGCGAAAGATTTAAACGAAGAGCAAATTTCGCGAATAACAATGGTCATACAAAAATCTAACTTAAAATTCGAGGGCGATTTGCGCCGCGAAGTTTCGCAAAATATAAGGCGCCTTATCGACATCGGCTCCTGGAGAGGCCTGCGCCATAAAAGAGGATTGCCCGTAAGAGGGCAGCGCACACGGACCAATGCCCGCACTCGCAAGGGTAAGCGCAAAGGCGGCATAGCCGTCATTAAAAAAGAAGTAGAAAAGAAATAATTGAGCCATCGGGGAGTTTTTCTTTATATTTCCGATGGCTCATCCTGAAGCCCGAAGGGCTGAAGGATCTCTTTAGAAGAAGGGGCATTTAAATGGCTACAAAGGAAAAGACCAAGAAAAAGAAGCTCGCAAAAGGAGTCACTTCCGGCATAGTGCATATTAAAGCGACATTTAACAACACAATCATCAGCATCACCGACAAACAGGGTGATGTCCTGGCGTATTCTTCGGCCGGAATGGTCGGTTTTAGCGGCTCCAAGAAATCTACTCCTTTTGCCGCACAGATTGCCGCTACCGACGCCGCCAAAAAGGCAAAGGATGTCGGTATTAAAGAAGTGGAGGTCAGGGTAAAAGGGCCGGGTTCGGGCCGCGAATCGGCTATCCGGGCAATACAAGCAGCAGGGCTCAATGTAACATCCATCAGAGACGTTACGCCTATACCTCACAACGGCTGTCGGGCTAAAAAGCAGAGAAGAGTCTAATAAAAAGAAAGTAGGTAAAATGGCAAGATATATAGGACCGGTTTGCCGGCTTTGCCGCAGAGAGAAAGAAAAGTTGTTTTTAAAAGGCACCAAGTGCGATAGCGAGAAGTGTCCGGTAGCGCGGCGGGCCTACCCTCCCGGAGAGCACGGCCAGTCGCGTCGTATCAAGCTCTCAAACTATGGATTGCAGTTGCGCGAGAAACAGAAAGTAAAAAGGATATACGGGGTTCTGGAAAGGCAGTTTAGAAGATATTTTCACATTGCCTCCAAGTCCAAAGGCGTAACCGGCAAAATCCTCTTACAGTCGTTAGAAAGAAGGCTTGATAACGTAATATTCAGGTCGGGTCTCGGGCTCTCTCATGCTCAAGCCAGACAAATGGTGCGGCACAATTTTGTCTATGTAAATTCAAGGAGAGTAAATATACCCTCTTATTCGGTGAAAACGGGAGACGTAATTGACATAAAAGGGCAGGAAAAAGCAACCGAATTCATAAAGGATAACGTGGATTTGACTAAAGACAGGACTAAACCCGCCTGGCTTCAAGTCGAACACGAAAAGCTGAAAATTAAAATTGCGCGCTTGCCCGAGCGAGAAGATGTCCAGCAGCCGATTAAGGAGCAATTAATCGTAGAATTGTATTCTAAATAATAGCGTAGAGCGTATAGCGTAGAGCGTATAGAAGATCCTAAACGCTATACGCTATCCGCTAAACGCTAAAACGATTTGATCCTGGCATATTATTTTGAACTCAGATTTCAATATTAATTTTTTTAAGGAGGGAAAATGGGTATAAAGTGGAAAGACTTTCAGTTGCCCAAGAGGTTAGAATGTGAGGAATCTACATATACGAATAAATACGGTAAATTTTTCGCCGCTCCTTTTGAGAGAGGTTACGGAGTAACGCTGGGCAACTCCCTGAGGAGAACGCTGCTTTCTTCGATAGAAGGAAGCGCCGTTACCTGGATAAAGTTCGAAGGCGTTGACCATGAATTTTCGACCGTCTCCGGCGTATTAGAAGATGTTCCGCAGATTATCCTGAATATTAAGAACCTGGTTGTTATATCCCACTCCAAAATCCCCAGGAGCGTCTATATAAAGAAGGACGAGAAGGGAGAGATTAAAGCGTCGGATATTACCGCCGATGAGACCGTAGAAATAATTAATCCGGATTTGCGCTTAGCCACGTTAACGCAGGACAAAAAATTTAACCTGGAAATGGAAGTCGCTCGCGGGCGTGGATACGTCCCCGCGGAAGCTAACCGGAAAGAAGGCCAATCGATAGGTGTTATTCCCATAGACTCGGTGTTCAGCCCGGTGAAGCATGTGAATTTTACCGTCGAGAATACCCGGGTAGGCCAAAGAATGGATTACGAAAAATTAATCCTGGAAATCTGGACCAACGGCGGAATAACGCCTAAGGACGCGCTCCTGTATGCTTCCAATATTCTGCAGAGGCACCTGGACATATTTGTAAATTACGGGCAGCTGCCCGAAGAGGAAGAGGAAGAAGTAGAGCTGACCAAAGAAGAAACCGAACTATACGAGAAGTTGAAATTGCCCATTTCCGAGCTTGAATTGTCGGTGAGGTCTTCAAATTGCCTGCGCGAGGCGGGCATTAAGGCAATCGGAGAATTGGTCACCAAAACCGAAGACCAGCTGTTAAGTTTCAAGAATTTCGGGAAAAAGTCGTTGACCGAGATTAAAGAGCTCTTAATCGGCATGGGACTGACCCTCGGGATGAAATTCGACCAGGAAAAGATTAAAAATTATGAGGCACCGCAAAAATAAACTTAATCTAAACCGCTTTACCAGCTGGCGCAAAGCCACCTTGAGGAGCCTTAGCAGAAGCCTGCTCATACATCAGAGCGTGCGCACCACCAAGCGAAAGGCTAAGGCAGTGAGGCCGTTAGTGGATAAGCTTATAGGCCTGGGCAAGAAAAACGACCTTGCCTCCCGCCGAAGAGCCTTTTCTATTTTGCAGGACCACAAATTGGTTCAATCTTTATTCTCGGAAATTGCGCCGCGGTACCGCAATCGAAACGGCGGATACTGCCGCGTATTGCCTATGGGGTTCCGCAGGGGAGACGGCTCCCAGCTCGCCATCCTCGAACTCACTGAAAGGGCAAAGGAAGAGAAGAAACCCGTAAAAAGAAAAGAGGCCCCGCCAAAGCCAAAAGAGGAAGTTTCTAAACCCGCGGCAGAGCGCGAGAAAAAGCCGCCTAAGGTAATCAAGCCAAAGAGAAAGTTCTTAGATGGTTTGAGAAAAATATTTAAGAAAGAAAGAGACGCCCTTTAACTCTTCGGCGATGCCAAAGACAATTGCAGAAAAAATATTAAGCCGGCATTCTAAAAAGGACTTGCGCGCGGGAGATTTTGCCGTTTGCAAGGTTGACTTCGCCTTCGGCCAGGACGGGACTTCCTCGATAATAATCGACCGCTTAAGAGAGCTGAAAGTAAAAAAACCCAAAACCGAATTCTGCATGGTCATTGACCACAATGCGCCTTCTCCCACGGAAGGGGCTTCTTCGGTGCACAAAAAGATGCGCGAATTCGCAGCCCAAGCAAACAGCCGGCTTTTTGATATCGGGTGCGGAGTTTGCCATCAGGTTATTCCGGAATCGGGCCTGGCCCTGCCCGGCGATTTAATATTAGGCGCGGATTCTCACACCTGCACCTACGGGGCGTTGGGCAGCTTTGCCACCGGGGTCGGCTCAACAGATTTAGCCTTAACATTAGCGACCGGTAAAAACTGGTTCCGCGTTCCGCACACAATTAAGATACTTATAAAAGGCAGGTTGCCAAAAGGAGTTTTTGCAAAAGACGTAATCCTTTTTATCATAGGCGACTTGAAAGCAGGCGGCGCCACTTATAAAGCTATTGAATTCTGCGGACCTGTCATAAACAGGCTCGGAATGGACGGCAGGTTCACCATTTGTAATATGGCGGTGGAGATGGGCGCGAAGTGCGCGTTTATGCCGCAGGATAAAAAAACTTTTTCCTGGCTGAAATCAAGAGGGATTGATACCGGAGAAATTAATTCCGTGAATGCGGATAAGGGGGCCGGGTATTGCCTGGTCAAGGAGTTCGACGTATCCGATTTGGAGCCCCAGGTTGCCTGCCCTCATTCCGTGGATAACGTAGCGCCGGTTTCCAAATTGAAGACGACAAAGCTCGACGAAGCTTTCCTGGGGACTTGCACAAACGGCAGGACGGAGGACTTAAAAATCGCGGCGAGGATATTGAAATCCCGTAAGATAAAATCCGGGCTAAGATTAATTATTGCTCCTGCTTCCGGTCCGGTATTTATGGACGCGATGAAATCGGGCATAATTTCCACTTTTCTCAAAGCCGGCGCGGCGATAGTCGCTCCGGGTTGCGGCCCTTGCGTGGGCACGCATTGCGGCGTCCCCGCAAACGGAGAAGCGGTCGTCTCTACCGCAAACCGTAACTTCAAAGGCAGGATGGGCAACCCGAATGCGTTTATTTATCTGGCTTCTCCGGCCACGGTTGCCGCTTCGGCAATAGAGGGAAAGATTACCGACCCACGCAATTACTTATAGGAGGAAAAATGGAACTTAAAGAGCTTCTTACGCTGAGCGTTGAAAAAAAAGCTTCGGATTTACATATAACAGAGAAAGAGCCTCCGATATTGCGCATTCACGGTAAATTAATACGCACTAAGTACCCCGCGCTATCCAGAGATGATACCAAACGCATAATTTATTCCATACTAACCGACACTCAAAAAGAGATCTTCGAGAAAGAGCTCGAATTGGACTTTTCCGTAGCTTTGCCGGGGTTAGACAGATTCCGCGTCAACGTCCATATGCAAAAAGGCTCCGTAGAAGCGGCGTTGAGGCGGGTCCCCACCGAAATACCTTCCCCTTCGGATTTAGGACTGCCGCCCATAACTATAGATTTAATCCGCAAGCCGAACGGCCTGGTATTAATCACCGGCCCGACCGGCGTGGGTAAAACTACAACCTTAGCGGCCCTTATCGACCTGATTAATAGAGAAAGAGAGTGTCTTATAATCTCCATCGAAGACCCTATAGAGTTTATACACACGAACAAAAAGAGCGTGATTAAACAGAGACAGGTCTATTCCGACACAAATTCTTTTGCCCAGGCGCTCAGGCACGTCTTAAGACAGGACCCGAATGTCATTATGGTGGGCGAGATGCGCGATTTGGAAACCATATCGACGACTCTGACTGCCGCCGAGACCGGCCACCTGGTTCTGGCTACCCTGCATACGCCCGACGCCCCTCAGACAGTTGAAAGAATCATCGATGTTTTTCCGCCCCATCAACAGCAGCAGGTAAAACTGCAGCTGGCCAACTGTCTGCAAGGAGTGGTTTCGCAGTTGTTGCTCCCACGTCTCGACGGCAAGGGGTTAATTCTGGTGAACGAAATTATGATAGTCACGCCGGGCATCAGGAACCTTATCCGCGAACAACAGATTGAGCAAATTCCTACTCTGATGCAGACAGGCAGTCAATACGGAATGAAGACAATGGATAAGTCCTTAAAAGAGATGTTTAATCAGGGTCTGATTAGTCTGGACACGGCGATGTCCAAAGTTAAAAACATAGATGAATTCCGCCAACTATAGTAAGTAAATTATGGAATTAAATGGCAAAGCGATAAAGTTAGGAGACGATATCAACACCGATTTTATCATCTCGGGAAGATATAAGTTCTCCATCACCGATATCAAAGAACTATCCAGGCACATTATGGAAGATATCGACCCCGGGTTTCATAAAAAGATTATTCCCGGCAAAACAATTCTGGTATGCGGGAAAAATTTCGGTATGGGCTCCTCCAGAGAACAGGCGCCCCTGGTTATAAAAGAGTCGGGCATAATTGCCGTTGCGGCAATTTCATTCGCGCGCATTTTTTACCGGAACAGCTTTAATATCGGCTTGCCTTTGGTTGAAGCCGACACAACCGCAATAAGAGAAGGCGACGATTTAGAAATAAATTTTACCGGCGGCGCAATTAAAGACCGAAGCCGGGGCATTCAACTGTCGATAGGCACAACGCCCGGGATAATGCAAGAATTGCTGAAAGCGGGCGGAGCGGTTAATTATTATAAAAAGTACGGCGGATTTCCCGAATTCCATAATTATGGCGCATAAAGTCACTTTAATCCCCGGCGACGGAATCGGCCCGGAGGTTACCTCAGCGGCAAAAAGATGCGTTGAGGCAACCGGCGTGAAGATAGAATGGGAAGAAGCCATTGCCGGAGAAGAAGCCGGAAAGAAGTTCGGACAACTGCTGCCGGATTCTACCTTAGAATCTATCAAGCGCAACAAGGTAGCCATAAAAGGGCCTATCATCACGCCCATAGCCGAAGGGTTCCGCTCGGTAAACGTAGCCCTGAGGCAAAGCCTGGATTTATACGCTTGTCTTCGCCCCGCTAAATCCTATCCCGGAGTCAAGTGCTTGGCTGCGGACATAGACCTCGTAGTAGTCCGGGAAAATACCGAAGATTTATACGCGGGCATTGAATTCCAGGAAGGCGATTCCAAGACAAAAGAAATTATCAAAACGGTTCAAAAATATACCGGAAAAAAAATCCTTCCCGATTCAGCCATTTCTTTAAAGCCCATCTCCAGGACCGCTTCCGAAAAAATAGTCAGATTCGCCTTCGAATATGCTTTAAAAAATAAAAGAAGGAAGGTTACGGCGGTGCACAAAGCCAATATAATGAAATTTAGCGACGGACTGTTTTTGAGCGTCGCGCGTCAGATAAGCAATGAGTATGCCGGCAGAGTCGAATTCGAGGATAGAATCGTAGACAATATGGCAATGCAATTAGTGCAAAAGCCTCGTGACTACGATGTCTTGGTTTTGCCCAACCTCTACGGCGATATCATCTCGGATTTATGCGCGGGTTTAGTCGGAGGCCTGGGAGTTGCGCCGGGAGCGAATATCGGGGATGATATAGCTGTTTTCGAAGCGGTGCACGGCGCAGCCCCTAAGTATAAAGGAAAAAATAAGGTTAATCCGGCGGCGATGATACTGTCAGGCGTTATGATGCTTAGGTATCTGAAGGAAGAGCGGGCTGCGAAGAAATTGGAAGAGGCGTTGATTGGTGTCCTTGCAGAAGGCAAGGACGTCACTTACGATTTAAAACCTGAACGCGACGATCCTTCGGCAGTCGGGACGCGGGAAATGGCGGATGCCATTATCAAGAAGATAAACGAAGTTTAGCGTATAGCGTAGAGCGTAGAGCGGATAGTAAGGCTCTATACGCTAAACGCTATCCGCTAAACGCTAAAATATTTATGAAAGTATCCATAATCGGCGCCGGAAATGTCGGCGGCTTAACCGCAATGCAGCTGTGTTCTTCGGTCCCTGGGGAGATTGTATTAATCGACATTGCGCCTGGTCTGGCCTATGCCAAGACGCTGGACATCAGCGACGCGCGGTTTATATTCAAAGCAAATTCCCGCATCCGGGGGACAGGCGACATAAGCAGGATAGCCGGTTCAAACATCATTGCAATTACTGCAGGCCTGCCCAGGAAACCCGGAATGACCAGGGAGGAATTGGGACAGAAGAACGGAAGGATTATCAAAGGCATATGCCGGGAAATTAAACGCTTGTGCCCGGAGGCCGTTGTGATAGTAGTCACGAATCCTTTAGATGTAATGACTTATTTAGCCTTAAAAGAAACGGGCTTGCCGCCATCCCGGATTTTAGGCATGGGTTTGTCGCTGGATGCCTCCCGCCTGGCTAATCTTATTGCCGAGGAATTAAATGTCAGTATTGAAGAAATAGAACCCTGCGTAATCGGAAGTCACGGCAAAGGGATGCTGCCTTTGAGCCGCTTTACCAAAGTTAACGGAGCGCCTCTCGACGGTCTACTTAATAAAGAAAAAATAAAAGAGCTTGTTCACAGAACCGTAGACAGGGGAGCCGAGATTGTTGCTCAATCAGGCAGCGCAAGTGCATATTTCGCGCCTTCAGCCGCAATTGCGGAATTAGTAAAAGTCATTGCTGGAGACGAAAAACGCATTTTACCGGTATCTGTCTACCTTAACGGCGAATACGGATTAAGAGACCTTTGCATCGGTTTGCCTTGCCGCTTAGGTAAAAAAGGCGTCGAAGAGATTATCGAATTAGCTTTAAGCGAGGAGGAAAAGGCAGCCTTCTTGAATTCGGCTGAATCTATCAAAAAACAGATTTCCGCAATAAACGCTAATGAATTACGCTTATGACCTCGCCGTAATCGGGGCAGGATGGGCCGGCTTCAATGCGGCGCTTAAGGCAAAGAAACACGGCCTCAATGTAGTTTTGATTGAAAAAGAGAAAATCGGCGGAACCTGTCTCAACCGCGGATGCATTCCCGCCAAAGCATTAATCCAATCGGCAAAAGTCTATTCCCTCTGCCAAAAATCGGCTAAATTCGGCATAGAGATAGCCGGTTCAAAAATAAACTTCCCGGAAGTGCAAAAGAGAAAAGAAGCAATCGTCGGCCAGCTCGGCAAAGGCATAGAGTTTATGCTCAGAGATATCCCCCTTCTTAAGGGCGAGGCTCGATTCATCTCTAACGAAGAGCTAAGCGTCGGCGGGGATAAAATTAAAGCAAAACATATTATTATCGCCTCCGGCTCAAAACCTCTTCAATTGCCGGATGTAAAATTCGACGGTAAAAAGATTGTCTCAAGCAACGATGTTCTTAATTTAAGCAGGATTCCGGAATCGCTTTTGATTATCGGCGGCGGGGTAATCGGGTGCGAGTTTGCCTCTCTATTTTCCGCTCTGGGAGCCGACGTTACTATTGTCGAGCTGATGCAGCATATTCTACCTCAGGAAGACAACGAAATAGCGAAAAGGCTAGAGGGCATTTTCAGAAAAAGAGGTATTAAAATATACGTCAATACAAACGTCAAATCAATGGATTTAGAAGAATTTTCTTTAGCGCTCCAATGCGTAGGCAGAGCTCCCGAATTGGAAAGCCTGGATTTAAAAAAGACCGGTATTCTGACACAGAAATTTAAGCTTTCCAGCGAGAAAATCGTCACAGACGAACATATGAATACCAACATCCCCAATATTTTCGCTGCGGGAGACTGCGCCGGAGGCAAACAGCTGGCGCACGCAGCCGCTCACCAGGGCAGAATCGCGGTAGAAAACATCATCCATCCGGGCCGGGCCAGGCAGATAGAGTCCCGGCTGATTCCTAACTGCATATTTACCGCGCCCGAGGTGGCCAGCGTCGGAATTACGGAGCAAGAAGCCGGAGAAAACGGCATTGAGCCGAAGATAAATAAATTCGATTTCCTCGGCTCAGGTATGGCCCGTATTATGGATGAGGCGGAAGGATTCATTAAAGTGGTTTCCGATAAGAATACCGGCGGCATCCTCGGAGGGTCAATTATCGGCCCAAAAGCAACCGAACTAATCGCAATAATGACGGTTGCCGTCCAATCCCAGCTTAAATTATCGCAATTGCGCGAGATAGTCTTTGCGCACCCCACCCTGTCGGAGTCCATCCACGAAGCAACAGAAGATTAAAATGAAATCCGGGATTTTTGACCTCGGACTAACTGATTTCCGGCAAGCCTGGGAATTTCAGAAAAGCATATTCCTCAGGGTAAAACAAAACGAATTATCCTCGGCGCTCATTCTCTGCCGGCATCTCCCGGTGATTACGATAGGCAGGAGCGGCAAAAAAGAAAATATTTTATCCGGAGACAGCCAATTAGAAAAATTAAACATAAAAATCTATGAAATAGAGCGCGGGGGAGACGCAACATACCACGGCCCGGGCCAGCTGTGCATTTATCCCATAATTAACCTCGCTGATTTTAAGAAGGACATAAACTGGTATCTAAGGAGTCTCGAGGTATTACTCCTTGACGTGCTTTCTGATTTCGGAATTAAGGCGCAAACCCGGCCCGGGCTCACCGGCATCTGGACAGGCCGGAAGAAGCTCGCCTCAATCGGAATATCCGTAAGAAACTGGATAACCTTTCACGGCGCCGCTTTGAACGTAAAAAACGATGATTTGGCCAATTTTTCCTTGATTAGACCCTGCGGCATGGATATAATAATGACATCGATGGAAGATGTTCTAAACGAAGAGGTAAGATTCGATAAAATTAAAAGAATTTTAACAAGGAGATGGTATGAGGCAGGTAGTTTTGCCGGAGCTGGGCGAGGGGATTGAAGGCGCTAACGTAACCTACTGGTATTTCAAAGAAGGCGCCGGCGTAAAGGAAGGAGAGGACCTGGTCGAATTAGCTACGGATAAGGCCACGTTTAACCTTCCCAGCCCCTGTTCGGGCACGTTAAAACAAATATTATTAAACGAAGGAGAGGCTGTAAAAGTCGGCGAAGTTTTGGCCATCATCGAAGAGTCCTCCTAAAAGATGTGGTATTGGATATTCAGAACGGGAGCCGTCATAACATTGAAATTGTTTTTCCGACTTAATGTTCGTGGCTTGAAAAACTTACCCTCAAAAAACAATTTCATAGTAGTTTCCAACCACGCTAGTTTCCTGGACCCCTTCATTATCGCCGCCGCAATTCCCAAGAAAATCCACTGCATATCCTCCAGATTTCTCTATGGAATTCCCTGGCTCAAATGGTCGTTAGAAAGATTGGAAGCGTTGCCGACCGGCGGCTCATCTCAAAAGGCAATTGATTATTTATCCAAAAACGAAGTCGTCGGCTTATTCCCGGAAGGAGGCTGCTCCCGTGACGGAAAACTGAGAGAATTCAGAAACGGCGCGGCTCTGTTAGCCCTTAAGACCGGAAGGCCGATAGTCCCTTGCGCGATTTTGGGCTCTTTCGGCGTCCTCCCCTTGAGAGCCAGGTTCCCAAAGTTTCTTCACATAAAGGTAAAAATCGGCAGGCCGATATTTTTATTAAAATCATTTGACGACGACGTCGACGAACTGCGCTTGCAGGAGGGAATTTTTAAAATCAGGAATACCATTGAGGAGATGTTGAATGCAGGATAGCGGACTCGTTGAAATAAGCGTAAACAGGGTTATACCGGCTCAGAAGTGGAGAATAATCCGGCTCATAACCAGGATATGGGAATTCCCGGCTTATATGCCCAACGTTAAAGAGGCGGCGGTTATACATAAAAGTCATAATACGGTTAAAACCAAATGGAGAATTCAGGTAGATAAAGTTCCGGTAAGCTGGATTCAGGAAGAAAGGCTTGCCTTAAATCAAAACGCGATTTATTTTAAAGCCGTCGAAGGCGATTTAGGGGAATTTAACGGCGTATGGAAATTCAGCAACTGTCCTGAAGGCACCTGCGTAACCGTGACAGCTTCTTTAAGAGTGGATATTCCGGCAATCCGAACCTTCGCGGAAAATTACGTAAAGAACCTGTTAATCAGGAATTTTGAAGCTATATTGGAATCTCTGGAGCGCCGGTTAATTTCGGCAAGGTATGAAAGTTACAAGCGAGGCGTATCCGAAAAGATAGCCGGCTTCGGAATCGTAGGGCACTTATACAACTTCTACCACTTAGAAAAATGCCTTAAAATGTTAAATCCGGATTTCAAGATGCCTTCCCGGGAATTTATCAGCCAGATTTTTCACATTACCCCGTCTTTTAAGCTCTACGATATTTTAGATTTTAAGTCTAAAACCGGCGCAACGGCCAACGGATGTTTTATTGTGGCCACATTTATACCCGATATGATTGATAAAGACGTGTGGACCGTTTTCTCCAAGGTTGTCAGGGCCTGCAAGATTGCCGAAAAACACGGCGTGGGTATCGTGACGCTGGGGGGCTTTGCTTCTATGGTGGCCGAGAGAATAGGACACCAGATTGTTGATGAGATAGATGTGCCGGTTACTACCGGCAATACCTTTACCGCGGCAATGGCGATAGACGGGATTCTCAAGGCTGCGCAAGACCTGAATCTGGAACTCGCCTCTGCCAAAGCGGCTATTGTAGGCGGTACCGGAGATATCGGCAGCGCCTGCGCGAGAGTATTGGCCGGGACGGTGCGGCAATTGACGATTACCGGACGAACAAAAGAACACCTGCGCAGTTTGAGAGCCGAGTTGAGAAAAAAGCGCAAAGCCAGGATTATCGCCACTACCGACAACGAATCGGCGGTGAAGGATGCGGATATCGTCATTTCTGCGGCAAGCGCAACTTCCGCAATCCTTAAAATCGAGTGGTTTAAGCCCGGCTCGATAATCTGCGACGTAGGATACCCCAAGAATATTTCATACACCCCGACTGCGCGGCAGGATATTCTAATCTTCTCGGGCGGATTAGCCAAAACCCCTATGCCTATTTCGTTTCCCATCGATATAGGCTTACCGTCACCCGGCGTAACCTACGGATGCTTTGCGGAGGGTATCATTTTATCCCTGGAGAAACGGTTCGAGAATTACAGTTTCGGCAGAGGAAACATTACCCCCCAGAAAATAGAAGAAATAAGAAATTTAGGCAAAAAACACGGCTTTGAAGTCTCCGGCTTCTATTGGGGAGACAAATTTATAGATGAGACAGCTATAGAAAAGATAAAAGAGGCAATCAATACTAAAATATCATAATTACAATAATAACAATTTGAAGATAAAATGGAAAAATTAGAAGCGGATATTGTAATTGTGGGTTCGGGCACAAGCGGGACTACTGTGGCTAAAGAATTAGCAACCAGGGGCAGAAAAGTTTTAATTGTGGAAAAAGGGCATTTTTTTTCTCAAGATAGGATTGGCTCCGAACTTCATGCTTACAAATTTTATGATAAACATGGGATATGGAGCAAGAGTAAAGAAGGAGTATTCTACTATCGGACAATAATGGTTGGGGGGACGTCAGTTGTTAGCTGCGCAAATGGTGTAAGAGCTCTTGAAAATGAATTTAAAAATTTAGGAATAGATTTAACAGAAGAATTTTTCGAAGTCGAGAGGGAACTCGGTATTAAACCCATTCCAAACAGATTTATCGGTAACGGCTCTAGAAAAATTATGGAGGCAGCAGGTAAACTTGGTTTTAATATGAAGCCAATGCCAAAATTTATAAATTTTGAAAAATGTATTTCTTGTGGAAATTGCGTTTTAGGATGTTGCTCAGGTGCAAAATGGACTGCTTTACAATATCTAAAAGAAGCTCAAGATAACGACGCCTCATTAGTTACAGGCATAAACATTACTAAAATATTAATTTCTAATGGCAAAGCTATTGGCATAGAGGGGTATAATCAGGCAGGAAGAAAAATAGAGATAATTGCTAACAATATAGTTTTAGCAGCAGGCGGGATCGGAACGCCTATAATTCTACAAAATTCTGGAATTGAAGCCGGACAAAAATTATTTTTAGACCTTTTTAATGTTACGATTGGACTAACTAAGGGTGTGGGGTTAATAAAAGAACCGGTGATGGCGGCAGTAAGTCATAGCGAAGGCTTTATTTTATCCCCCTTTATAGATAGTCCTCTTGTTTTAGCCTCGGTTATACCCGCATCTCAAAGGCGTAATTTAAAAATTACTACACAGAGGAAGCATATGCTCGGTATTATGGTAAAAATAAAGGATGATTGTCTTGGTAGAGTTCACAAAGATGGGTTAATAGAAAAAACAATAACTTCAAATGACATATTCGGATTAAATAAAGGAGCGGATATTGCGAAAGAAATCTTAATTAATGCTGGAGTCGATCCTAAAACAGTAATGACGACAAAAATTCGAGGCGCTCATCCTGGTGGTACGGCGGCTATGGGCGAGGTAGTTAATGAAAATTTTGAAACAAAGATAAAGGGACTTTTTGTTTGTGATGCCAGCATCCTGCCAACCTCACCGGGTTTACCACCAATTGTAACAATAATTGCGCTTTCGAAGAAATTCGTCAAGAATATCGTGGGCGTAAAAGAAAAGATATGAATCTAAATATATATGTATGGGGTGGTTTAGTAACTGCTTTTACTAATCTAATGATTTCTTCGTTTGTTTATTTTAAAAATAGAAGGAGCCCCATTAATAAAATCTTTCCTTTATATTCTCTCAGTATAGGGTTATGGAGTTTTTGTTGGTCTAAGACGATTACAGCAACCGATGCGGCTATAGCGTTACATTGGTCTAAGGCTTTAAGTATAGGCTCTATACTTATTCCTGCATTTTTCCTACATTTTATTTTCACAATATTGAATATCGTAAAAAATAAAAAAAATATACTTATAGGAAGTTATATACTTGCTTTTGTATTTTTATTTTTTTGCTATTTCACTAATTTATTCATTAGGGGTGTGGCGCCTATATTCTCATTTAATTATCATATTCAACCCGGTCCAATTTATATATTTCATTTTTTATCTTTTATAGCAATGACTATTTACGGTGCTTTTGAATTATTTAAAGCATCTAAAATTTCTGTTGGTTTAAAACGCAATCAAATAAGGTATTTATTTTGGGCTCTTATGATTGGTTATGTAGGAGGAGTAACAGCCTTTTTTCCAATTTATAAAATACCAATGCCCCCTCTGGCAGTCTACACAATCCCCGTATGCATTATAGTTATTGCCTACGCCATAGTTAAATATAGCCTGATGGAAATCACAGTCACGATAACGCGCACAGGGATATTTGTGGCGCTATATACCCTAGTTTTGGGGCTGCCGTTTCTTTTGGGAGCCTGGAATGAAGATTGGTTAATTGAATTTTTAGGACCGAATTGGTGGTTAGGCCCGTTAGCTTTAATGGCCATCTTAGCTACCGCTGGTCCGTTTATTTATATCTTTCTTGAAAAAAGGGCTGAAGCGATACTTTTACGTGAGCAGCGTAAGTATCAGGAGACTCTAAAACAAGCGGCGAGAGAGATAGCCCGAATTCGTAATTTAAAAAGATTATTAAATCTAATTGTGCACATCGTTACCAAAGCTGTCCGCATTTCCCATTCGGCAATATATTTATACGACGATATATCAAGGGAATTTATTTTAAGAGCAAGCCGCAATTTAGAAAAGAGACAAATAGCATCATTGAGTAATAAAAATCCTTTGATTCTTTGGATCGAGAGACAAAAAGAACCTTTAGTTTACGAAGAGATAAACCGCAAGACCCAAAATGGCTACAGCTATATTTTTAAGGAAATAGAACAACAGATGCTTTCCCTGAATGCTAGTTTAATAGTGCCGGGTTTTCTTAAGGATAAGCTGTTGGGCTTTCTTATTTTAGGAAACAAGCGCTCCGGAGGATTTTATACTTCGGAGGATTTAAATACCTTCTCAGTATTAGCAAACCAGACTGCCCTGGCTGTGGAGAATGCCTTGCTTTACGAAAACATAGAGGATCAGGTCAGGCAGAGAACAAGAGAGCTGGTAGAGATGCAAAAACAACTCATTCAGGCAGAAAAAATGGCCACCGTCGGCACTCTGGCAGGCGGAGTAGCCCACGAAATAAATAATCCGCTCACCGCGATACTCACAAATGTTCAAATGCTTTTAACAATCAACGGTTCTCTTGATGTCGATTCGAAGGAATCTCTTGATCTGATAGAGGAAGCAACCAAGCGCTGCCGGACGATAGTCCAGAAATTAATGACTTACGCAAAAAAACCCCTGGAAACCGCGGAAATAAACGAGGTAAATTTATCTAAAGTCATTAAAAATATGATTTCTTTCCTCGAATACCAATTAGGACAAGATAATATCAAGGTAATCGTGGCTGCAGAAAAAGGCGACTATTTAGTAATGGGTAATCAAAATGAATTGGAGCAGGTCATAACGAATATGCTTTTAAACGCAAGAGACGCGGTGAGGCAGATAAAAAAAGGCGGCACGGTAAATATATCGCTTTCGAAAAGCGGCGATTGGATAAAAATTGAAATTAAAGACGAAGGCATAGGCATTCCACCGGAGACTATTCCAAAGATATTCGACCCGTTTTTCACCACGAAAGAGGTCGGGAAAGGAACCGGCCTGGGCCTTTCCATCTGCCAGTCTATCGTCGAGAAACACAATGGCATAATTTCAGTCCGGTCCGAGCCCGATAAGGGCTCTGTGTTTACAGTCCAGCTTCCAAGAATAAAAGAGAAGAGTACGCTTAAAAGCAAGGTAAAGGTATAAAGTGAAATATCCAACTATTTTCCATCTTATTTCATCTGTATGTAGCTCAAGAAATATATCCTTATGTTTAATCGGAGGTTTTGCAGTTAATTATTATAAGGTAACGCGCCAAACTGCAGACGTAGATTTTTTGATTACGAAGAATGACTACGATAAAATACTAAGTTTATTGGAAGAAGAAGGTTTTAAACAAGACTACTCCCAAGAGGTATTTGCTAGACTTACCACCGAGAAATCATATTTGATGGACCTTGACTTTATGTTTGTAGATAAAGAAACGCTGGATAAAATTATCAGAGAAGGAAACCAGATTAGTATTGCTGGAAGGAAATTTATAGTTCCTTGCCTACTTCATTTAATCGCCCTTAAGTTACACGCAATAAAGTACAATCCTAAGGTTCGTGAATATAAAGATCTTGCGGATATTATCGAATTGATTAAAGTCAATAAAATAGACACAAGAAGCGATGAGTTTAAGAACCTGTGCCTAAAATATGGCACAGAAGAACTTTATCGTAAAATATTAGAAAAAATTTGAGGTGTTTAAAATGGAAGAACTTAAATTACCCATTATTAAGGAATCGCTCCCTGTTGCCAAATGCTTATCTATGGAAGATTACGTAAAATTTGTCACCTTAAATTTAAAATATACTATAAATAAAAAAACTGTTAGAAAACAGAAGAAGTTGACCGCAGTGAATGTGCCGTTTTCGCTAAGGTGATTATTTTGCGTATTAATTTCTAAAGGAAGCGATCCCGGAGGGAGCAGTATAACTATACCAGGAGAATAAAAATGGCTAAAAAAATCTTGGTTATCGATGACGAAGAGCTGATCATAAAATCGCTCAGAAAATTATTAGAAAAGAACGGATTTGCGGTCTTTGTCGCCAAAAACGGTCAGGACGCGATAGTGATGGCCGAAGAGGAAGACTTTGACCTGATAATCGCTGATATAAGAATGCCCGGCATAAACGGAGTGGATACGACACAGTTCATTTTCGAGAACCTGCAAAAAAGAAACTCTGAGAAAATCCCCGTTATATTCATTACCGGATACGCAGACAAGGCAATTGAAAAAAAGGCGGCAGCGCTT
>JBDRMR010000035.1:0-39880 GCA_043812035.1 Candidatus Omnitrophota bacterium
AACTTTTTAAGTTTAGGGTGAAAATAAAATAGAAGTTGGCTTAAAACAGAAGAGAATATTATTATTATCAATCCTTCTTTAACTGTCTTGCTTCCCTTTATTTCCAGAAATGTTTTTTGGGGATTTGCTATTACGCCCCAGAACAAATGTATCAATCTCTCCATCACTCCTCCTTTTACCTAAACTGCTCCTTTACCTTGGGGCGGGTGGGGAAGATTAAAACCAATTAATTCCATCTAATCCTTTATACACAAACAACTTCTTAACTTCTGGGCGAAATAGATAGTAAATTATAACTATAGTAATCACTAAACTAAAAAGGGTTCCTCCCCAGTTCAAATGTGTAGTTATAGAATTTTGTAAAGACAGGGCTGAAGTAAAAATAAAATAATATATCGCTGCATTTCTGCCCCAACTTTTAAGATGCAAGAGACCATTTCCTATGATAAAAGAAATGATACAGAAAATCATAGATTGAGACCATTGAATCCTAGATTGAGAAAGAGTTCTGCCGCTTTCTGCTAATTTTTCAACCATTTGTGGTGAGGGAGATAGACTAGATAGTAAAGCAAAGATAGCAAGAATAAAACCTGCAACTCCAAAAAGCCATTTATTAAGATTACCTATTATTGTAACTCCTCTGGGTCTTTTCTTAATTTTCTCCATCACTCCTCCTTACCTAAACCGCTCCTTTACTTTGGAGCGGGAGATGATTAAGAGCAAAAGTAGTTTAATTATCTCTCGGGTTCTTCCCTTAGGGCTTTAATACAAAACACAATAATAACTAAAGGGATTATAATTAAGAAAGCTTTCTGCCAACTAAATCCTTGCGTAAAAATTTCGGATACTGCCACTGCAATAATAAGTATTGCTGCAGCTATACAAATACGAATGGATACTTTTCTATTTGAAAATAACATAGTCATTTTATTTTTCCCTTTTACTTAAATTCTACCACCACAACCTCAAAATGGTAAAGAATTTGCTTGCTTATTGAGTTAGATAAAAACAGGCAGGCCGAGCCGAAGCCAGCCAGCCTGCCTGGAAAACAACAACCTCGTTTACATCTATTCAAAAAGTGGTTCTATTTCAAAATATCCTTCAGGAACATTTATTTTAAAAGAAAAGTGGTCAAAAAAACCATAGACTCCTAATAAAGCAGGAAATCCTATAGATTTCTCTAAAAAACCTACCTCTGCGCTTACTTTCCAGGAGTCTTCTAAGTTAAGTTTCTTGAAATCTCTAAAAACGATTAAAGCTACTTCCCAAAAATATGCTTTATTCTCTTCTAAACCTCCAACCCCACGCATAGGAATTACTTTTTTGGTATCCTTATAATCTTTTATTCCTAATTGGTGAGCGATTTGTCCGTCAAAAAGACACCAAGCAGAACCTGTATCAACATATACCTCAATAGGAGGAGTTTGATGTGATTTATATGAAAGTGCCTCCTTCAATAAAAAATGAAATCTAATTTTTGTAAGGGGGAGAAAGGGATTAGATATGCGAGTAATAGGAAAACGGCGAGCCATCAAAGGACGTAATCGTATTTTAAATCTGGAATCCTTGAGATAACAGGATTCTCAAAACCTTTCTTTTTTGCTTTTTCTAAAACCTCATCTAAAGTTGGGGCTGCGCTGATTACTTTATCATCTTCGGTAAGCGCTATCCACTGTCCTTGATATTTTTTAAAAATATCTGTTCTGTCTATCATTTTTTCCATATTTTTTTCCTCCACAAATTAATTTTACCATAAAAAGGAACCGGGTCAAGTTTTCTATTCTATTTTCGCTTCTCTTTTCGGATCGAATTTTAACTTATTTTTGTTTGCCTTATCATCTTCATCGCCAATAAAACTATCTCACTACACTTTGGACAACTGATAAGGTGTGGCATTATCTTCTCATCCTCTTTTTTATCAAGGCGCCGGTCAATGAAACAGGCTAAGGTCTCCTCATCCGGACAGGACTCATTAATCCTGGGAAACTTCCTCTTCCAATGCGTGTAAACAAGTCTGATCAAGGCCTCAATACGCCTTTTGCAACCTGCCATTGGACAGACACCTCCTACTTTAATAGACGATTTCATTCTGAAAATCTAACTCCTTTTTCTTCTCTTTTTTCTTCTCTTTTTCCGACGATATTTATGATTCCGGTTAAATAATTCCCTAAGCCATCCCAAAACCCCTCTTGCGCCTCTTTTCTTTTGTTTTATGGCCCTCCTTCTGCCTCGCACAATCTCAATCGGACAGCGCAGGCGCACCGCCTTAAACAACCGGGATAAAGTCTTCTGGAATCTCTCGATCTTGCTGTCGCATTTAATGGTAACGAGATCTCCAAATCCCCCTCCAAGAGCATAGACAAGAACCAGCCAGAACTGCTCTAAGTTATCCGCTACCATCACAATCACATAGCAGGAAATGATTACTGAAGCGAATGTGGTGAAGAAACTAAAAATCTGATCGTTCCTCTGAATGCTCTTGGTATTAAAAGCAGAGAGAAAATCCTCCAAGACCCCAATAGAAAATATCTTGGCTGATTTTAAAATCACACCTCTAATACCTCCTCGTTATTGACAAAGCAACTCAAAAACGAAGCAAAGCAGGAACACGATTACGGATATGATGAAGATAAAAAAGCCGAATTTGAATAGATTGTAATAATAGCGCTCATAAGGAAGCATATCTCCCACCCCTGATAGACAGAATCACGGAATCAGACAGAATTCTGGTGTCCAAAAAGTGTCCATTCCGCATCCAAAATGGCCTAAATTCAGCCAAATTGGCACAAGTCAAAAATTATCCTAACTTCTTGAAATATTATGTAATTACGTGAAAATTAATGGGTTGGAATTTTTGGTGGGTTTCGTTTATGAGTCACCTGCTCTACCGCTGAGCTATGGGCCCTCGTTCACTATATAGATTTTTTATAATATCAGATTTTTAAAGGGATGTAAAGATTTTTTGCGGGCTATCAATCGGGTCTTTGTCTTTGAAACGCGGAAATAATGCCGGATTTCGGAACGGGTGCGGTTTGCTAACTCTTCGCCTTTTCCTCAAGCAGCTGGAGGATTCTGTTCAGCTTATCCACAAACGGGCGGATAATATCCTTCTTGCGCACATTGATACGCAAGGAGTAATCTCCGTTAATTATTTTTTCCAGGATTTTTTCCATCCGGGGGATGGGACCCAGGATGCGGTGTAAGACAATGTAAGTCATAATTAGAAGGGTTAAGAAAAATCCGGCCAGACTTATTTGCAAAATTATCAGGTAAATTTGCCACGCCGGAGAATACTGCAATTCTGTTACTATCTTCCATAACGCATAAAAAACAATAAGAAAAAGGACGGTTGTGGATATAAAAGCGAAATTAAAAATCTGTATTGCGAAATTTATCTTCCAGCGCCTTCTCTCGTTCATCCCTATTCCCCGCTATCTTGGTTTATTATTGTTTTTGTGCGGCCAGAACCTGTTCCACCTTTTCCAATATCTCTTTTCCCGTAGTAGGCTTTGCCATTATGAAGTGCCTGCCGGTTTTTTTAATCGACAACTCCTCTTTTTTGGTGAGAATTCCGGTTAAATAAATTATAGGGATACCGGCGGTGGCAGGGTCTTCTGAAAGGGCGGCAGCCACCTCGCTTCCCGACATATCCGGCATAACGATATCCAGTATAACCAGGTCGGGGCTGGAGCTCTTAACCAACCCGACTGCTTCGCTGCCCTTTGTAGTAGAAATGACTTCGTAGCTGGAGCGTTTTAAAATATTGCTCAAATGAACCAAAGTCTCCTGTTCGTCTTCTACCACCAGTATTTTCTTGGGTGAGCTAGCCATTGCCCGTAAAGTAGCATTAATTATTTAATTTGTCAATGTTTTTTGCGGGTTATTCCGCTAAGCTGGACAGCACCGGTTTCAGGCCTTCAATAACAGCTGCAGCGCTCCGGTAGTCCAGCTTCTCATACGTATCGGAATTGCCGTGGTAGTAGCTATAGCGGTAAAAGGAAGTATCGGTAATCATCGCTGCGGGGAAACCGTTTTGCCAAAAAGACCAATGGTCGGAAAAATCAACGCCTGGAACGAAATCAAAAAGGACCGCTGACCTGATAATAAACCGGGAATTATTTTTAAAGCAGGTGTTAATCTTTTTAACTAAACCTCGATTGGCCGAGTTCCCCACAACGGCGATAAAATTTGCCCGGTTGGGATAGAAAAGACCCAAAAATATCGGGTATCTTTGGGAAAAGAGTTTGCCGGAATAGTAGCCAATCATCTCTAAAATTATCGCCGCCTTTATATTCTCTCCTTCCTCTCTTGCTCTGCGGGCATAAACGTAGCTGCCCATATCTTTGGTTTTAAAAAACGGGGGCTCTTCGTTAACAAAAGCGACAAATCTTATTGTCCGGTTAAATTCCGATGGACTCGTCAACCTGGCCAACTCCAGCAGCCCGGCAACCGCCGAAGCATTATCGTCGGCGCCGGGATTAAAACACGTATCATAGTGAGCGCCTATTATAATAATCTCCTCGGGTTTTTTGCCTCCGGTTTTTTCCGCGATTATGTTTTTCACCTTCTTTCCATAAAGAAGGTATTCCTGAAATTTAACCGATAAGCCAAAATCCCGGAATTGCCCGGCAATGTAATCGGCGGCTTCGGTCAACCGGGAGTATCTAAAGATGCTGCGCTCGCCGATTTCTTCGGAAAGTTTGAACACATGCCCTTTTAACCTGTCTGGCAGGCTATTATCTCTGAGTGAAAATTCCGGAGCTCTGCATAACCCCTGCCAGCCGAAGGTAGTAAATTTGACGATAACTGCCGTTGCGGCGGCTATGAAGATTAAGCGGAGCATAAAGGATACGAGTATATCAGTAGTTCCGCTCCTGAGAAAGGCTCATGTCGAGGAAAGGCCGCAATCTTCTGGAGCGGCTCGGGTGGCGGAGCTTTTTTAGGGCTTTTGCTTCGATTTGCCGTACCCGCTCGCGGGTTACCTTGAATATCTTGCCCACATCTTCTAAGGTATGAGGGGTATCGTCCTCCAGGCCAAAGCGTAAAGACAGTATCTTTCTTTCCCTGGAGCCCAGAGTGCATAACATTGCCTTCATCTCTTCCTTCAGCATTGAGTGAACGGTGGTATTCGCCGGAGAGATGGCTTTCTTATCCTGGATAAAATCTCCGAAGTTCGTATCTCCCTCGTCGCCGATGGGCATCTGCAGGGAAATCGGTTCCTGGGCGATTTTAAGTATTGTCTTTATCTTCTCCTGCGGCAGGCGCAGTTTTGCCGATATTTCTTCAGGATTGGGCTGCCTGCCTTTCTCCTGGACGAACTGATGGGAAAGACGGATAATCTTGTTTATGGTCTCGGTCATATGCACCGGAATCCTTATTGTCCGGGACTGGTCGGCAATTGAGCGGGTAATCGCCTGTCTTATCCACCAGGTAGCGTATGTGGAAAATTTGTATCCCCGCTTGTACTCGAATTTCTCAACGGCGCGCATTAGGCCGATGTTGCCTTCCTGGATCAGGTCCAAAAAGGACAAGCCGCGATTAGTGTACTTCTTGGCAATGCTGACCACCAACCTTAAATTTGCCTCAACCAGCTTTCTCTTTGCGCGATTGAATCTTACTTGGGCGATGCCGATCTCTTTTAGCTGTGATTTTAACCCGGGGTATGAATAATTGCCCAATTGATAGAGGATTGCCTTTTTCCTTAATCTCTTTTTGGAGGATTCTTTTGTCGAGGATACTCTCCGAAGCTCCATTCGCCTCAACTCCTCTACTGATTTTGACATTTCTTTCGCAATAGACTCAATTACCCAGGTAGTAAGATTGAATTTGAAAAGCAGATTAACGCAATTGGCATGGCGGCGTGTCCTGCGCAAGAGCCTGGTTAACCTGGCAATTTTTCTATATACGGCTCTGCGGTTGGATGTAACATCGTCCTTCACAATCTCGTCCAGATTTAGCCTCCCCTCTAATATGTTGTTGGCTATGTTTAAAACTGCTGCGCGGGCAAAGGGGCAGAAAAAAATCGCCTGACTAAATTTCTTTTCCGCATCCTCGATTCTCTTAGCCAGTTCAATCTCTTCCTGGCGGGAAAGCAAAGGTACAGAACCCATCTGCTTCAAATACATCTTCACCGGGTCGTCCAGAGGAATGAATTTATGTTCGGCCTTAGACAATTCGATGCCGGATGCTTTCTTCAAAAGATATTCCTCCTGCTTTTCGGCCTTCCTCTGCAGAAGCATCTCGACGTTCTCCACGACCGGGATGTCTTTATTTCCCAAAAGGTCGAACAAATAATCGATATCCCGGGAAGAGAAAACGTCTCCCGGCAGAAGATTATTCACCTCGTCATAGGTTAAGTATCCTTTTTCTTTACCGAGAGAGACAATCTTCTTAATTTCCTTTTTAGTTATGCTCCTTTTTTTCATAGCCACCCACCTCCTAAACCTGTGAGCGTAATAAATCCCGTAATTCGGCAATCAGGCGATTTATCTGCTGATGGTCGCCTTGTTGTTGAGCCGCCTTTATCTGTCTCTGCAACGATTGACATTTCGAATTTAAACGCTGCTTTTTTATCCTTGTTACGCAATCGTTAAAAATCTCCTCGGTGTTTTCCTGAGGAAGCTCTTCTTCCGCAGTCAATTCCGAAATGAGATTCGTCAATTCTCGGTCATTAAGGTAGCCTATGAGCCTGCTGGGATGGACTGCCTTGCCCTGAGAGCTTAAATCACAAATCAGAGAAAAAACCCGGGCGATTCTGGCGTCCTGAAAGTCAGCCGGGCAAAGCTCCTCTCTAAGCCTGCTTACCAGCTCGGTTTCTCTGAGAATTAAATTTATTAAAAGCCTTTCGGTAGGGTTAACCTTTAACGATGTTTCTCTTATAAATTCCGGAGGCTTGTATGCATTCTTGTTCTTCGTCTTCCTCAATTCGATAACCAAAGCCTCCTCGTTGATATCCAGTCTTTGAGCCAGCCTGCGCGCGTACTCCGATTGCAAGACGGCGTCTTTAAAATTACTTAAGGAAACCAGCATTTCCTGAACAACTCCGGCCTTGCCCTCGGGCTTAGCCGTATCGAAGCGCGAAGTCAAAATTTCTAATTTATAATCGAACAGTTCCCTGGCGCTGCCGAGCAAATCCCGGAAAGCCTCCCAGCCGTATTTGCGCAAGAAAGAATCCGGGTCGCAATCAGGCGGAAGCACGGCAACCCGCACGCTCATGGCTTCCTGTATAAACAGGTCCAAGCTGCGCATCGTGGCGTCCTGACCGGCGCGGTCGGAGTCATAGACCATGATAACATTGTGAGTATATCTCTTCAGCAACCTTATCTGGTCGGAAGTTAAGCTTGTGCCGAGAGACGCAACCACATTTTTTATTCCCGCCTGGTAAGCGGTTATGCAATCAAAATATCCTTCTACGACCACGGCGCAGTCTTTTTGTCTTATCTCGTCTCTGGTAAGGTTGAGCCCGTACAGATGCCGGCCTTTAACGTAGATTAAACTCTCCGGAGAATTAACATATTTTGCCTCTTTTTCATCGGTAAGCACGCGCGCCCCAAAAGCTATCACCCGGTCCTTTACGTCCAGGATGGGAAAAATAAGCCGTTTGCGAAACCGGTCATAATAACCCCCGTCCTCGCGGGAACAAAATAATCCGGTCTTTTCCATCAGCGTCAAACTTATGTTTTTACTGCGAAGAAAATTAAAAAGGCCGTCCCATTTATCCAGGCTCAGGCCCAGCATAAAAAGCTGGGTAGTCTCCTTGTTTATGTCGCGTTTATTCAAATACTCCAGAGCGCTTGCGCCTGCGGAGGAATTCAGGATATTTTTGTAAAAATTGCGCGCCAATCCGTTTATCTTATAAAGGTTAGAAACTAAGCTGGTTGTCTTTCCGGAAGAACTGTCCTGGGGCAACTCAATACCTGCTTTACTCGCCAATGTCCTGACAGCTTCGGGAAAGTCCATGCGTTCATATTCCATTAGAAAGCTAAAGGCATTCCCGCCTTTACCGCACCCAAAGCAATGAAATATTTGCTTATGGGGATTCACCATAAACGAAGGCGTCTTTTCGTTGTGGAACGGACAAAGGGCTTTAAAATTCCGGCCGGCGCGCTTAAGCGGGAAATAGGCCGCAATTAGCTCGACAATGTCGGTTTTATTTAAAATATCATCTAAAATATTTTCCTGAATATAACCTGCCATCGTGATTGAATCTCCGGAACCCGGAACAATTAATTATCTCCAGTCTCCCCTTTTTCTCAATCCCGTCTAAAAGTAAATTGAGCCCCAGCGTATCCGAGGAGATATGACCGGCAACCACCACATTCAAATCCGATTCTTTTACCTTGCGGAAATGCTCCTCGCTTAAGTGCATGGAAACCAGGGTTCTGACCCCTTTTTTGGCCAAGCTCTTAAATGCCTGCCTGGAACCCTCTGTGCCGCCGGTCATTTCCACAAAAATCTTACCCGCATAGCTGCGCGGATTCCCCAGGATAATCCGGGGGGCAACAGAGTTCTTCCCGGCCTCCCTGTATTCCGGGAGCGTGTTCAAAATATCGATTATGCCTGCCAGGCTTTTAGGCTTGTTTTTTTCCAGCAATCTCTGGATAAAGAACGAAGCGTGATTATCCGCAGGCGTATGCAGGCACATTAACGGTAACCTAAGAATCCTGGCTACATCCACCGTTCTCATATGATTAACCGGCGAAAGCCTTCTTTGAACTTCCGCTTTTCTTTCCTCTATAAGCTGGCGCGCCACAGCCGGTTCAATCCCCACGCTCTCAAGCATATCAACCTGCAACTGCATTACATTGTACAAACCAGCCAAAGCCCGGCCTTCGGGATGATGGGATATGACCAGATCCAGGCCCTGCGTTTGCCTCAACTTATCGGCAAGCATAAGCTCGCCAACCTCTATGTCGATACCCACCAGAATCCTTCTAATCTCGGTGCCCGGTTTGCCGTAAAGAATAGCCGAATCAGAATACTGCCAGGAACGGTTACCGCGAGGGTCAAAACGCCTGCCTAATCTAATTGCCTGATTATACAGTTCGGATAATTTCATTTTGCGGGGCTACGCCAAACTTCAAAAACAGCCTTATTGAGTGCCTGTTTATTCATAAAACGGTACAGAAGATTATCCCACAAGACCCTATATACAGCCGGCGTGAGTTTAAGAAATTTGGGCGATAAGAAGGAATTTGTCAGGCTATTTTTTAAATAATTACTGTTGGAAACCGCGATTGCGAAAAGGAACAAGCTTACGAAAAGCCCCCCTCGTATTATACCCAACGTCAAGGCACCCCAGCGGTTCAATAACGAAACGGCTTCCATTTTTATTAAAGCCGTCAGGAAATTTCTAATTATCATAAATATAAAATATCCCAATAAACCGAGTAATAAAAACGCAAGAAAAACCGAGAACTTAAGCCAACCCTCGCCTTCAAGGGGTATGCGGATATTCAGAAAAGACCCCAGCTTAAGGTAATAATGGCAAGCAAAATAAACTGCGGAAACCGTGCCTAACAGCTTAAATAACTCTACCGCGAATCCAGTTTTTACGGCCACGTAACATATTCTAATTAAAAGAATTACGGCTAAGATATCGACCCAGTTTAACCGGCGTAGGAGGTCTAAAAACATAATTTAAACTCCCTTATATTGCATAAAATTTTTATAAGTATAACATAATTTTGTGGTTCTGTCAAGGAAAGCGCTTTCTTTTCTTTATTTATTGCCAAATCCTTCTTAATTCTTGGTTTATTTCTTCCTGCTGCCGGTAGGAAAGCTCCGTCTTCAAAAGCTCGGCGCGCCTGTTTGCGGATTGTTCTTTATGCTGCGGTTTCTTCTCTTCGCAGAGAAATTCAGCCGGAGACATAGCTTTTGCTCCCAGAGAATTTGTAAAATAAACGATGCCCTTATCATCGGAAACCACTATAATCTGCCCGGGCTTTGAGGAATCCTGAACCGTTCTCTTTATTACTTCGTCAGCTGACTCGCCCTTACTGAAAATTATATTTAGAGTAGTTTTGCTTTTATCGGGATGAGGAAATTCCGGCTTATTCGGATAGCCGCCGGAACTAAAAAGTGAACATCCGCGCCCTTCTTTGCCGTCAAAAACTACCGTAATCCGGTTGCTCCTGCTCCTGGGCAACCGTTTTGCCTGAATGTTTCTTATCAACGCCTCCCGCGCCTCATTTAAGCTGCGTATACTCTTTAAAGATTTTGCCTGCTTAATCGCGTTGTAACCGTCGACTAGAAAATGCAAAGACATAAATAACGCCTCCGGCGATGCCGAGTAAGAAAATTATAAAAAAGCTTAAAAGAGAAATCGTTACCGCAATCTCTGCGGACATTCCTACGGTGGTAAAAAAGAACATGCTGCTGGCTTCCCTTAATCCTAATCCGCCTATGGAAACCGGAAGCGCGCTTATTGTCGCAATAATCGGAACGAAAATAAAAAAGTAAACCAGGCTTATTTTTGTCGCTAAGGCAAGGGACAGCAAATAAAACGAAAAGGGAATAGTTAATTGGATGATTAAAGAATAGAGGAAGCTTTTGGATATAATCTTTTTCTTCTCGCGGAATTTGTATATTTCGCAATGGAGACTGCTTAAAGCCTCTCCGGCCCTGCCGAAGAGACTTAAAAATTTACTTACCTTTGAGAATATAAAATTATTGAATAATATCATTAAAATGCCCGCCAACAAAACGGCGATAACTCCCAAAGCAAAAAACACAGCGGTCTCGGTAACGAGTCTGTAACCCAGCAATAGAGCCCCGAAGGCTACGACAGCCAGGGCAGCGTATCCGCTCAACCTGTCTAAAACCACGCTTGCCACTACCTGTCTGGGTTTACTGGAAAGCAGACTAAGGTCGGCGCTGCGGCAGAGGTCTCCGCCGATTGTAGAAGGGAAAAAAAGATTGGAAAAAAACCCGATGCAAAACGACCGCAATATAAGAGAGCGCGAAAGATTCAGGTCCACTCCTTCAAGCAGAATCTTCCACCTGAAGAATCCGATGATATAGGCGGATAATATCAAAAGGGAAGCAAGAATTAAGACCGGCTTGTTGATGCCGGCCAGGACCCCTATAATTCTTTCCAGGTCGATCCGCCTGAATAAAAAAATAAGAATCCCCGCGCTAATGCCGACTCTTACTAAAAAAGAAAGGATTTTTTTCACTTTTCCTATACGCTAAACGCTATACGCTTTACTCTATTATACGCCTCTTCGGCCCGATAAGACGTTCGGGCCAGCGGAGACGAAATAACGCTCTTAAAGCCCAAAGTCAGGCCAATCTCTTCGTACCTCCGGAATTGCTCGCAGGTAACGTATTCTTCAACGGGGTAATGGGACGGCGAAGGGGCGAGGTATTGACCTAAAACCAGAATATCGCAGCCAATCCTTGCTAAATCATCCATCACCCCCACAACCTCTTCCTCCTCTTCGGTCATACCCAGAAGTAGGGATGATTTGGTAATTATTTCGGAATCAAGCTTTTTGCTTTCGGCAAGAACCCCCAGAGACCGCTCATAACTTGCCTGGCTTCTTATTCGCGGATATAAACGCGGAACCGTCTCTAAATTATGAGCCAATACGTCGGGGTGGGTTTGGACTACCTGACTAAGAGGCGGACCAAGAAAGTCCGGGATGAGGACTTCTATTTTTATATCTCTATCGTAATTATGGATGAGGTTGATTGTTTCGGCAAATTGCCCGGCGCCTTTGTCGGCTAAATCGTCCCGGCTAACCGAGGTAATGATTACGAATCTAAGCCGCAATTCTTTGACAGTCTCTAAGATTCGGTAAGGCTCCCTTCCGTCTAAGCCGAGAGATTCCTTTCCGGATTTATCTACCGCGCAAAACCGGCAATCGCGCGTGCACCGGCTGCCCAGGAGCATAAAGGCAAGGCTATTGGCGCCTAAACAACGCGACCAGTTAGGGCAATTTGCCTCGAGACAAACGGTATTTACGCCTTGTTTTTTTAAAGAGCGCAACTTCGCCAGAATCTCGGCATCGGGTATATCCTGCTTAAACCAATCAGGAAGCCGATTCTTTTTTAAGGCGGTTCTCTTCATCAACGAAAACGACTTTCGGCTTCAACTCCCGAGCCTGCTGCTCTTGCGCCAAACAATACGAAAGTATGATTACCTCGTCGCCGATGTAACCGCTGCGCGCTGCCGGACCGTTCAGGCAGATTGCCCCCGAGCCTTCCTTGCCGCTTATTGCGTACGTTTCAATCCGTTGCCCGGTATTGAGATTCAAAATCTCAACCTTCTCTCCCTCAACGATTCCGGCGGCTTGCATAAGCGAACCATCGATGATAACGCTGCCGGAGTAGTAAAGCTGCACCTCGGTAATTCTTGCCCGGTGTATTTTGGATTTTAAAATTGTAAGTAACATTTTATTCCTTTAAAACCCTGTATATTAACCCTCTAAATCAATCCTTCGACTCTCCGGTCTAAAAGCCGGAGCTTACTAACGTCTCTTTATTATACCATAAGTTTTTCTTGCAATCATCAATTCTTCATGAGTGGGTATTACCAGGACCCGCGGTTTAGCTTTTAAATTGGCAAAAATCCCCGCGCATATCTTGCGCCGGATACCACTCTGATGCTCCCCGATACCACCGGTAAACACAACTGCGCTGCAATGCCCCAAAACCGCAAGGTAAGCGCCGATATATTTTCTAACCCGGTATACAAAAATATCTATAGCCAGTTTTGCCCGGCCGTTTCCTTTTTTAGCCGCGCTGTTTAACCTACGCATATCGTTGCTTATACCTGATATGCCAACAAGCCCGCTCTTTTTATTAAGAACCCTGTCGATCTCTTTAATTTCCCAGCCTTTTTCCTGAGCGAGAAACGTAATTATTGCCGGATCAATATCTCCGCTGCGGGTACCCATAACCAATCCCTCTAAAGGAGTAAAACCCATGCTCGTATCCACAGCTACCCCTTTTTTAACGGCGGTAACGCTACAACCGTTGCCTAAATGACAGGTTATTAGATTTAAGTTCTTAAAAGGCTGCTTTAAGATTTTACCGGCTGCCCTGGCCACATATTCATGGCTGGTGCCGTGAAAACCGTATTTTCTTATGCCGAATCTGCGGTAAAACTCGTAAGGCAAGCCGTAAATGTAAGCGAACATAGGCAACCCGGAATAAAAAGCGGTATCAAACACCGCAACCTGAGGAACCCCCCCGCCCAGGAGGCGGCGCGCAGCGATTATTCCTTCGAGATTGGCAGGATTATGCAAGGGCGCCAATTTGCAGCATGCCCGGATATCGGAAATAACCTCCTTATTTATTAAAGCCGGGTCTTTGAATTTTTCGCCTCCGTGCACAACCCGGTGACCGACGCCGCTGACTCTGTCCATCTTGCCCAGAATTATCTTCAGCCCCGAGTAGTGGTCCTTGATTTTTGCGCCCTTCTCGCCTATGCTCTCGATGGCTCCCCGGCTCATACTCTTCTCTCCGGGCATATAGAACAGCTCGTATTTTATAGAAGAACTTCCGCAGTTAATAATGAGGATATTCATATTTTAGCGGGTAGCGGATAGCGTTTAGCGTATAGGTTTTTTACTATCCGCTATACGCTCTACGCTATACGCTAATCTGCGCCCTGATTGCCGTCACCGCCACGCAGTCTATAATATCGTCTATTGAGCAGCCTCTCGATAAATCGCTGCAAGGCCGGTTTAGCCCCAGAATCAACGGTCCGACTGCATGAGCGTTAGCGAGCCTTTGAACCAACTTATAGCTGATGTTGCCGGCATTTAAGTTAGGGAAAATTAAGACGTTGGCCCTCCCGCCTAAAATAACATCGGCTTTTTTTATTCTGGCTACTTCAGGGACTATCGCAGCGTCTACCTGCAGTTCCCCGTCTATCAAAAACTCGGGCCTCTTTTGTCTAACAAGCTCAACGGCCTGCCTCACCTTCCTCGCCTCTTGCCCCTGACCGGAGCCTTTGGTAGAATAACTTAAAAGGGCAATGCGAGGCTTGATTCCTAAAACCTCTTTGGTTAATTCAGCGGCGGATATGGCGATACAAGCCAGTTGCTCGCTATCCGGTATAGGCACAATCCCGCAGTCGGCGAAAACAAACACGCCTTTCTCGCCCCAAGTCGTATCGGGCAAAACCATAATAAAACAGCTGGAAGCCACTATTATCTGGGGATTAAGGTCGAAACAGCGGATTGCCGCTCTTGCTACGTCGGGAGTGGTATAAAAAGCTCCGGCGACAAAACCGTCTGCCGCTTTTTCCCTCACCATCATCGCTGCGTAATAAAGCGGGTCGGAAACCGCCGCTCTGGCCTCATCGATAGTTATCCCCTTTTTTTGGCGCAAACGGAAAAACTCCCGGGCATATCTATCTTTCTTTCCGGCGTCCATCCCGCCCGGCTCAAGGAGCAAAACGCGGGCAATTCCCTCTTCTGCTATGATTCGGGCGGCTTCTCTTACGCGGGCATCTTGGGATTCGGGCAACACAATTGTCTTGAGTTGCTTTTTTGCCCGCTCTCTAATCGAATGAATTGCGTCATTCATAAACCATTAAAATAGCACAATTCCGCACGATTTTCAAGCGAAAATCACTCTTTAAGATTTTATCTTTTGTATCTGTAAATCCACAGACCCTCAAACTCGCGGGATAATTCTAAATTAAGGCGCTGGTCCAGCAATGCTTTAACCGCTGCGGAATTTTCGTCTATATTGCCGTCCCTTGACCAGTTGCAGGCAATAACCCATAATCTCTTGAATTTGAGGTTGTTTATTTTATCGACAGGTGTGTAAAACCGGTTCTCGTGCACAGGCCGCTTCACAAAACTGGAGGAAACGGCTTTCCCGGGAACGTATAAAAATACGCACCTCTTGTAGAAGGTCTCCTGATTAAAATTGCCGTAAAAAAAGAACGCAGGCGGGGAGAGGTGATGAGTAAAAGCGATTTTATCTTCCGGCTGTAAATTATTTTCTATAAATTCGACTGCCGGCCTTACGGGCTTTTTAATATAGGTTCCTACGTGATGGGCAAGCCCTGCCGGCATCGAGTCTTTGTAAAATCCGTTAATACCCAACGCCAGAACCAATATAACGCAAAAAATCGCCGAATACCGGCAAATTTTTTTATTAAAAAAACTCATCCCCAGACCCAGTATTAAATAATAATAAGGACTGAACAACATCAATCCCCTGTCGAGGTAAACGGGAGTTATTGCTTTAGAGACCGCATAAGCCAATAACAAAGGAAGAGAAAATAAAGTTAAGGCATAGATAAAACCCGCCCTTAATTCCTTTTTATTCTTAACGAGCCGGATAGCCGCTAATGCCAGAATCGCTACAATAATATCGGAAATAAAATAGAGAATCTGGGGGCTGTTATAACCTAAGTTAAAGTTCTCTATCGTGATAAGAAAAGACTTAAGAGCAGGGGGATGCAGCCAGAAAGTTTCCTGACGCATGGTAATTAACTTATGCAGGAATCTGTTCAGCCAGGGAATAAAGGCAAAAGGAATCAGCATGCAGAAAATAAATCTCTTCAACGACCAAATCCTTTTACTTAAAATAAAATAACATAAAACTTGCGCAAACAATAAGAGAATATAAAAATAATTGCTATAAAGACCTGCTATAGAGCTGACAATAAAATAATACATAAATTTATTCTGTTGGCGGTTTATAAAGAGAAAAAGAAAATAACTGGACAATAAACTGAAGAACACCGCTATGCTATACGGCCTGGCTTCCTGGGCATACCAGAGGTGAAAAGGATTTAAGGCTATAATAAGGGCGGCGTATAAACCCGCCCGGTTATTGAACAGTTCTCTGCCCAATAAAAAGATAATCGGGACACAAAATAAACTAAATAACAAAGAAGGAAAACGCAAGCTGAGTTCTGAGGCGCCGAAAATCCCCGTCCAGTAATGGAGAACGGCGTAATACAACGGCGGATTCCAGATGTGAAGAAAATTCAGATTGTAGGCCTTAAATACGGCGATTATTTCGTCGAACCAAAGGTCGCGATGCCCGATGTGATATAATCTTAAGCCGAGGCCGGTTATAAAGATAATCGACAACTTAAATTTTATTGTTACTCCCGAAAATCGCATAAATTCCTTTGACTTTATTAAACCAAATCTTAAAATGATTATATCATGACTCATTCAAAATTTAAATCGCAATCTCGAAATAAGAAACACTCGATAAGCGCAGAATCCGGGTTGCTCCAGCATATTTCAAAAGAAGTCGTATTCGGTAATAACAGGCAGAATGTCTTAAAAAAGACAGCCTCAGACAAAGTAAACTGGCAGAAACTCCAAGACCTGCTTCTTTATCATGAATTAGCCCCTTTTCTTTATATCGTTATCAAAAATGACCCTGAGGCTGTGCCGGCGCAATTTTTTAAATTTTTAGAATATGTATATTACAAACAAGTCTTCAGGTATATATATCTGAGCGAAGAGCTTACGAAGATAATCGAACTGGCTGCCCAAAACCACCTCCTTCTCTTGCCCATCAAAGGATTTTCTATGTCGGATGTATATTATAAAAGATATGGGTTCAGGCCTCTGGTAGATATAGACCTGCTTGTAAAAGAAGGAGCGCTGGATAAGGGGATGCTTATTCTCGAGAGCCTGGGATATAAAAAATACTTTAAGCGGGGGAAAGAAGAGTATTGGAGAAAAAAACAATGCCATCTGGAATTTAAAAAGGATATCCGGGGCGAGCTCTTCTCTGTTGACCTGCACTGGGCATTGGATTTTAAAAGAAGGAAGGAAGGCGTTCTTCCTTCTCTATGGGAAAGAATTCGGGAAATAAACATCGGGGGCAAAAAAATCCCTTCTTTATCTTTGGAAGACACCATATTTTCTATAATTTTGCACCAGAGGCGGTTCGGAAAAACCCTAAACCTTAAGTATGTTTGCGACCTTGGGCTAATCCTGAACGGCACGCCTGTGCTTGACTGGGATTATATTTTTAAAGCCGCGAGGGAAGAAAATTTTAACTCCTGTCTGTTTTTCTTACTCGCCCAGGTCCAAACGGTCTTAGACATAAATCTTGAAAAATACATCCGCGAATTAAAAATTCCTTACTGGAAAAGAAAATGCGCTTTTGAATTTATTAATAAATATTCCTATCTCTCTCATAAAGATTTTGACGTTTATTATCTTTTTCTTTTGTCCCACTTTTTATTGTACGATAATACGAAAGAGCCTATCAAGTATATTCTAAACATTCCCGAGGAGCAATTTGCAAAATTTTATAAATTGCCTTTGTTTAAACCGAACACTAAAAGACTTTATAAAATCAGATTTCTTTATATGTTTTACAGATTGTTAAAAGACAGGTTGATAAGACGCTTCCTTCCGCGTTTACCCCGTTAGAGAACGAAGTTCCCTAACGGGGTTTACCTTGACAGGGATAATAAAATATGTTAAATATCATTTAATATGGAAGAAATAACCAGATTAAGAGAAGAGCTGAATAAAACCAAAGTAGAATTAAACATTCTCTACGAGATCTCCAACGCAATGCGCACGACCCTTAAGCTTGACGAGATACTCTACATAATACTGACCGGGGTAACCGCCCACGCAGGCTTAGGGTTCAACCGTGCCATGCTTTTCCTGGTTAACGAAAAGGAAGGGTTCATCGAGGGCAAGATGGGAATCGGACCCCATACCGGAGAAGAAGCTGGCCGCATCTGGAAACAGATAGAGCAGCAAAGAATGGACTTGGACGACCTGGTCGGCGTTTTTAAATTCTCCAAGTCTTCCCTTGAGTCGCAGCTCAATCAACAGGTAATACGCCTGAAATTTCCCATAAGCGAAAAGAATAACCTCTTAAGCGTTGCCGTGTTAGAAGGAACGCCCCTGCATCTTACTTCCCAAACAGTCAAAAACTATCCCAACGACCCGCTTCTCAAGATTCTAAAAACCCAGGAAGCTGCGATTGTGCCGTTGAAAGCAAAAGATAAGATAAACGGCGTGGTCATCGCTGACAATATCTTCACTAAGAGGTCGATTTCCCAAGACGATATGCGGATGTTTATAATGCTGGCAAACCAGGCGGGCCTGGCAATAGAAAACTCCCAGTTATACGAACAGGCAATTATCCGCAGCAACATCGATTCTCTCACAGAATTGTGGAATCACGGATACTTTCACCACCTGCTCTACTCAGAGCTCGAGAAAGCCAGAATTAACGAGGCGGAATTGAGTCTGATAATGCTGGATATGGATTACTTTAAGATTTACAACGATAATCTCGGCCACCAGGCAGGGGATAAAATATTAAAACAACTTGCCGCGTTGCTTAGCGACTATTCCCGCAAGATGGATTGGGTGGCCCGTTACGGCGGGGAAGAATTCGCGGTTATCCTGCCGCAGACCAGCAAAAAAGAAGCCATGGTTATCGGCGAGCGCCTGCGACAAATCATCGAACAATACTCTTTTCCCCAAGAGGATATCCTGCCTAACAAAAAACTTACGGCGAGCTTAGGCATTGCTACCTTCCCCGAAGACGCCAAAACAGCGCCGGACTTACTCTCCACCGCCGACCGCAGGCTCTACATCGCCAAGAAAAAAGGCAAAAATATAATTTGTTATATAGAGTCTCCGGAAGAAGAAAATAGAATCAATCTTTAAACAGCCGCTTCCACCGCGGAAAATTTGACCGAAACGATACTGGAAACTCCCGGTTCCTGCATGGTAATCCCGTACATAATATCGGCGTTGGCAATAGTCCTCTTATTGTGGGTAATCACCAAGAACTGCGAAGTCTTGGCAAATTCCTGCAAGATTCCGCTGAAGCGTACGATGTTTGCCTCGTCCAGTGCCGCGTCTATTTCGTCAAGCACGCAGAACGGAGCCGGCTTTACTTTAAAGATTGCGAAAATCAAAGCAACCGCAGATAAAGCCTTCTCTCCTCCCGAGAGAGCAAGCACGTTCTGAAGCTTCTTTCCCGGAGGCCTGCAGATAATCTCAATACCGGACTCAAGAGGACTGCTTTCGTCTATAAGTATAATATCCGCTTCGCCTCCGCCGAAGAGCAGGCGGAAATAATTGCGGAATTCCTCTTGAATCTTTATGAATGTGTCCAAGAACATCCGCCTGGTGGTGCGGTTAATCTTACTGATGGCTTCGCTCAACGATTCCTTAGCCTGGATTAAATCGTTCTGCTGCTGATTCAAAAAGTCGTACCTCTTCTTCAATTCCTCGTATTCCTCAATTGCGATCAGATTTACCGTCCCGTAGGAATCCAGCTTTCTGCTGAGTTCTGCGATTTCCGCGCTCAAAGCCTCTTGATTCTGTCCGCCGGAGGATTCAAAGGGGCCTTCCAGTTGAAATTTATAAACCTGCTTTATCCTGTCGCGGATGCTTCTGTCTTTAAAGTCGAGCTCTTGTACCTGCATCTGATATTCGTATACGTGTTTGCGGACCTCCTCTGTCTTCTGCCCCAGTGAAATAATCTTGTTGTTATCCTTTTCCTGAAGCCCCGACAACTCTTTGTATTCCGCCTTTTGCGCATCCTGATTCTGGCTTAACATAGTTTTATCTTCTGCTGCCTGTTTATTCTGCTGTTTTAAATTCTCCGACTCCCGGGATAATTGCGCGGTCTTTGATTCCGCATCCCCAACCTCGTCCAAATAGCGCAGGTTCTGCTGCAGACTCTCCTGATAGGCGCTCTCTAAGAAATTTTGGGTTTTTTCTTGCTGAACCAGACGGGCATTCAGATTTTCAATCTCGGTTTTTATCTGGGTAATAGAGATGAGGGTTTCCTCCCGTAAAGAATGGTGCTCAACAATCGCCTTCTCCAGGGAGCTAATTTCGTCTCCCTGAATCTTTTGCTGCTCCTGGCTGCGGCTTAGCTGTTCATTTAATCTATCCTGCTTGTTATTCAGCTGCTCGATTTGAGCTTCTAAATCCTCCAGTTCCAGATTAAGAACATCGCACTCTTGATTTATTTTGTTTAATCGCTCCTCTAAATTTTCTATTTGCAGGCTCTTGTTGCCGATGAACATCTCCTGGGCTTTTATCTTCTGACCCAGACCCTCCAGGTTCTGCTCAAGCTCCCGGATACTTATCTGGACATCTTCTTTCTCCCGGCTTTTCTTTTCTATCTCTGCCTGAATCAGCTCTATTCTCTGCTCGATTTCCCCGGTTTCAAGAGGCATCGGCTTTGCCTCTCCGCTTAGTCTGTAATTCAAAACGCCGGGGGCGCCTGCCTCCTGCCTTTCCGGCTTCAAAGACCGCTCCTCTACTTTAACTATAAACCCTGTAATATCTTCGCGAGGTAAATTATCGAGGTACAGAACCGCCTTCATTGGCTGACCGATGCTTTCGTATTTAAGCCTGAGCTCCTGAAGGAATTCTTTCTGCGACTGCAAAGCAATCTTACCGCTTTCTAAACCCTGAATATCCCGGGCTAATCTATCCTGAGCGGCTTGCGCCGAATCCCGCCGCTGCCTAACTCCTGCGGCCTCTGCGTTTATCCGCTCAAGCTCAGCCTTTGTACTCTCCGATTCCGCGACGCGCTGGTTGAGCTGCTCTTGCAGGCCCTGCTTTTCTTCTTTAGTCTTTGCCGCTTCTATATCCAATCTCTTTTTTCTCAAAATATGACTTTTAAGAAGGGCCTGCAGATCCGCTATCTCGTTTTTAACCTTTGATTCTGAGGACGCCAAATCCAAAATCTGATTCTTTGCCTGCCTGATTTTATCCTGAGACGACTTAATGGACAGATTTAATTCTTCGTATTCCTTTTGTTTCCGGGATAAAAGTACTTCTTTGTGCCGAACCGCTTCCTTTAAATCGCCGTGCTCTTTCCTGAAATTCTCTAAGTTATTCCGGGCGGTTTCAATCCTGCTCTTGGCTTCTTCAAGCTGGCTCTTTAAGTTAAGAATGCGCGAATCTAATTCGCCTATCCTTTCCTGATTTATCTTGATTCGATGGTTATTGTTGATAATTAAATTGTCGATATTAATAAGTTTATCGTGGTGGTAGGAGATTTCCTTTTCCAATTGCTGAATCATGTTCAGCCTTGCCGAAACCCCTCTCTGAATTTCCTGTATCTGTGCCTCGTAAGAATCCATATTCTTCCCGGAAGCCTCTATCTTCTCGGATAATTCTCTTTTCCGGGCGTCGAGCTCGCGTATTTGCAGAGCCGCTAAACCGACCTCTTTTTCCTTAAGCTCTTCGAATGTCTCTTTGTAGCGCCTGGCTTTATTTGCCTGCCTCTCCAGCGAATTTATCTCGCGCCTCACTTCGCTGATAATATCGTTTACCCGCAAAAGGTTTTGCTCGGTCTCCTCAAGCTTTCTCAAGGCCTCTCTTTTTTGCGCCTTGTATTTGGTGATGCCGCTTGCTTCGTCAAAAATGAGCCTGCGTTCTTCCGGACGGGTGCTGAGAACCAGATCAATCTCGCCCTGCTCGACCAAAGAGTAGCTCTCCGCGCCGATGCCCGTGCCCATAAATAAATCCAGAATATCCTTAAGGCGCACGGGTGCCTTATTTAACAAATACTGGCTCTCTCCCGAGCGAAAAATCCGCCGGCAAACCTCAATCTCGTCGCAATCAATGGCTATCTTTCTGTTTTCGTTGGAAAAAATCAAAGTTACCTCGGCCATTCCCAAGGGAGGCTTGCCGTCTGTGCCGCTAAAGACCACGTCCTCCATCTTTATGCTGCGCAACGCCTTGGTTGACTGCTCGCCCAAAACCCAGCGTATCGAATCAAAGATATTTGATTTTCCGCAACCGTTTGGACCGACTATCGCCGTTATTCCGGGCTCAAATTTGAGCGTAGTCTTTTCGGGAAAAGATTTGAATCCAACCAGCTCCAGCTCTTTTAAAAACATCTAATACTCCTTTCTCGATCTTGAGATCCTTCGTCCCCTTCACTTCGTTCAGGGTCCTCAGGATGAGCAGTCGGCATTACAAGAAAATCGGCTTCGCCGATAACCAAAAGCTACTTAGGCCGATTTTCAGTGGTTAGGAAAGTGTTCTATACTTTCCTATACCATAAAAAACTCCCCGACTGCTCAATTAATCTGGCTCTGTTGTTCTAGCCATTCTTCAATTTTAGCCTTTTTAAACCTCCATTGACCGACAAGTCTAACTGCCGGTATCTTCTTCCATTTCAGCCACTCATAAATAGTGCGCCGCGTGACCCTGAGATAATCCGCCAATTCCGATATGGTCATTAAATTCTCTTCGTTCATCTTGGACATTACCTTACAACAAAAACAAAAGTATGTCAAGAAATATCTTACATTTATTAACATAAATAAGAAAAAAAATAAATTTTAGTGAAAAAATATGAAAATCATACCAAGATAGCGTGCCAAGGCAATATAATTTCCTGTTATTTAACAAAAAGGAAGATTCAAGTGCGGGATGCGTTGAGGCTAAAGCCGTGTTTACAATCTATTTAACAATTCCTTGCAGATTCGTTTGATATCGGCTGCTGCTTCGGAAGTTAAAACCAGATAAAATCCGCCTTTTATTTTTCCTTCGGGCTCTTCAAACGCTACCTCGATAAGGAGACTAAAGCCTTCTTCTCCGGCAGGAAAAAGGGCTATTCTCAAAATTTCTTCGATTGACCCGGAAATCAGGGTTGGCGGAACGGTCAGTATCGCTACCCTGAGAATCATGCTCAAGGCGTTTGTGCCTGCCCCGATGACGATATTGCCTATTTCTTTAATTAAAGACAGCCCCATTTCGGTGAGCATGCCTGCTTGTTTCTCTTCTGCGGGAATCTTATATGACATATCTACTACTTTAAAGGCGTTTTTTTCATCCAAAAGAAAGACGACCCTCCCCTTTAACCCGGTAACGAAAGAGGAAATCACCGCAATTCCTATCTGGCTGGAGCTTACTTTATTTAAAACTGTTTTGGAGGAAATAAAATCTGTGGTGGGGATGGAGATGGTAATTCTTTTCCCTAAAATTTTAGAAAGCGCGATGCTTCCGTGAGCGGAAATAATGCTCCCAACCTCTCTTAAGATATCCAGTTCATCTTGCATCTCTGCCTCCCTTATTTTTTGAGGACTTCTTTAAACCTCTTTGTTAAAGCGGGAACGATTTGAAAAAGGTCTCCGACTATGCCGTAGGTAGCGACTTTAAAAATCGGCGCGTCCGGATCCTTGTTTATGGCCACGATTACCCTTGAAGACTGCATCCCCACCAGATGCTGAATCTGGCCGGAAATGCCGCAAGCGATGTATATTTTCGGACAGACTGTTCTGCCGGTCTGCCCGACCTGGTGGGAATAAGGCATCCAGCCGGAATCCACCGCAGCCCGCGAAGCGCCCACTGCGCCGCCCAATACCCTGGCCAGCTCCTCTAAATTTTTAAAATTTTCGTTTCCGCCGACCCCCCTGCCTCCCGATACAATAATGTCCGCCTCGGCGAGATTTACCGTTGATTCCAGCTCTTCAACGATATCCAGCAGCTTGGTGCGGCTGGAGATTATCCTGCCGTCCATCTGTTCGCGCACAACCTCACCCTTTCTGCTATTATCAGCGGGGTTCGCCGTGAAAACCTTGTGCCTGACGGTCGCCATCTGGGGCCGGTAGTTTGGCGTTATGATTGTTGCCATTATATTGCCGCCGAACGCAGGGCGGGTCTGCAGTAATATCTTTCTCTCCGGGTCGATGCCCAAGCCGGTGCAGTCGGCTGTTAAACCGGTGTGAATCTTAACGGCTACGCGGGAAATTAAAGAGCGCCCGACGGAAGTAGCTCCGGTGAGAACAATCTGCGGCTTGTATTTACCGATTAATTCCACAAGAACATTGGTATATGGCTCGTCTTGAAAGTTGGCCAATTTTTCGTCCTCGACTACGTAAACCCTGTCTGCCCCGTGCCGGATTAAATTCTCAATCTCGCCTTTCAAGTCATTGCCTAAAACCACGGCGGCAACATCGGTGTTTAGAGCCTTTGCCAGCTCTCCGGCTTTGGCCAATAACTCAAAAACTACCGGCTGAACCTTGCCTTTTTTCTGTTCGGCAAACACCCAAACTCCTTTGTAGTCCTCTGTCCTGAATTCCCTGCTTTTTTCTTTCGGCTTTTCCAGAAGAATCGCTTCAAGCTTGCAAACCGGCAGACACGCTGCGCAAAGGTTGCACATCTTTAAGTCAATTACCGCTTTCTTATCTACGATGCTGATTGCGCCGAAAGGACAGGCCTTGACGCATAAGGTACAACCGGTACATTTCTCTGTAATAATTTGTATAGACATTTTTCTTAGGCGACCTCTTCTTTTAACAATTCCACCAGCTTCTGCGCGACCTCGCCGGGCTCACCGTGAAAAATCTGTCCGCCTTTCCGGGGCGGCGGAGTGAAAATCTTTATTACTTGAGTAGGCGAGCCGGCTAATCCTATGCGCTGAGAATCCGCCTGAATATCCTTTGCGCCCCAGCGGATAATTTCTGCTTTTTTTGCCCGCATCATTCCGCGCAAGCTGGGTATGCGCGGCTCGTTTATTTCCTTAACCACGGTGAATAACGCAGGTATTGGGCTCTGAATTACATCATAGCCCTCTTCGGTCATTCTTTGCACCCTGGCCGTGCCGTCGGCAATCTCCTCAATCTTCTTGACATAAGTAACCTGGGGCAAACCCAAATGAACCGAGATGCCCGGGCCTACCTGGGCGGTATCTCCGTCCGAAGCCTGCTTGCCGCAAAGGATTAAATCGAAATCGCCGATTTTCTTTATGGCACAGGATAAAGCAAAGCTGGTAGCCCAGGTATCGCTCCCCGCAAAAGCCCTGTCGGTAAGAAGGATGCCTTCATCGCAGCCCATTGAAATTGCCTCGCGCAAGGCTCCTTCAGCCTGAGGGGGCCCCATTGATATTACCGTGACCTTGCCGCCGAGTTTTTCCTTAAGACGAATCCCTTCTTCAATCGCATACATATCAAAAGGGTTGATAACCGACTTTACCCCTTCCCGTATGAGAGTGTTGGTCTCGGGGTTAATCTTTACCTCGGTCGTTTCTGGAACCTGCTTTATGCAAACTATTATGTTCATTTAGCCATCTCTTTTATTAATTGCAGCGCAATTATATTTCTCTGAACCTGATTGGTCCCTTCGTAAATCTGGGTAATCTTTGCGTCGCGCATATATTTCTCGATAGGGTAGTCCTTCATATATCCGTAGCCGCCGAATATCTGGACGCAATCAGTAGTCACTCTCATCGCGGTGTCCGAAGCAAAAAGCTTGGCCATAGCTGATTCCTTGGCAACGCCGGTCTTGCCCGCGTCAACCATTCTGGCTGTCGAATACACCAGGGCCCTTGACGCCTCAATCTGGGTTGCCATATCTGCAAGCATCCATTGGATACCCTGAAAGCTCGAAATTGACTTTCCGAACTGATGCCGCTCTTTGGCATATTTTACGGTCAAATCCAATGCTCCCTGGGCAATCCCGACTGCCTGGGCGGCAACTCCGGGCCTGGACATATCAAACGTCTTCATTGTTATGATAAAACCCATCCCCTCTTTTGCCAGCAAATTCTCTCCGGGCACTCTGCAGTCGTTAAATACCAGCTCACTTGTCACTGATGCGCGGATTCCCAGCTTGTCTTCTTTCTTGCCGAAGCTGAATCCCGGCGTCCCCTTTTCCACGATAAATGCGGATGCGCCGCGCGCGCCTCTTGATTTATCGGTCATGGCCACGACCACGTATACCTGGGCTTCTCCGCCGTTGGTAATAAAGTGTTTTGTTCCATTCAGAACATACGAATCCCCGTCTTTTTTTGCGGTAGTCTTAATGGCCGAGGCGTCTGAGCCGGCCTCCGGCTCGGTCAACCCGAAAGCGGCCAGTTTTTTTCCTTTAGCTAAATCCGGAAGATATTTCTTCTTTTGCTCCTGGTTGCCGCAAAGAATAATGGGAAAGGTCCCTAACGCCGAAGCGGCGTAGCAAACCGCGATTCCTCCGCAGGCGCGCGACAGCTCCTCGATAGCTATGCATAAGCCCAGGACTCCTCCCATTGTTTGCTTAGGGGCGAGCTGCAGGGTCCCACCGAATTCCTCGGGAACAAAAATCGCAAACAAATCCGACTGCGCCAAAATTTTCATAATCTCCCGGGGGAATTCTTCGGTCTTGTCCAGCTCTGCGGCAACCGGCCTAATCTTATCCTCTGCAACCTTGGCACACAGTTCTTTAATCATCAATTGCTCATCGGTTAACAAATAATCCATCTTGGCTTACTCCTTCTTTACCTTTACCTATACCTTTACCTATCTCATAATTTCTTAATAAGAGCTATTTCCTTGCAATCCGGAAACTTCGGGCAATCGATACATTCGGCCCAGATTTTGTGCGGTAGCCTCTCTTTGCTTACCCTTCGAAAGCCGAATTTTCTAAAATAATCGGGAACGTATGTTAAGGCGAATACGGACTTGCACCCCAGTTCCTTTGCCTCGTTTATTGCCGCGTTTATCAACTGCCTGGCAAACCCTTTCTTCTGATAGTACCTGCTGACAGCCAAAGAGCGAATTTCGGCAAGCTCCTTCCAGGCTACATGAAGTGCGCAGCAGCCGATTATCCGGTTGTTGAGCTCGCAGGTCCAGAAATCGCGCAAGGATTCGTAAATATTGGACAACGACCTGGGGAGCATCAACTCCTGTTTGGCGAATTGATTAATCAACCCCTGAATCTGGCCTACGTCTCTGACCTTGGCTTTTCTAATCTCTGCCGCGCTCATTTTATCTCTGTTTTTTTAGCTACAACCACAATGCCCGAGTCGGAAACGAAGAAGTGCTTTTTATCTTCCCGGGTATCATAACCGATTACGGTTCCCGAAGGCACATCCACGTCTTTGTCGATAATTGCCCGCCTGATCTTGGCGTTGCTTCCGACGCTTACTCCTTCCATCAGCACGGATTCCGCAACTTCGGAATTATTATTGATCCGCACGTTGTAGGATAGCACCGACTTCTCCAGCCGCTTGCCGCTGATAACGCAACCCCCCGAAATCAGCGAGTTCAAAATCAAGCCCGCTCCTCCGGTTGCCTTCCCGTCGGTAAAAACTGTCTTTGCGGGAGGAAATTGCTCCTGGTAAGTGCGGACCGGCCATTTTTTATCGTAAAGGTCGAACGGCGGGGAACCGGCCACTAAATCCATGTTTGCCTCATAATAAGCGTCTATGGTCCCGATGTCGCGCCAATACATCGGTTTGTCTTTACTCTTGTCAAAAAAATCGTAGGCGCAGACCTTGAAATTGTTCTTTATCATATTCGGTATGATGTCCTTGCCAAAATCATACTTGGTGCTAATCTTCAAAGCGTCCCGGTCCAAGACGTCCATCAGCGCGCTTTTCTTAAACAGGTATATCCCCATCGAAGCGTATACAAAACCGGCCTCCTTTGCCTTTGTAATCCGGGGCTTTTCCTTGAAGCCCGTGATTCTGTTCTCTCCGTCAATTTCGACGACGCCGAAATGGCTTATGTTTTTGGCCCGGCGCATCCGGACTACCGCAACGGTTAAATCGGCGTCAACCTGCCGGTGAAAATCAATCATACGGTAGTAATTCATCTTATAAACGTGGTCGCCTGCCAGAACCAGCACCTCATCCGGCTCCTCCGTCTTGACTATGTAGATATTCTGATATATAGCGTCGGCTGTGCCGCGGTACCAAACCTCTCCGATCCTCTGCTGCGCCGAAAGCACCTCAACATATTCTCCCAGTTCCGAAGATAATATATTCCAGGCCAGTCTAATGTGTCTCTCTAACGAGGCGGACTTGTACTGGGTGAGTATATAAAGGCACCGCAGACCGGAATTCAGGCAGTTGCTTAAGGAAAAATCTATTATGCGGTAAATTCCTCCGAAAGGCACTGCCGGCTTGGTGCGGTCACGGGTTAACGGCCAGAGCCGCTCGCCTTTGCCCCCGGCTAATATGAAGGTAAGGACTTTTCTCATCGCATTAAAATAAACGCTTCCGTTATTCCCTGGCGGATCAACATTATTGCGATTGCCGCCAACAATATTTCGCTGATTTTAGAAAAGGCCCGGCTGCCTGCCTGGCCGAGAAGGCGGAATATCCCCTGAGAGCTCGCAAACACAATCCAGACAATCAACATATTTAGAACAATGGATATGAACGTCATTAAAAATCCGAACTTATCCAGCAGTATTAGAGTAATCGTTAAAACCGCCGGTCCGGTAATCAGGGGAGTGGCTAAGGGGAAAACCCCTACGTTTTCCTGGCCGCCGGGCAGACTGGCAAACTTACTTTTACCGGGCAGCAGCAGACTAACCGAAATAGTTAAGAGAAGAATTCCGCCGGCAATCTTAAAATCGGCAACGCTAATCCCCAATACCTTCAATACCCATTTCCCCGCCAGCATGAATAGAATTGCCAGAAAACAGGCTACTGACACGGACTCGTTCACCACGGCGCGGCGCTGCTTGCGAATCATACCGGAGGTTAATGACAGGAAAAACGGCAGGTTGCCCAGAGCGTCAACCGCAACAAATAAAGGAATAAAACTTAAAGCGAACTGTCGCCACATAACGTAGTTATTATATCCGGGCTTGACTAAAATGCAAGGTTAAATTAACCTGCCCTTCTCGATTCTTAAAATGGTATCGGACATTTCTCTTAATAAAGCCAGATTATGGGTTATAAAAATATAAGTGAGGGAAAATCTTTTTTTCAGGCTTTTAAGCAGGTCCAAAATCTCTACCTGCAGCGTTAAGTCAAGACTGGAAATAGGTTCGTCAAGGATCAAAAATTTGGGCTTTAAAATCAAAGAGCGGGCCAGACAGATTCTCTGCCTCTGACCGCCGCTAAATTCAATGGGCAGCCGGCCTAAAACATCCTTATTCAAACCGACGCTTTTCAAAATTTGCGATATCCTATCATCCAGCCCTGCCTTGCGAACAATCCGATGTATTATCAAGGGCTCGGCCAGAATATCCCGGATGCGCATTCTGGGATTAAGGCTCTGATAGGGGTTTTGAAAAATAATCTGCACGTCCTTGCTAAAATTAACTATCTCGCTGGGGCTATATAAAATCTCGCCCGACGTCGGAAGTATTAATTTCGCTAAAAGCTTGGCTAACGTTGTCTTGCCGGAACCCGACCTTCCGGCAACTCCCAGCGTTGTTCCCTTTTCCACGCTAAAGCTTATCCCGTCAATCGCCTTGACTAAACCGCGGGTCTTTAAAAAAATCCCCCGCTCAATCGGAAAATACTTCTTCAAATTCTTAACCTCAACTATCAGCGACATCTTTTAATCCTAACTACCGAGTCTTAAGTAGGCATTTACTAATGCTTTTGTATGCTCGTGGCGGGGATTGTTAAAAATCCCGTCTATATCCCCTTCTTCCACAATCCTGCCTTTGTACATCACGTAAACCCGCCGGCAAAGCTTTCTAATTAAACCCAGGTTGTGGGTGATAAAAAGACTGGAAAATCCAATCTCTTTTTGCAAGTCAAGGATTAGCCCGAGAATCTCTTCTTCGGTATCAGCGTCCAGGCTTGTGGTAGGCTCGTCCGCTATAAGCAGTCTCGGATTTGACGCCAGCGCCTGGGCAATCATTACCCTTTGGTTCATTCCGCCGGAAAGCTGATGGGGATAGTCAAAGAAAACCTCTGACGGATTAGGCATGACAACTTCGCTTAACAGCCTGGCTGCCTCCTCTCCGGCGCTGACCTTATCTTTGTTCTGGTGGACAACCACGGCTTCGGCAATCTGATAACCCACGGTCAAGAGCGGATTAAGGTACATCGCAGGCTCCTGGAAGATATACGCAATCTTTCCTCCCCGTACATCCCTTAGCCGGCTTTCTTCCATCTTTAACAAATCTCTTCCTTCAAAAATTGCCTCGCCGCTTACGATTTGCGCATTGCGCGGCAATATCCGGGTAATTGCCAGTGTTGAAATCGTCTTGCCCGAACCGGACTCACCCACCAGGCCGACAATTTCATTCTCCTTTATCTCCAGATTCGCCTCTTTTACCGCACAGATGCGCTGCTTATTCTTACGAAACTCAACCGAAAGATTTTTTAAACTTAATAAATTACCCATCAGCTTAGAGGCTCTCCCAAAAACCTCTGGCGCAAACTTTCGGCGACCAGATTAAATCCTAGTATGGTAATCAAAATAAACAACCCGGGATATAAAGTCAGCCACCAGGCAATGCCCAAAGTTGACTTCGCCTCAATAAGAATATTACCCCAGCTGGGGGTGGGCGGCTGAACGCCCAGCCCGAGGAAACTTAGGGCCGATTCAATCAGAATCGCGCTGGCAATTCCCAGGATTGCGCTCACCATTACGGGCCCGATGGCGTTGGGAATAAGGTGGTGCAAGATTATCCGAAAGTTTGAAGCTCCGATTGCCCGGGCCGCCTGAATGAATTCTCTTTCTTTAAGGCTCAATATTTCTGCGCGAATCAACCGCGCCGTGCCCATCCAGCTGGTCAGTCCGATAATTATCATAATATTATAGATTGAGGGCTCCAAAATCGCCACTACCGCAAGGATTAGAAAAAACGTGGGGAAACAAAGCATAAGGTCAACAAAACGCATGAGCAGGGAATCAACCCACCTGCCGTAAAATCCCGCTATCGAACCCAGAATAATTCCGGTAAGAGTTGCGATCCCCACGGCAATAATTCCTATGCTCAAAGAGATTCTCGCGCCGAAGACTATCCTGCTAAACAGGTCCCGGCCGAGACTGTCTGTTCCCATAAGATGTTTGGGGGACGGCTGGACAAGCAAGCTGTCTTTATCGATCTGCGCAGGATTGTATGGGCTGATTACCGGTGCCAGAACAGCCGCCAGACTCAGAATAGTGATAATTGCAATACCGCTTAATAACGCAGCGTTCTTCATATACCTCTACCTTTACCTCTACCTTTTACCTAAAGATTGACTTTATTTTCTATACCTAATCCTGGGGTCGGCATATGCATAGGCAATGTCCGCAACCAGATTTCCCAGCATCGTCAGAACCGCGCCGAGAACAACCGAAGCCATAATCAGGTTGTAATCCCGCATCATTACCGCCGTATAAAATAATTGCCCCAGCCCCGGCAGCGCAAATATTGATTCGAAAATTATGCTGCCTCCTAATAAACCGGGTACGGATAATCCCAATATGGTTATTAAAGGCAAGATTGCGTTCGGCAGCGCGTGGCGGTAAAGTATCTGCCTCCGGGAAAGCCCCTTTGCCTTTGCGTTTACGATAAAGGGCTGGCTTAGAGCATGGATCATATTCTGGCGTATGTAGCGCGAGAAACCCGCCAGGCTTCCGATTGCCGAGACAAAAACCGGCAAAATTAAATGGTGAGCCAAATCCAGCATCTTCTTCGGCCAGGGAAAATATTCGAAATCTATGGATTTAATGCCGGAAATAGGCAGCCAGCCCAATTTTATCGAAAAAAGCTGCATCAGCAAGAGCGCCACCCAAAAAGCAGGCAAGGCAAAACCAACGAAAACCCCCACCGTGGTGGTTTTATCAAACAAAGAGCCCGGCTTACTCGCCGCTTTTATTCCAAGCGGGACGGAAACGGCTAAGATTAAAATCAGGGCAAGTATATTGATGGTCAGGGTAACGGGAATTCTCTCAAGGATCTTATCCACAACCGGCCTGCCGTCGATTATTGAAGCGCCTAAATCCAGACGGACAATCCGGCTCAGCCACTTAATATACTGGATATGCAAGGGCTTATCCAGATCATAAAGCTTCTCAAGGCGCGCCCTGGCCTCGTAAGATATTCGCGGGCTCATCAACTCCTGCTGAGTAGTCGGTTTGCCCGGAGCAAGATGAATAATGGCAAAACTAACAATTGTAATTCCCAGCAACAGCGGGATAATACCAATTAACCGACGAATTATATAGGTAAGCATATAGTTTAGTTGTAAGTGGTAAGTATCACTTAATCCTTATCACTTTTTAATTCGATATTTTTGTTGTGCACGAGGAACCCACCAGTCAATCAGATTGTAGCGGATACCAATCGGAGCGGGTTTAATCCCCTGAAAACGCGAATGCGCGATGGATAAGCTGTCCGGGATACACAAGAACATATAAGGCTGTTCATCGTAAATAATCTCGTGAATCCGTTGATAGCAGGTTTTTCTTTCTTCCTTGTCGCAGGTTCTCCTTGCCTTCTCAAGCAGCCGGTCAACCTCTTCATTCTTATAACCGACGAAATTAAATTCTCCGGGCCGCGTTTTGGACGAATGCCAGATATCGAAATTATCCGGGTCCAGGCCCAAGCCCCAGCCAAGCAGAACCGCCTCAAAATTCCGCTTATCGATAAATTCGGTAAGAAATACGCTCCACTCCAATACCTTTATTTTAACTTTAATCCCGATATCCGCCAACCTCCTCTGAATAATCTGAGCGGTCTTTATCCTCTCCTCGTTGCCCTGATTGGTAATTATGGTAAATTCAAAAATCTCTCCGTCCTTATCCAGCCACCCGTCCCGGTCAGAATCGGTCCATCCCGCTCCTTTTAATAATTCCTTTGCTTTCTGCGGGTCGTAAGGCGCGGGCTTGACCTCGGGATTAAACCCCCAGGATTCAGGCAAGAACGGACCGGAGCAGGCGCGGCCCAGGCCAAGAAACACGGTTTCGATAATCTCATTTTTATCAACGGCGTAATTTAAAGCCTGCCGGACCCGTTTGTCTTTAAATAAAGATAGATTCAAATTATAACCTAAATAGGTGTAAGCGAAACTGGTCAGGCGGAATTTGCGGTAATTCTTCTCAAAAAAAGACGTATCGGTCTGGCGAACGTATTGCAAAGGCGAAAGGCCCGTTAAATCCACTCCCTGGGCCTGAAGCTCTAAAAACAGAGTTGCCTGGTCCGGAATTACCCGGTAAATGTAGCGGTCAATGTAGGGCCGGTGCTCGAAATAGTCGGGATTAGCCGCAAGCTCAATTTTCTCCTGCCTCCTCCAGGTTTTAAATTTATACGGGCCCGTGCCGACGGGATGAAGGCTGAAATCCGTATGATTCAAATCTTCGTTCTCAAGCAGGTGCTTGGGCATTATCGGCATGCCCCAGGAAGAAAGTCCGGGCGCAAACGGCTCTTTGTAAGTAATCTTAATGGTGTAATCGTCGAGAACCTCGAAAGACTCAATCCTTTCGAAATCGCCGCTGTAGGGGGTACGGACGTTAGGGTCAATGAGTCTGCGGTAGGTAAATTCTACGTCAGCGGCGCTGAACGGCTTTCCGTCGTGCCAGCGCACGTTCTTCCTGAGATGGAATACTATTACCCTGCAGCCTCCCTTAAGTTCCCAACTCTCGGCCAGATCGCCGACGAGATTAAGCTCGGGGTCGTATTTAACAAGCCCGTTGAATACCGCGCCGACTATATCGGCTGAAGCTGTGTCGGAGGCCAGAATCGGCACTAAGGTCCGGGCGTCCGCTATAGAACCCACGACCAGTGCGTCTCCGGAATCCCTCGACTTCGCTCGGGATGGTTCGAGGGATGGTGAGCTTGTCGAACCATCGTCAGCATAAGAGAATTGAGTAAGCCCCGTTGTAAATACCAAAAAACTCAAAACGGAAAATAGAATTTTTAGCGGGGCAAACATTAAAAAGACTATCGCGTTAGGCGATAGTCTGAGCGTTGAATTTCGCCGCAACATAGAATTATTCCGGTAAACCCCGTTAGAAAAGAATTTTCTAACGGGGTAAATTCTCTTGCGTAGTTGCCTCTGGGGAGGAAGGCGCTTCGGTTTCAGCCGGCTGCTTGCTTTCTTCTGCCTCCTTTTGCTCTGCGGGCATCTTCTTTTGCTCTGTAGATTGCTCTGTAGCAACAGCCTCTTCCTTAATCAGAGACCGGGTCTGACGGGCAGAAAGCACTGCCAAAGTAATCGACGTTAATAAGAAAAGACTGCCTAATACCGCGGTTGCCCGGGTTAAAAACTGGCCCGTTTTTGTGCCGAACATCGATTCCATGCCGGAGAAAGACTCTACTAACCCGCCGCCGCGGCCCCGTTGAATAAGGATAACCGCGACCAGCAAGATTGCGGCTAAAACATGAATAATCAGCAAAAATACGTACATCTTATTTCTTCGCCTCTTGGCAAATCCTTACAATCCGGTTGAACGAATCTATATTTAAGCTGGCTCCTCCGACCAGCGCTCCGTCTATATCCGGCTGCTGGATAAGCTCCTTTATGTTTTCGGGCTTAACGCTGCCTCCGTATTGAATACGCACGGACTCAGCCGTAGCCTCATTATAAATTTCGAACAATAGGTTGCGAATATACTTTTGCACCTCTTCGGCCTGCTCAGCCGTAGCATTCCTGCCTGTTCCGATTGCCCAGACAGGCTCATAGGCGATTACCAGCTTCTCCGCTTCTTCGGCGGGAATATCCTTAAGCCCTTCCTGTAATTGCTCCTTAACTACCCTCATGGTCTTATTATCTTCCCGCTGGCTGAGCGTCTCTCCCACGCAAACAATCGAAATCAAACCGGCTTTAAGCGCTGCTTTTATTTTCTTATTTACCGTCTCGTTGGTCTCGAAAAAATACTGCCTCCTTTCCGAATGGCCGATAATAACATATTCGCATCCCGCGTCCTTTAGCATTCCGGGAGAAACCTCGCCGGTAAAAGCGCCCTGCTCCTCCCAATACGCGTCCTGCGCTCCCAGGCCGATGTTGGAATCAGCGATTACTTCGGAGACCGAGGAAAGAGCCGTAAACGGAGGACAAAGCACGATATCCAGATTGTCCACTTTGTACAATTCCCTCTTCACGCCATTAGCTAACTCAATGGCTTCGGAAATATTCTTGTGCATCTTCCAGTTGCCTGCGATGATTAATCTTCGCATTTTAGCGTATAGCGGATAGCGTTTAGCGTATAGGATTTACCATTCTGTACAGAATACTGCCAACCTCTTTTATCAAGCTCGCTGTCATATTCTCACCGTTTCGTATGTACTTTAAATCTCTTGCCAACATAACCTGTGTTTCTAATTCTGCTAATGAGCTATAAGCCATTGATAAAAACTGTTTATACTCTAATTTATGCTGCCTTGCGTAACCTTCCGCTATATTAGACGGTATCGAAACAGCAGCCCTCCTCATTTGCTGCGCTAATCCATACATTTCTTCCTTTGGAAATTCCTTAGTTACCTTATAAATCTCTAAAACTAATCTATATGCTTTTTGCCAAACTATAAGGTCTTTAAATGACTCTGTTTTCACTCTACGCTATACGCTCTACGCTATACGCTAGTTTTTATCCGTTAATGCCGCTATGCCCGGCAGAGTCTTTCCTTCGAGAAACTCAAGCGACGCGCCTCCGCCCGTGGATATATGCGTCATCTTATCCTCGAGCCCGAACTTAGCGATAGCCGCTGCGGTATCGCCTCCTCCGATAATTGTAGTTGCACCGGATTCCGCCAGGAAATGAGCAACTTCCTTTGTGCCTGCGGCAAAAGCGTCCTTTTCAAAAATTCCCAGCGGTCCGTTCCAGACTACGGTCTTTGCCTTTCTCAATTTACCCTCAAATAAGGTAACGGTCTTCGGGCCGATATCTACGGCTATTTTTCCGCCGGGTATCTCTTCCCCGACGACGAATCCTTCGTTACCGGCCTCGATATTACTGACGACAAGATTATCCACAGGCAAAACTATTTCTCTTCCCGATTTCTTCGCTTTCTGCAAAATTTCTTTTGCCAAACCGAGCTTATCCTTTTCCAGCTTGGAATTTCCGATTTTTTTGCCCGAAGCGGAAAGAAAAGTATAAGCCATTCCCCCGCCGATTAACAGGCATTCGCATTTCGGCAGCAAATTTTCGATTACGCCGATTTTATCCGAGACCTTTGCTCCCCCCAGGATGACCATAAAAGGATGCTCGGGGCTCTTTAGGGCGCCCCCGAGATATTTAATCTCCTTCTCCAGGAGAAGTCCTGCAGCCGATTTTAAATAGTGCGTTACTCCCTCGGTGGAGGCGTGGGCTCTATGCGCGGTTCCGAAAGCGTCGTTTACGAAAACCTCTCCGAGGCTTGCGAGTTCTTTGGCAAACTCGGGATTGTTCTCTTCCTCGCCCGGATGAAATCTCAGGTTTTCAAGAAGAATTACTTTCTCGTCTACTGCCCGAATAGTTTGCTTAACCTCGTCTCCTACGCATTCATCCAGCTTTTTAACCGGCTCATTTAACAGCATCTCTAATTTTTTGGCTACGGAATTAAGGCGGTATCTTTCCCCAACCTTGCCTTTCGGTCGTCCGAGATGACTCATAAGAATCACCTTCCTGGCGCCGTGCTCCAAAATGTATTTTATCGTAGGGAGGCTGGCGCGGATTCGCGAGTCATCCGTAATGTTCAGCTGCTCATCTTGAGGAACGTTAAAATCCGCCCGCACCAGGACGCATTTATCTTTAAAATCGACATCTCTGACGGTTAGTTTTGCCATAAGAGTCTCCCCCCGGTTCGAATTATTCTATTATACTCAATTTACTCTTCTTGACAACCTTTTTATTTAAGCCTTGAAGCCAATATGAATACCAGGCTGCTCAATTTAAACGCTAATATAACCAGACAGGTATTAACCAGGCCCAATAAAGGCAAAAACAGCACGCCGGATAAGATTCCTGCCAGCCAGCCGCCAAAAAGGTCTGCGCTGTAAATTAATCCGATCCTGGCTCCAAAATTAGGCTGCGTCTTTAAATATATCTTATTGGCTAAAGGAAACTGTGCCCCTACCCAGAAACCCGTAACAAAACAAAGGATAAAAAAGACGTAATGCTGCGGATAGGACAGAACCAAAAATAAGGTAATAACCGTTGATAAAATTATGGCGACCTCCGAGCCTATGAACAACTTCAGCTCTTCTCTGCTACGGTCTAAATAATGACTGATGGCGATGCTGCTTAAGGCGGCGCCGGCCATAAAAACCGAAATCAGCATCCCAATCTCAAAATACAGATATCCGTAAGTAACCTGGAACGCAAAAATGATAACCAGGTTTGCCAGCATTCCGAAAAAACCGGTGGTGGCTATAGCGTAGGGAACGGCCATGCGGCCAAAACCGGGCTTATTAAAATTCACGATTAGAAATATCAGGGTCAGACCCAGCACAAGACTCAAGACTAAACCGAGATTCACCTTTTGTAAGGCGGAGAGGACGCCTTTCATCCAGGGCTCGAACTGCGCGTTCCAAAGGCAAAGAGTTTTAAACAACGCAAAACCGGAAAAATCCCTGTTGAGCTTTTTCGTTGCGCCGGCAAGCGCATCATTAAACCAGTCCTGCCAACGCGGGTTAAGCCGGTAATTAACGTAACCGGGCAGAAGCACTTTCGCTCTTATATTTCTATCCGAGAGCCTTTGATTAATTACATCGCTGCCGGCTTCGATAATACCTTTATCCGACCCCAGGAATAGATTAAAATCGCCCGGAATCACCCTCGCGTAGGAAAAGACCTCTCTCAGCGTATTTAAGATGCAGGCGTTGAGGTCTCTTAAATCTTCGGATAAATAAGTCAGCGAACCCGATAACCTGAATGCGATAATCCCGCCCGGATTCAGTCTGGCTTTAAGCAGCTTGAAAAATTCCCTGGTAAACAACCGGTTTGCCTGCAGGTCCGAAGGGTCAGAAAGGCCGAGGAGAACAACGTCGTATCTGGAATCCGTCCCTTTGACAAATAACCTTCCGTCTAAATTTATTGTCCGCACTCTCTCGTCTTGCAATTCTCTCAGGGTCAATTCCGTAGGATATTTTTTCAACATCTCTAAAATCAAAGGGTCCAGCTCTACGTAATCTATCTTCTCAACGCAAGGCATCCTGAGAATTTCGTCAATCACCCCGCCTGCGCCGCCGCTGATAACTAAAATGTTTCTCGGCCCGGGATGAAATAACAAGGGTATATTCGCGAATTCCTCGACGAAAATTAAATCGGGATAAGGGATGGTGATTGCCGGCTGGCCGTTTGAGAACAAAGTGTATTGCCCCTGCCTCCTGCCTACGGTAATATTCCCGTAAGGAGAATTAGCGTAATCCAGGACTTCGACGTTCCGCCATTGTTTATTTATAGATAATTTATGAATGCGCCCCCATCCCCCGCTAAAAAATATAAATGCCAAAGCTGCCAGCAATATCGCGGTCAGTCCTTTTAATATACGGTGGCTTATCTTATCTTTATATAACAGGCAAACACAGACAACCGCGTTTAAAAGCGAGACCGCGCCGGCAATCCGGAAAGAATCGAACCTCGGTATTAAAACATAAGTTAAAATCAATCCCGCCAGAATCGTTCCCAGCGTCTCCCATGAATAAACCCTGCCGGCGGATGCGCTTTCAGACCGGCAAGACATAGAATAAACCTTGGCGCAAGAACTGAATAATCCGCCGTGAGTAATGCCGACGGGAAGCGCGAGAATCAAAGAAACCCAGAATATATTCACAAATCCCACTCCCAAGCCCATCGGAATGCCGAGATAAAGCTTAAAGGTCCGCGCTCCGTAAATGCATAAAGGAAGACCTGTCAAAAAGACTATGTTTAAAATCGCAAAAACTGCCGTCTTGTCCCCGGCCCTGTCGATTACCCGTCCGAAAACGAAAGCTCCGACTGCTTCAAGCATAACCCAGTTGGCGAGAATTATGCCCACGGTCAGCTCGTTTCCGTAAAAGCTGACCAGCAATTCTCTCAGCAATAAAACCTGGGCAATTAATCCGCTGAAGCCTACGGCTAAAATAGCAAAAACAACCATAACCTGCCTTGCTTGCGCTTTGTTTAATCCGAACGGCGCATCGGCACGAACCTTACGGGAATAACGCCGCTTATCTTTATTGCGTTATTCTTCTTCTGTATAAGTTTTAACTCCTGATATGCGCTGCCTACGGGAATAACCATTTTGCCTCCATCGGCTAATTGTTCAACCAGATTCTTAGGTATCTCCTCTGGAGCGCAGGTTACGATAACGGCGTCAAAGGGAGCATACTCTTCCCAGCCAAGGTAACCGTCGCCGCATTTGACCTTGATGTTGCGGTATCCTAATTCTTCCAGGAGTTCTTTTGCCCGATGAGCTAAGGTTGGCAAGATTTCGATGGTGTAAACTTCGGCGGCCAGCTCAGCCAAAACCGCTGCCTGATATCCTGAGCCGGTGCCTATCTCCAGAACCCTCTCCCCTCCGGTCAAGTCGAGCAATTCTGTCATCAAGGCTACTATGTAAGGCTGAGAGATGGTCTGTCCCTCCCCAATGGGTAAAGGGGTATCTTCATAAGCGAACTTTCTATAAAGCCAGGGAACAAACTTATGCCGCGGGACCCTGCGCATCGCCTCCAGTACCCGCTCATTTCCGATACCCCTTGCCTCAATCTGGGTCCTAACCATCTCTTCGCGCAATTTGCCAAACCCCGCCCTTTCTTCCTCTACGCCTACACCACCCTTGTGAAAGGGCGGGGTAAATTGCCCGTCTTCTTCCGCCCCTGCTGAATAAGACCATAAAGAAATAAATAAACAGGTAATTGTGAAAAATTTGACCTTATTTATTAATTCCATATTCCCGGAACCTCCGTTCCGCTTTTAATTTTCGCCCTCTCCGGCTTTTAGCTTCAAGACCTCCTGCCTCAATCCCCTTGCGACAGTTTCGTAATCGTTTCCCAGGTCCTGCCAGAAAACCGGTTTTCCGAAAATAATCTTCAAAGGGCAGAGCCGCGGGAATCTCTTTGTCCGCGGCCAGGTATGGTGAGAGCCCTTGATATATACCGGAATAAGGGGGATATTTAATTCCTTTGCCAGGATTCCTATTCCTTTTTTAAATTCCTGAATCCTGGTATCAACGGAACGCACCCCCTCCGGAAACACGCATATTAATTTGTTGTGTTCGAGCACGAAACGCGAAGCCTGCAGCGCCTCGGTCAAATGAGTGACCGGGTCAATGGAGATTAAACGCGCAATCTTAACCGCCCATTTAACTAA
>JBDRMR010000036.1:0-15647 GCA_043812035.1 Candidatus Omnitrophota bacterium
CCTCAGGCCAAAGGAAGGATAGAGCGGCTCTTTAACACCTTCCAGAATCGGCTAATAAAAGAGATGCGCTTGAAAGGTATAAAATCCACGGAAGAAGGAAATAGATTCTTAAAACATTATCTTCCGGCATACGCTAAGAGATTTGCTGTTCAGCCAGCTAATGATACCGACCTTCATCGGCCTGTTCTCAAGCGCGCTGATCTTGACGCGGTTTTTTGCGTAAAGACAATACGGGTGCTAAGGAATGATTTTACCGTAGCCTATAACGGCAAGCTTTACCAGATAGAAGATAATGTAAATGCCGAAAAGGTGACAGTAGAAGAGAGAGCCAACGGTTCAATACATATTAGCTACAGGAATACGGCTCTTAAGTCTAAAGAGATAACAACAAGGCCAAAGAAGCAGCAGAAGGAGCCGCAAGCTCCCAAGGGGCCTTATATCCCTCCAAAAACGGCTGCTTGGAGGCGTTTTAGGCTGCCGGGTTCACCAAGGTTTGAAGCAAGAGAAGAAGTTTTGGCAGGCGCTCTTTAAAAACAAAAAAATACGACATTTCTATTTTGGCTTGACACTCGCCCGGAAATTTATTGTCTCGGATTAGTCATTATGATAGGATATGTTAGCGGAAACTCGCAGCGTATAATTTTATAACTTACGCGAAATGAAGTGGATAAAACTTTTAAAATAATAACATTAATAGAAAAGCAGGGTGAATTAGATGCCAAAGCCTATTAAGAGAAAATCAAAAAAGGCCCGTCTTGTGCCGGGGATTTCTGTTTATCCTGAGGACAGGAAGACCGGAGGAATAAGGATTACTGTTATTGATTATGACGAGAATCAATTTCAGGAAAAGGAGATAAAGACAGTTGAGGAGTGCTTTCCCTTTAAGGATAGACCCACTGTAACCTGGGTAAACATAGACGGCATTCATAATCCCGGGATTTTGGAAAAAATCGGAGCGCATTTTAATATACATCCCCTCGTATTAGAGGATATCGCTACTATTGAACAGCGTCCGAAAATGGAGGATTACCAAGATTATATCTTTGTGGTTTTTAAAATGCTTTATTATGACGAAAAAGAAAATGAGATTAGAGTTGAGCAAGTTAGTGTAATCCTTGGCGCAAATTTTGTTATCTCTTTCCAGGAGAAAGAGGGGGATGTTTTTAATCCTATAAGAGAAAGAATCAGAAATGCAAAGGGCAGGATAAGAAAAATGGGTGCCGATTATCTTGCCTATTCTTTGCTGGATGCGGTGGTTGATAACTATTTTTTGGTCATGGAGCGGCTGGGAGAGAAGGTGGAAGGGATTGAGGAGGAGCTGGTTAACAGTCCCGCGCCCCAGACCCTGCAGATAATCCAGGGCCTAAAGAGGGACATGATATTCCTGCGTAAGTCGGTCTGGCCCTTAAGAGAGCTCATCAGCGGATTGCAGCGAGCAGAATCCGAATTAATTCAAAAATCCACACAAATATTTTTACGTGACGTTTACGACCATACCATTCAGGTAATCGATACGGTAGAGTCCCTTAGGGATATGGTATCCGGAATGCTGGATATTTATCTTTCCAGTATCAGTAACAAAATGAATGAGGTGATGAAGGTATTAACCATAATAGCCACCATATTCATGCCTCTGACCTTCATCGCGGGAATCTATGGAATGAATTTCAGATTTATGCCTGAGCTCCAATGGCCTTGGGGTTATTTTATGGTTTTGCTGATAATGATTGCCGTTACAATTTCTATGATTGTCTATTTTAAAAGAAAGAGATGGTTTTAGGCTGTTCAGGCCGACTTTACATTCTTTCAAAAGTTTGTTAGAATAATATCAAAGAGGAGGGAATTTGGACCTGGAAGACAGAAAGCGAGTAGTTATAGAGAACGCAAGGCCTGAAATCAACGGCGGGCGCTTTCCTATAAAGAGAGTGGTTGGGGAAAAAGTTGTTGTTCAGGCGGATATCTTTGCCGATGGCCACGATGAGCTCGGAGCTTACCTTCTTTTTCGCAAGGCTGAGGAGAAGGAATGGCACCAGCTGCCGATGAGGCTCCTGGTTAACGATAGATGGCAAGGGGGATTCTTTGTTCGGGAAATCGGCACTTACTATTACACTTTTCAGGGCTGGGTCGACCGCTTCAAAACCTGGCAAAAGGACCTTGCAAAGATGCGCCAGGCCGGCCAGGATATTAAGGTCGCACTGTTAATCGGTGCTGAGTATATTGAGCAAACTGCAAAAAGGGCATCCCGCGCTGACAGAGAAAAGCTGAGAGAATGGGCTGGCATATTGAAGAACCAAGACGAAGCTGACAAGGCTGTTTCTGCGGCTTTAAGTGAGGAATTAACGAAATTGATGGATGCTTACCCTGATACCACGTGGATGACAACCTATGAGAAAGAGCTGGGTGTTGTGGTTGAGAGAGAGAAGGCATTGTTCAGCGCCTGGTATGAAGTTTTTCCCCGCTCCTGCAGCCCAGAGCCCGGCAAGCACGGGACTCTTAAGGATTGCGAACGGCTTCTTCCTGAGATAGCGCAGATGGGGTTTGATATTGTGTATCTGTCTCCGGTTCACCCCATAGGCAAATCCTGCAGGAAAGGAAAAAATAATTCGCCTGACTCGGCCTCCCAGGACCCTGGAAGCCCTTGGGCGATTGGTTCCGATGAAGGGGGTCACAAATCTATCCACCCCCAACTGGGAACAATGCAGGACTTCCAGAATCTTGTAGCAAAAGCAAAAGATTATGGTTTGGAAGTCGCAATGGATTTGGCCTTCCAGTGCTCCCGTGGCCATCCCTATGTTAAACAGCACCCCGAGTGGTTCCTGTGGCGTCCTGACGGAACAATTCAGTTTGCCGAAAATCCTCCCAAGAAATACGAGGATATAGTTCCATTTAATTTCGAGACGGAATCATCGAAGGCGCTCTGGAATGAGCTAAAAAGCATTGTTCTGTTTTGGATTGATAAGGGAATCCGCATATTTCGAGCGGATAACCCCCACACCAAGCCCTTTGCATTCTGGGAATGGCTGATATCTGAGATTAAAAAAGACTATCCTGATGTAATATTCCTTTCAGAGGCCTTCACCAGGCCCAAAGTAATGTACCGGCTTGCCAAGGCCGGCTTCTCTCAGTCCTATACCTATTTTACCTGGCGCAATACCAAGAGAGAGTTTATGGACTACTTAACAGAGCTTACCCAGACAGAGGTGGTAGATTATTTCCGGCCAAATTTCTGGCCCAATACTCCCGATATCTTACCAGAATTTTTACAGTACGGCGGAAGGCCGGCATTTATAATAAAATTCATTCTCACAGCCACCCTCTCTTCGAGCTACGGCATCTTTGGGCCGGCCTTTGAGCTGTGCGTAAATGAGGCTTTGCCCGGGAAGGAAGAGTATCTGAATTCGGAGAAATACGAGATAAAGCACTGGGACCGGGATCAGCCGGGGAATCTTAAAGACCTAATCTCCAGGGTCAATAGAATAAGGAAAGAGAATCCGGCTTTTTGCCTCACCCGGAATCTGAGGTTTTACGAGGCGGACAACGACTATCTCCTTTTTTACGCCAAGGCAACCGAGAACCTTTCCAATGTTTTGCTGATTGTGGTTAATCTTGACCCTTATCATACCCAGTCGGGCTGGGTAAGAGTTCCCTTAAGCGAATTAGGAATAGACCCTAATCAGCCATATCTTGTTCACGACCTGATTAGCGAGGATAAATACGTCTGGCAGGGAGAGAGGAATTACGTAGAACTCAATCCTTCTGTTATGCCTGTCCATATACTTCGGGTTAACAAGCGCCTGCGCCGCGAAGTGGATTTTGATTATTTTATGTAAGGAGAATTTATGCCCGCAAAGGAAATATATCTTGAGGATGACCCGCTCTGGTATAAAAATGCGATTATATACGAGCTCCATGTCAAGGCTTTCTGCGACAGCAACGATGACGGTATAGGCGATTTTAACGGGCTGACATCCAAGCTTGACTATCTGCAGAGTTTGGGTATTACAGCCATCTGGCTGCTGCCATTTTATCCTTCTCCCCTTAAAGATGACGGCTATGACATTGCAGATTATTGCAATATTCACCCTAGCTACGGCACTTTGCATGATTTCAAAGAATTTTTAAAACAGGCCCATAAACGCGGGATTCGGGTGATTACGGAGGTTGTGTTGAATCATACCTCAGACCAGCATGCCTGGTTTCAAAAATCAAGGCGGGCAAAACCCGGTTCCGCCTTAAGAGATTTTTATGTTTGGAGCGATACTCCGGAGAAATACAAGGACGCCAGAATTATCTTTAAAGACTTTGAGAGCTCCAACTGGACTTGGGATGCTGTTGCTAAGGCTTATTACTGGCATCGCTTTTATTCTCATCAGCCTGACTTAAACTACGATAATCCTAAAGTTCAAAAGGCAATGCTCGGTGTGATTGATTTCTGGCTGGGGATGGGGGTTGATGGGTTGCGCCTGGACGCAGTTCCGTATTTATATGAACGCGAAGGCACCAATTGCGAGAATTTATCTGAAACGCACGCATTTTTAAAGAAATTAAGAGAGCATGTGGACAGAAAATTCAAGAACAGAATGCTTCTGGCCGAGGCTAACCAGTGGCCTGAAGACGCCGCCGCCTATTTTGGGAACGGCAAAGAGTGCCACATGGCTTTTAATTTTCCGGTTATGCCGAGAATGTTCATGGCCCTTCAGATGGAGGACCGCTTTCCTATTGTTGATATTCTTGAACCACCTCTTTCAATTCCTGGATCCTGCCAGTGGGCATTATTCCTGCGCAATCACGATGAGTTGACCCTTGAGATGGTTACCGATGAGGAGCGGGACTATATGTATCGGGTCTATGCCCAGGATCCTCACGCAAAGATAAATCTCGGAATACGCAGGCGCCTTGCTCCCCTGCTGGTCAATAACAGAAGGAGAATGGAGCTTATGAACATAATTCTTTTTTCTCTGCCTGGTACTCCGGTTATTTATTATGGGGATGAAATCGGAATGGGCGATAATTATTACCTCGGCGACAGAGACGGGGTTCGTACACCTATGCAGTGGTCTCCGGATAGAAACGCCGGATTCTCGAAGGTAAATCCACAACGGCTATATCTACCTGTCATTATTGACCCGGAGTATAACTATGAGGCTGTAAACGTTGAAAATCAGGAGCGGAATCTATCCTCGCTGCTGTGGTGGATGAGGCGAGTGGTGGGAATGCGAAAGAGATTTAAGGCCTTTGGGCGCGGAGATATTCAGTTTCTTTCTCCTTACAATTCCAAGGTTCTTGGGTTTATTCGTCAGTGTCAGGAAGAGGATGAGAATATTCTCATAGTTGCCAATCTTTCCAGATTCTCCCAGGTTGTAGAACTTGACCTTTCAAAATATGCCGGCTATGTTCCTGAGGAGGTGTTCAGCCAAAATAAATTCCCTCCAATTAAACAACAATCCCCTTATATTCTTACCCTGGGCCCTCATAACTATTATTGGTTTTTATTGCGAAAGGAAAGGCAGGTTATTAGCACAGAAAAAGAGAAAGCCTTACCACATCTTTATATAAGAACGGGTCTTAAGGATGGTTTTAGCCCGGAATTAAAGGAAAAACTGGAGCGGGAGGTTCTTATCAAATACCTGAGAGGCTGCCGCTGGTTCGGAGGTAAAGGCAGGACCGTTCGCAAAATAAGCATCATAGAGAACGCACCCATAATCTCCAAAAACACCGACTTTGCTAATCTGATAATTCTTGAGGTTAACTACAATGAAGGCGCTCCAGAAATGTATCTTTTGCCTTTGTTTTTCGCTGCAAAGGATAAGGCCGGGCCTATTCAGCAAAGCTATCCCCAGGCTGTTGTTGCACAGATTCAGGCTGGCCAGGAGGAGGGGATTCTTTACGATGGCGTATACGATGAAGAATTCCATCAGATTCTCTTTGATATGATTTCAAAGAGAAAGAGGGTAAGGGCAAAGACAGGTGAATTTGTGGCTTATCCGGGTAAGAAATTCAGGAGCTCTCTTGTTGACAGGCAGCTTCCTTTAGAATCTACTGTGCTCGGAGCAGAGCAGAGCAACACCTCGGTTGTTTATAAAAATACCTTCATCCTAAAACTTTTCCGTAAATTAGAGAACGGAATTAACCCCGATGCGGAAATCGTAAAGGCTCTGACTGAGAAGGCAAATTTTTCTTATATTCCGTCTTTTACCGGAGCTATAGAGTACAGGCGCCGCAACGCAGAGCCTATTTTTATAGGCTTACTCCAAAGCTTCGTGCCCAATCAGGGCGATGCCTGGATATTCACCTTGGATAATGTCAGTAAATATTTTGAAAGGGTTCTTTCTAAAAAAGCCGGGTTCGAGAATATTCCTCAGATGTCTTCTTTGCTTCTTGATAAAGATTCATTGGGTGCGTTTACGCTTTTGGACGAGTTAGTTGGGACCTTTTATTCGGAAATGATTGGACTTCTTGGAAATAGAACCGGGAAGCTACACCTCTCTCTTTTTTCTTTATCGGATTGCTCTGATTTCGCACCCGAACCTTTCTCCACCCTTTATCAAAGGTCGGTATATCAGTCTATGAGAAATCTGGTAAGGCAGGTATTGCGGCTTCTGGAAGAGAACATAAATAAGCTGCCGGATGAGGTAAAACAGGGGGCCTCCGAAATCTTATCTTCTCAGGGAAAGATCTTGTGCCGGTTGGAGAGAATCTTGGAGAAAAAGATTTCAGCGATGAAGATTCGCATACACGGAGATTGCCACCTGGGTCAGGTTCTCTTTACCGGAAAGGATTTCGTCATAATTGATTTTGAGGGCGAGCCGGCAAGAGCATTGAGCGAAAGGCGGCTTAAGCGCTCACCCCTTCGGGATGTTGCGGGAATGGTGCGCTCATTTCATTACGCTGCTTATGCAGGATTGTTAAGGCACCCGTTAGTTCATAAACAGGACATACCTTCTCTGGAGCCGTGGGTTAAGGCCTGGTATCACTATGCAAGCGGCATTTTCCTTCGGTCTTATTTGGATATAGTTGGAGAGGCTGCGTTTCTGCCAAAGAAGAGAGAAGACTTTACTATTCTTTTTGAAGCTTTTCTTCTGGAAAAAGCCGTATATGAATTAGGCTACGAGCTGAACAACCGCCCTGAATGGGTCATTATACCCATCAAAGGCTTACAATATATTTTAAAGGAATCTTCATAGATAAAAAGAAATGAGAAAACCCAGGAATGTTTCATTAACAGCCAAGGCAAAGAAAACCCAAACGCCGGAGGAAGTGGCAAAAAATAAAGGCAATGTGGTCCACGGTCGAACTCTTTTTTCTGAGCACGATATTTATCTCTTTAAAGAAGGCAGCCACTTCCGGGTATATGAAAAATTGGGTTCTCATTTGATGAATCATCAGGGCAAAGAGGGCGCATATTTTGCTGTCTGGGCTCCTAATGCAGAACGGGTGTCAGTTATCGGCGATTTTAATAAATGGAATCCCGCAACACACCCTTTGGGGGCAAGATGGGACGGTTCAGGAATCTGGGAGGGTTTTATTCCCGGGGCAGGCAAAGGTTTCCTGTATAAGTATTGTATAGTTTCTAAGTACAACAACTATAAGGTCGATAAGTCAGACCCTTTTGCTTTTTACTGGGAGATTTCACCTCAGACCGCCTCTTGTGTATGGGACTTAGACTATGTCTGGCATGACCAGGCATGGATGAGGGATCGTCATAAATACAATAGCTTAAGTTCACCCATATCCATTTACGAGGTTCATCCTGGTTCCTGGCGCAGAGTACCTGAGGAAAATAATCGGTTTCTTAATTATAGAGAACTAGCTCATTATCTCGTGGATTATGTCAAGGAAATGGGTTTTACTCATGTTGAGTTCTTGCCTATTACAGAGCACCCGTTTTATGGCTCCTGGGGATATCAAACAGTGGGGTACTTCGCGCCTACAAGCCGATATGGAATCCCGCAGGATTTTATGTACCTTGTTGATTACTTGCACCAACACGGCATAGGCGTGATTCTTGATTGGGTTCCTTCTCATTTCCCTTCAGATGAGCATGGCCCGGTCTATTTTGACGGTACCCACCTTTACGAGCACGCTGACCTGCGAAAGGGTTTTCACCCTGATTGGAGGAGCTACATATTTAACTATGGCAGAAGCGAGGTTTGCGATTTCCTTATAAGCAGTGCTATCTTCTGGTTAGAAAAGTATCACGTAGACGGCCTGCGGGTTGACGCAGTGGCCTCTATGCTCTATCTGGATTATTCCCGCAAAGATGGCGAGTGGGTTCCCAATGAATACGGCGGGCGGGAGAACATTGAAGCCATCAAATTCCTTAGGCGCTTCAATGAGGCGGTTTACGGCAATTTTCCGGATGTCCAGACAATAGCAGAGGAGTCAACTGCCTGGCCGATGGTTTCCCAGCCAACTTATTTGGGCGGGCTTGGTTTTGGAATGAAATGGAATATGGGCTGGATGCATGATATCCTTGTGTACTTCTCCAGGGATGCGGTATACCGCAAGTATCATCACAATCAGCTGACATTCAGCATATGGTATGCCTTTTTTGAGAATTTTATACTGCCGCTTTCTCACGACGAGGTTGTCTACGGCAAAGGTTCTCTTCTGAGCAAGATGCCGGGAGATGACTGGCAGAAATTTGCTAATCTGCGGCTTCTCCTGGGCTATATGTACGCTCACCCGGGCAAGAAGCTTTTATTTATGGGCGGTGAATTCGGGCAGTGGAAGGAGTGGGACCACGAATACAGCCTAGACTGGCACCTGCTTCAATATGACAAACATCAATATATCCAGCGCTGGGTAAGGGATTTGAATAACCTTTACAGAAGTGAACCTGCGATGTATGAGCTGGATTGCGAGTTTGAGGGCTTCAGCTGGGTAGATTGCAATGACTGGGAAAAGAGTGTTGTTAGTTTTATTAGAAGAGGAAGCTCTACAAAGGATATATTTCTCGTGGTTTGTAATTTTACTCCCCTTCCGCGCTATAATTACAAAGTCGGTGTTCCCTCGGCCGGATACTGGCAGGAGGTATTGAACAGCGACGCCAAAGAATACGGAGGCAGCGGACACGGCAACCTTGGAGGCCTGAAAACCGCACCTGTCTCTTTCCACGGCAAATACCATTCTCTCTCCTTAACCTTACCTCCTTTGAGTATAGTTATTTTTAAAAGCACAGGAGAATAAAAAATAATTAACCTGCCAAAATGCCTCACAAATTTTAATTTTTCTGCTATAATAATTAAATTATAGACGCTTTTAATCTTCTAATAAATATTATAAGAAAACGTAGAGGAAGAGCTTCTAATGTTTGTAAAAAAATACCCTTTCATTACGAGTATAATAATTACCTTTTTCGTGCTCACGACCGTTGTTTTTTATTTAATTTTTACTCCCCATGGCATAGGATTTCTTGCCAAATTATACATTTCAAAAACTATCCGGCCCGAGAAAATAGAGATTCGGAAGATAGAAACCGATTTTCCCCAGGAGGCTACATTTAAGGATATAGAACTGCAAGATCTAAAAGGATTGCCAGAAGGCAGTATTCTAAAGATTCGGGAGCTTCGTATTTCTCTTGTAAATTTTAAACTACGCTTAAAAGTAAACAATGGTAGTCTGAAATTGCCTGCCGCCGAGCCTATTCTTTTTTATGGAACCCATAAAGAGGATTCTTTGGATTTTAACATATATTCCAAGCACGTTAATATAAAAGACACCCCTTATTTATCGAAAAGCGAGATTCAAAAATACCTAAAGGGAGCGTTAGTTGACCTGGACATCTATATAACCGGGGCTTCCGATGAGCCAGGATTAAAGGGTGAATTTATGTTAAAGGACGCTAGTTACAAGACTTTTTCTTTAGATGAGTGCCCTGTTTCTTTTGATATAAAGTTAAAGAATCTCGGGAAAGAATTAGAAGTTTATGGGGAGATAAATTTTAAAGAGGCAGCGGTATTGGCAAGGAATACCCTTATAACAATCCAGGACAGCAAGATTCATTTTTCCGGGGAGCCTAAAAGAGCCTTACTAGACATTAAAGGTACTTGCAATATAGAGGATATCACAATAAACATTGCCCTTAAGGGAACTTTAGATAATCCTGATTTAAAACTCTCATCTACTCCAACAGTGTCTCAAGATAAATTGATATTAATGCTGGCAACAGGGAAATCCTGGAAGGGATTAGGAGCACTTGCGACCGAAGGCAGGCTGAGCCCTGAGCTTGTGGCGGAATTTATGGATTACTTTGTTTTGGGAGGCTCGGGAAGCAGATTAGCTAAGATGTTGGGTATAAGCGAGGTCAGTTTAAGGTTTGACCAAAAACAAAAAGGAATAAAAGTCAAAAAAGCCGTTTCCGATAAGTTAGAAGCAACCTATGAAGTCCAGCAGCCCCAGACAAAAGAGGAGGCGCCAGCCACAATTCACAAGATAGGCAGTGAATACAAAATTACCGAGGGTCTTTCTATCGAGGCCGAGAAAGAAATAAAACAGGAGCCAAAAACCGAACAAGCTCAAGATAAATCGCCGACTGAGGACAAAGTGCTCATAAAATATAAAAAAGAGTTTTAATCCCGGAGGTAAGCATATGGGCTGGAAGTGGGTTCTTATATTGATTTTGTTGTTACTTTTAGTTATTTTTACTACCCAGAATTATGAGATAGTTGAGATTAAATTTTTATTCTGGTCATTTAAAACCAGCAGGGCTATTATAATTTTCTCCACGCTGTTGATAGGCATCGTCATCGGGTCGATAACCGCTCTTATTAAAAGAATATAAGAGGTGGGATAAATGAGGAGGTAGCATATGAACTTATTGCTATTTATTATTATCCTTATCGTTTCGTTTATTGTAGTCAGAATAGGCGCGATTGCGTTTGAGCTGACCGGCCTGGAATGGTCTCTGGCGAAATTCCAGGCGCTGTCCTGTTTTACGGGTACGGGCTTTACCACAAAGGAAGCCGAGCTTATTACCGGGAATACTCAGAGGCGGCGGATTGCCTCAGTTCTTATTGTTCTGGGACACGCAGGATTTGTTACGCTTATCGCTACATTTGCAAATTCATTAAGAACAGACGAGGTCATGCCTAAATCTGTCGTACCCTTTTTACACTCGGTTATTCCTTCGCATTTAGTGCCGTGGATAAACTTAGCTGTCATTGCATTCGTCATGTACTCTCTTTATAAGATATTTACCCATACAAAATTTGCCGGAAAATTAACAGAGGCTTTAAAGACCCGTATTGTAAAAAGAGAGATTATTAAGCCGGTTACTTTCGAAGAGCTCATGGTCTTAACCGGCGGCTACGGTGTATCCAGCGCGGAGATTCGCAATGACAGCCCGATATTAAATAAAGCCATAATTGAAACAAACTTAAGAAGCTACGACATTACAATTCTGGTGATAGAAAGAAACGGAGAGACAATCCCCAATCCCTCGGCAGATACGAAGATTCTTTTAGGCGACAGGGTTATATGTTTCGGAAGACTGGGGAATATAAGAAAGCAATTAAGCGTAACGCCTCAGTAATCAAAAGTAATAAAGAAAATTAGGACCGTTTCCATTTAACTCATCGGCACACATTAACTTCTGAAGGAGCTGTTCCCGATGCTTAACCGTCAAGAGATTAAAAAATTAATAAAAGAAAAGAGGCTGATTACCGATTATCCCAATCTGGATACTCAGCTCACTCCTAACGGGTTTGACTTAACCGTAGGCAGTATTTTTGAATTTGCCGGCTCCGGCTCTCTAGACTTTTCTAATAAAGAAAGAGCGGTTCCTCCGACAAAAGAGATTATGCCCGAGAAAAAAAATCCAAAGGGCAAATCCGGCTGGTGGAGTCTTAAAAGGGGGACTTATAAAATAAGAGCCAATGAGATTTTAAATTTATCCCGTGATTTAGCGGCAATTGCCTTTCCCAGGAGCTCTCTTATGAGGATGGGCGCCTTTACTCAGACTGCTGTATGGGATGCCGGATTTAGAGGAAAAAGTGAGTTCATATTGGTGGTTGAGAACCGGCGGGGATTAAGGATTAAGCAGAACGCAAGGATAGTCCAGATAATCTTTATGAAGATAAACAAAACCAATCTTGGTTACCAAGGGATTTATCAGGAGGCGAAGTAGCCTGCTACTTACATAATATGAATTTGAATGATATATTTAGAGAAAACGGATTGATTTCCAGGCATCTGGGGAATTATGAGCTTCGCGCAGAGCAGATTCACATGGCTAATGCGGTTCAGGAGGCGATCCGGTTAAACAAGCATCTCCTGGTTGAAGCCGGCACGGGAGTGGGCAAGAGCCTGGCTTACCTTGTCCCCTTTATTAAATGGTCAACGGAGTCTGATAAGAGAGCAGTCGTATCTACTTATACCAAGACGTTGCAGGAACAGCTGGTGAATAAGGATTTGCCTTTTTTGGAGAGGGTATTGGATATCGATTTTAAATTTGCCTTATGTGTGGGGAGCCAGAATTATATTTGTTTGAGAAGAATGAACCAAGGATACGCTTACGACCTGTTTGACTCGGAGAGAGAATTGGCGGAAATCCAGCGAATCAACAGGTGGCTGGGTGAGAGCGAAACCGGGCTTTATTCGGATTTAGACTTTGAGCCGGCAGAATCAACCTGGAGCAAAATTTGCCGGGAAAGCGACCTGTGCCTGGGGAGGGGATGCTCGTTTAAAAATCGCTGTTTTTACCGCAAGGCCAGGTCAAAAGAAGAGCAGGCCGACATTTTGGTAGTCAATCACCATTTATTCTTTGCAAATCTTGTCTCGGGCGGAAAGGTGCTCCCTGAATTTGAGTCGGTAGTTTTTGACGAAGCTCATACCTTGGAAAATGTTGCTACCGAATATTTAGGAATCGAGATAACCAATTTTAAGATAAAGAGCCTTCTCGACTCAATCTTTAATCCTCAGTCGGGCAAAGGCTTTTTGGCCCGGATAGCAAAGAGGAGCAGAGCCAGAGCGGAGAGCATTAAGGAGTGTCTGGATGAAACAAGAAATGCCGCTCAGGCGTTTTTTGTTGAATTGACTTCTAAGTTCGGCAAAGAATCCAAGGTCCAGAGGATAAGGACGCCGGACTTTATCTTTAATTATCTAAAAGAGCCCTTATTAATCCTCCTTTCGCGGCTGGCTAAGGCACAAGACGCTGCCGAAGATCACGAGGACAAAATTCAGATTAAGTCATACATTCTGAGGGCCAAAGAATTAAACTCCGGACTCGAGGCAATCATTAGTCAGGCTCTGGACGGTCACGTCTACTGGACGGAAATTCTGGATAGACCAAAGCGGCCAAAATACAGCCTGTACGCCGCCCCCGTAGATATTTCAAAGGAGTTTAAAGAGAGGGTGTTGAGCGGAATCAAATTAGTTGTGTTTACCTCAGCTACTTTAAGCACAAGCGGCAATTTTGAATTTATAAGGAAATCTTTAGGGATAGATGAGGCCAACGAGCTTCTTCTTGCCTCCCCCTTTGATTTTAAAAACCAGGTCATAGTTTATATTCCCCAGAACTTGCCCGACCCAAATAGAGAGTTCGAAGATTATCAAAGAGAGGCGATAAAAGAGATTGAAAGAATCCTGGCATTTATGCGGAGAAAAACCTTCGTGCTGTTTACCAATTATAAAATGCTGGATAAGGCATACGGTGTTCTTAGGCAGGATTTGAATGATTTTAATATCTTAAGGCAGGGAGACGCCCCTCGCTATAAACTGTTAGATAAATTTAAAGCCAAGGATTGCTCTGTCCTCTTGGGCACAAATACCTTCTGGCAGGGGGTAGATGTTCCCGGGAAAGCCCTCGAATGCGTGATTATCGCCAAGCTTCCCTTTGCCGTGCCCGATGACCCGATTACCGAAGCAAGAATGGAATTAATAAGCGCGCAGAATAAAGACCCCTTTGTTCATTATCAAATTCCTCAGGCAATTATCATGCTCCGTCAGGGCTTTGGCAGGCTAATTAGGGCGAAGTCCGATATCGGGATGGTGGCTTTACTTGACCCCAGGATTAAAACCAGGTTCTACGGAAGGAAATTCTTAAGAGCGCTGCCAGAATGTCAATACGCTTCAACTTTAGAGGAGGTTGAGAAATTTTTTTGCGAAGCATGCCTGATAAAAGGAGGTGATTGATGTGAAAGTGGAAATTCCCAGCCAAAGAGCAACGCGCCTTTTAAGCAGCGGGAACGTGATTTTGGTAACCTCTGCTTACAAAGATAAAGCCAATATTATCACTCTGGCCTGGAAGACGCCCTTATCCCATAAGCCGCCCCTGGTTGGAATCAGTATCGCCAACACGCACTTCTCAAGCGAGCTGATTGCAAAATCCGAAGAGTTTATTGTAAATGTACCCGATCTTAGCCTGTTGGAGAAAGTAGTCTTCTGCGGCAAAGTTTCAGGCAGGGATGCGGATAAATTTAAAGAGACGAAATTGACCCCTCGCAAAGCCAATCGCCTGGTTAAGACTCCGTTGATCTCCGAGTGTGTCGGTAACCTTGAATGTTATCTAAGAGATATACGTGAATTCGGCGACCACAAATTCATTGTTGGCGAGATAATTTATGCCCAAGCGGAAGAAGAATTGTTTGACCAGACCTGGGACGTGGATAAGACGAGGTTAATCTATCATTTGGGCGGCAGCTTTTTTACAAGTTCGGGCAAGATGATAGATGCCTCCGGTTAACGCCTCTTTGTACAAGAAAATCGCCTTCGGCAATAACTTTCGGGTGCGATTTTCAGTGGTTAGGAAAGTGTTTATACCCTTACGGGCACAGGTTACTTTCCTATACCATAAATTATTCAGCAGGGAGTTGTCATGGAAAAAATTCTTCTCCATATATGTTGCGGCGTGTGCGCAAGTTCGGTTGTGGAAAAGCTTAGAGAAGAGAATTTTGACGTAACCGGATTTTTCTACAATCCGAATATTCATCCCCGGGAAGAATATTTCAGGCGCCTTGAACTCGCTGAACAGGTCGCAGGCATTCTTAAATTTGAGTTAATTCCCGGAGCCTACGATAAAGAAGATTGGTTCCGCAGGACCGGGGGTCTGGAGAACGAGCCGGAAGGCGGACTTAGATGTCCAATCTGCTTTAAGATGAGGCTGGAAGAGACGCAGAAGAAGGCAAAAGAAATAAGGGTTAAGAAATTTACCACTACTCTCACCGTCAGTCCCCACAAAAACGCCGAGGCTGTTAATGAGATAGGCAGGGCGGTGAGCGCGTCGGAATTTTTATCCCGCGATTTTAAAAAGCAGGATGGTTTTAAGCTTGCCATGGAATTTGCCAAGCGATATAATTTATATCGTCAGGATTATTGCGGCTGTATATATAGCAGGAAGGAAAATCAGAATGCCGGACCGGATATTTAAATTAAAACAGGCAGGCACGGACATACGCACCGAGATAATCGGGGCATCACCACTTTTATGACGATGTTCTACATTATTTTGGTAATTTTTGGGGACACCCTCCCGATTAGACCAAAGGATGTCCCTAATTAGGAGGAGGAGGAGATGAATGTCTTTTGGCAGAGAATAATTCGGGCAGCTAAGCTGGATTCCGCTCTTTATGAGGAGGTGGAGAAGGATGCCAGCGCCCTGCCTCAGGCAATGGCTGTGGTTGTGCTCTCCGCGCTTGCCGCGGGCATCG
>JBDRMR010000037.1:0-22126 GCA_043812035.1 Candidatus Omnitrophota bacterium
CCCAAGACAGGCCTGCCCGATTTCGCGGTCATAAGAATCGAGTATTCGCCGGACAAATACTGCATTGAGCTGAAGTCGTTTAAGATGTACACAATTTTTTACCGCAATGTCGGAATATTTCACGAGCACCTGGTAAATAAGATGCTCGAGGATTTGGTAAAGGCATGCTCGCCCCGCCGGATGAAGATTTCCGCGGATTTTAATGCGCGCGGAGGAATCAAGACCACTGTGACTGCGGAGTATAAGGAATGAGAAGAATAAGCCCGGTGATAATTCAGCAGGCCGTAGCCCGGCTTTGCGTTAAAGCGAATACCCGGCTGCGGCCCGATGTGCTATCGGCTTTGAGGAAAGCTTATCAAAGGGAAAGCAGGCCTGGAGCAAAGGATGTCCTGGCGGCGATTATCCGGAATGCCGCTATTGCAGGAAAAGAGGGCCTGGCAATATGTCAGGATACAGGGCTGGCTTGCGTATTCGTGGAACTGGGCCGGGATTTAAGGATTGCCGGCGACATCAAGGCAGCGATAAATAAAGGCGTAGCGTCCGGATATAAAAAGGGATATTTGAGGAATTCGATTATAAGCGACCCTTTGTCCAGGCGCAAGCCCGGATATGAACCGGCGATTATTCATCTGGATTTAGCCGGCGGAAGCAGGTTAAAGTTAACGGTGTTACCCAAGGGCTTTGGGTGCGAGAATAAAAGCAGATTGAAGATGTTTAATCCCTTGGCCGGCCTTGACCGGATAAGGAATTTTGTTATTGATTGCGTTAAAGAAGCAGGCCCTGATGCCTGCCCTCCTTACGTCGTCGGAGTAGGCATAGGCGGCACGGCGGATTACGCCTGTTTGCTGGCAAAGAAAGCGCTGCTCAGAAAAATTACTGGCAACAGGCCGCGCCAAGCGGGCGGCGTTTCCAGATTAGAGCAGGATTTATTGAAAGAGATAAACAGATTAAACATCGGCCCTATGGGATTAGGCGGAAAAACAACCTGTCTGGGCGTGAATGTCGAAACCTTTGCAACTCATATTGCGGGCCTGCCTGTTGCGGTAAATATCAGCTGTCACGCTTTAAGGAGCGCGACAAAGAAATTATAGCGTATAGCGTTTAGCGTATAGCGTTTAGTATTATTAAATTAAATGAAGAAAATTTATACCCCCTTAAGAGAAGAAGAGATTAATTGTTTAAAAGCCGGAGATAAAGTTCTTTTAACAGGAATTATTTATACGGCCCGGGACCAGGCGCACAAAAGGTTAGTCTGCGCAATAAATCAAAAGAAAAGATTGCCCATAGATTTATCCGGACGGGTTATATATTATTGCGGCCCGGCCCCCGCGCCAAAAGGAAAGGTTATAGGTTCTTGCGGGCCGACTACGAGCTCAAGGATGGATGAGTTTACTCCGGCTTTGTTAAGGGCAGGGCTTAAGGCAATGATAGGCAAGGGCAGGCGTTCTCCGGAGGTTGTGTCCGCCATAAAAAAATACCGGGCAGTTTATTTTTTAACCTACGCCGGATGCGGCGCTTTGCTTTCTAATTTCGTAAAAGAAGCAAGGGTGCTCGCTTATCCCGGGTTAGGCCCGGAAGCAATATATAAGTTAGAGGTCGAAGATTTCCCTTTGATTGTGGGAATTGATAGTAGAGGCAAAGATATATATCAGGGACACCCTTCCGATTGGCGCTGGAACAGGCTTTCGATTGGATTAAAGGGTGTCCCTTAATTGAAGGGGTTTGATTGGAGCAACGGATGTCCTTGAATAGATTGATTGTCATTGTCGCAGCCGTTCTTATGTTTGCAGGTTTTGCTCATTCACAGCAGCCAGAGGAGGTTTTGCTGAGCAGGGGCAACGGTAAAGTGCGGCTCGTTAAATACAAAAACGGCCACTGGCAGCTGCTGGCTGACGGAAAACCGTATTTTATCAAGGGTATCGTATACGAGCCCGTTAAAATAGGCGAGAGGCTTACCTCGAGCAATATGTGGGTGAACTACGATTTTAACGGAAACGGCATATGCGATACCGCCTACGAGGCCTGGGTCGACAAAAATAACAATAATATCCGGGATGAAGACGAGCCGGCAAAGGGAGATTTTGAGCTGCTCAAGGAGATGGGCTGCAATACCATACGGATATATCACCCCAGCAACATCAATAAAGAAATCCTCAGGGATTTATACCGTTGTTTCGGCATCCGGGTAATAATGGGTAATTTTTTCGGCGCCTACACCTGGGGTTCGGGCGCATCCTGGGAAGACGGCACAGACTATACCGACGAGCAGCAGCGGCGCAACATGTTTGAGGATGTCAGGAGCATGGTTTTGGAATACAAGGATGAGCCGTATATTCTCTTCTGGGTGCTGGGCAATGAAAATGAGATGACCGGCTCGTATGAAAATTCCACATTTAACAACACCAATGCCAGGCTGGTCCCCCGGGTTTACGCTGAATTTGTGAATGAGGTGATTGAGATGATGCACTCCATTGACCCCGACCATCCCGCAGCCGTTTCAAACGCCAGCCCCCGGCTGTTAAAACACTTCGCCGAATACGCTCCCGCGATTGATATTTTAGGCTTCAACGCCTATATGGGCGCATACGGATTCGGCTCATTGTGGAGGGCGGTTAAAATGGATTTTGACCGTCCGGTTGCGATTACCGAATACGGCGTTGACTGCTACAATCAAATTAAAAATGTCATAGACGAAGATTTCCAGGCGCAGTATCATAAAGGGTGCTGGCAGGATATGATAAATAACAGTTCCGGCTATAAAGGCGAGGGTAATTCTATTGGAGGCTTTGCTTATAATTGGCTTGATTCCTGGTGGTTCTGCGGCTTGGTTTCGGAGCACGACGTAGAAAAAGGCGCCTGGCGCGGGCCGTCCAACGATTCCTGGATGAATGACGAATGGCTGGGCATATGCGGACAGGGAGACGGAAGCCAGAGCCCTTTTTTAAGGCAGCTGCGCAAGGTTTATTATGTTTATAAAGAGATGTGGACAGAATCCGGGGACACCCTTCCGATTGGGTCAAAGGGTGTCCCTCGATTGGATGAAAGGGTGTCCCTGAGATGAAGGGGAAATTGCAGAATAAATTAATCAGGATGTTATTTTTGATTTCTGTTCTGCCGCTTGCGGTCATTGCCGTGCTCACGTTTAATTTTCTGGAAAAAATCTCAATTAACGATGCGTATGAGAGAGTCCATAAGGAATTAGTTGCGGGCAAAGAAGAGTTGGACGATATAAAAGAAGACCTTAAATATACAGTAAGAGACCAGAATAGATACATATCTTTTTTGCTGGAGAACAACGAGCCGGATAGATTAGGGAATTATCTTAGCGGGTTAATCGAGGAGGAGAATTTAGACTTTTTTACCGTAACCGACGCCGAAGGCAAGGTAATCTTCCGCGCATCCAACCCGCAGCTGAAAGACGATGATTTAACCGGAGATTTATTTGTGCGCAGGGCCCTGGAAAGAGAGGTTACCGCTTCGCCGGAGGTCTTATCGGAAAGAGAGCTCAGGCGGGAAGGGCTCCTGGAAAAGGGGAGAATAGAAGCGGTTATCGAGAAGGGCATGGTTATGAAGGCCGCGCTGCCGATTATAAACCGGGAGGAGGAGTTAATCGGCACGATGAGCGCCGGTTATCTTGTAAACCGCAATTATAAATTAATCGATAAAATTTACAAGTCCACCGGACTGCCCTTGAGTATCTTTATCGACGATATCCGCATTGCTTCCAATGTCCAATCCCTGGCTGTGGCCCCGGGAAAGTTTATCGGCACAAAGGCCGATGCGGATGTGAGGGAGCAGGTCTTACAGCGCGGTGAAAGGTATTCGGGCCGCAAGGAGGTCGCAGGAACCCCGTACTTAGCCGCGTACGAGCCGATTTATAATATAAATAACGAGATAATCGGCATGTTCGGAATAGGCATTGCCGAAAAAACGGTGTTTGCGTTCAGAGACAGGCTGAGGCAGATTTTTGTCATCGCGGTATTCTTGACTATGCTTGCCGCAATAGGCTTTGGGATATTGGGCTCAAAAGGCATTGTCAAGTCTATTGATAGGCTCCGCCGGGGGACAGAGGCAATCAGTAAAGGCGATTTTGCTTATTGCATCGATGTTGATTCCGAAGACGAAATAGGCGAGCTCGCTGATTTTTTCAACCGGATGGCTTCTCAGTTAAAATCAGCCAGAGAGCAGCTGGAGTTTTACGCAAAAGACCTGGAAAACAAGGTGGTTCAGAGAACCGCGCAGCTGGAAGCGGTGCACGAGCAGTTGATTCAGTTCGAGAGAGCGGCGGCGATGGGCAGAATGGCTTCGGCCTTGAGCCACGAATTGAAAAACGTCTTTACCGGAATTCAAACCAGCGCTTACTATTTAAAAGGAAAAGTGCTCAGGGAATATCCGAGGTTAGCCGAGTCCTTCAGCGATATAGAGAAAGAAATAGGTTACGCAAGCGTCATTATTGCCGACGTGTTAAGTTTTACCCGGCCCAAAAAGATGCGCCTGAGCGAAGTGGACGTAAATTCAATAATCGAAGACATACTCTCTTCTCCCGGCCAAAAGGAGATACTCAAAAATATAGAAGTGCTCAGAGAGCCGGAGCCCGAGCTCCCCCGGATAAAAGCTGACGGCCTGCAGATAAGAGAAGTGATTTTGAATCTGATAATTAACGCAGTTCAGGCCATGCCTGCGGGAGGCAGATTAACGCTGGCTGCCAAACAACAGGAAGGCTTCCTGAGAATAGAAGCAGCCGATACCGGAAGCGGCATTTCCGACGAAAATATGAAGAAGCTGTTTACGCCGTTTTTTACCACCAAGAGCAAGGGTTTGGGGCTGGGCTTATCTATTTGCAAGGAAATTATTGAAAGACACGGCGGCAGGATTGAGGTAAAAACAGAGCCGGGCAAAGGCACGAAATTCATCGTAATCCTGCCAATCGCTCAAACTGTTTGACGGGGATTATGGAGAAAAAAGAGCGCATTCTCATTGTCGACGACGACAGGATAATAGGCCATAACCTGAAATTAATTCTGGAAGAAGAGGGATACGAGGTTGTTGTCGCGGATAAGGGCTTCGCCGCCATCGAGGAGATTAAAAAACAGCCCTTTAACGTGGTGCTTTTGGATTTGATATTGCCCGATATCGGAGGTATCGAATTATTGCGCATGTTCGGCAAGAAGTTCTTTGATACCTGTTTTATTATCTCTACCGGATTCGCCAGCCTTTCTTCCGCGATAGAGGCGTTGAAAGCCGGGGCTTACGACTATCTTATAAAGCCGTATGACGGAGACCACGTGAAGCTGGTAATTAAGCGGGGCATCGAGAGGCAAAGGCTGTCAATCAATTACAAGGAACTGATTGAGCGCCTGGAGAAGGACAGGCGTAAAATGGAGGTTGTCCTGGAGGCGTACAAGACCATAAGCAGCATCTTTGAGCTGGATGAGTTAGCCGATTTTGTCACTGCCAGGGCGATTGAGATTGTCGAAGCGGAAAAGAGCTCCTTGATGGTGATAGACGAGGATTCGGGCCAGCTGGTGGTCAGGGGGCTCAAGGGTTCGAAGAAAAACAAGGCTGTCTGGCGAAAGGACCTTGGCGAGATGGTCGCCGGATGGGTGGCCAAACAAGGGGAGATTCTGCTGGTAAAAGACATTGACGCCGACCCCAGGCTTCGGCATTACGCCAAACAAAAGAGGTATAAGACCGGCTCCTTTATCAGTATGCCGCTTAAGGCAGACGGCAGGATAATCGGGGTAATAAACGTCGCAGATAAATTTGCGGATACAAAGATTTTTACGGAAGAGGACTTGAGGTACCTTAGCCTTCTGGCGCATCAGACCGTGGCGCAGATTGAGAACATCCGGCTGTGCGAGAAGCTGGCTTCTCTGGCGATTACCGACGCGCTGACCGGCCTTTTTAATCACCGCTATTTTCAGGAAGAGCTTAACCTGGAAATCGCCCGGGCCAAGAGATACAAGCGCACTCTAAGCTTGATAATGCTGGATATCGATTCCTTCAAAGAATATAACGATACCTACGGGCATTTGGAAGGGAATAATGTTTTAAAGGAGTTTGCCAGGATAATGCAGGACAATATCCGCCAGATAGACAAACCCAGCCGCTACGGCGGAGAGGAATTTATGATTATTCTTCCCGAGGCGGACATCGAGGAAGCACGGGTAGTAGCTGAGAGAGTAAGAAAGAAAGCGGAGAGGATGAGGATAGATTTAGGGGTAACTATCAGCGCAGGCGTAGCGGCTTACCGGGAAGGGATGAGCAAAGAGGAATTGATTTCCAGGGCGGACCAGGCTCTATATAAGGCAAAATCCGAGGGCAAAAATAAAGTCTGCCTCTTTGAAAAATAATCAGGAAGGAATGTTTCTATGTTAGAGATTAAGGATTTGTTTGTTGAGGTTGCGGGAAAGCAGATATTAAAGGGGATTAACCTTAAAATCGAGAAGGGCAAGACCTATGCGCTTCTTGGCCCCAACGCCAGCGGCAAAACCAGCCTGTTGATGGCGATTATGGGAATGCCCCAATTTAAAATAACCGGCGGAAAGATTATTTTCAAAGGCAGGGATATAACCGGCTTATCCCTGGACGCGAGGGCGAGATTGGGAATCGGGGTAATGTTCCAGAAGCCGCCTCAGGTCCGCGGGGTTAAATTGCGCAGACTCTGCGAAGTCTTACTCTCTTCCAAGGATATCAAAAAATCGGAGGAATACGCGCGCAAGTTAAGCCTCGGCGAGCATTTAGAGAGAGACTTGAATTACGGATTTTCGGGCGGAGAATTGAAAAAATCGGAGTTGTTTCAGCTGCTCTGCCAGGACCCGGCGCTGGTCCTGCTGGACGAGCCGGAGTCAGGAGTGGATTTGGATAATATTTCCTTAGTCGGAGACACGATTAACCAGTTGCTCCACCGGGACAAAAACGGAAGCCCGTCCGGAATAATCGTAACTCATACCGGTTATATATTGCAGTACGTAAAGGCAGACAAGGGTTACGTGTTGATGAACGGCAAAATAATCTGCGAGGGAGAACCGCTTGATTTATTCAGGGGAATTAAAAAGCACGGTTACGCCAGGTGCCTGGAATGCAAAGTGAAACAAAGAAAAAAGCCGAAGCCGCCAAAGATAAAGTAGCCGCTTTTGGCCCGGATATCAATATCGGTGATTACCAGGAAGCCCGGGAGAGGCAGGCCCTGGCCTCTTTGTCCGATTTGCCTGCGGAGCTGGCGCAGGTTGCGGAGGGCGTGGGTATAGAGGTAAAGGAAAAGAGCCGGTCAGGGACGTTTGTGCAGTTAGACCACAGCGTAATCTATCAGAAGGTTCAAGAAGCATGCGCCGGCCAGGTCGAGATAATGAACATTACCGATGCCCTGGAAAAATATCCCGATATAAAACAGAGGTATTACTGGCAGGCGGTGCCGGTGGATGCGGATAAATATACCGCTTATAACGAGCTTTATCCTATGCACGGATATTTTATCCGCGTTTTTAAAGGGGCCAAAGTCAGCCGGCCGATTCAATCCTGCCTGCTGCTGCAGGAAAATTCCACCTTACAGAACGTCCATAACATCATTATAATCGAAGAGGGCGCGGAGGCGCAGATTATCACCGGCTGCAGCATTGCGCCCAGGGTCAAACAGGGTTTGCACATAGGGGTTTCCGAGTTTTACTTAGAGAAACAAAGCAAGCTCACGTTTACGATGATACATAATTGGGCGGAAGAATTTCACGTCCGGCCGCGCTCCGCGGCAATTGTCGGAGACGGAGCGGAATTTAGCAGCAATTACATTCTTCCGAAGGCGGCGCGCTCAATCCAGATGTTTCCCGCCGCAATATTAAAAGGCGAGGGGGCTGTCGCCAATTTTAATTCTTTGCTCTGGGGTTTGGGCGATTCTTATATTGACATAGGCTCGAAGATAATTCTCGAAGGCGACGGTTCGCGGGCTCAGTCAACCTCGCGCTCAATTTGTTATGACCGGGCGCATATTTACGCGCGCGGAATCCTTGAGGCCAGGCACGATAATACACGCGCGCACCTTGACTGCCGGGGGATACTCTTTTCCAGAGAGGGCATGGTCTTTGCCGTTCCCGAGCTCATCGCCGCCGGAGCTCCGGAAAGCAGGCTTTCTCACGAAGCATCCATCGGCCCGATTAACGAGGAGGAGATTCATTATTTGATGAGCCGGGGCTTGGGCCGCGAGGCGGCCATTGCGATGATAATCAAAGGCTTTGAGGACGTTTCAATCCTGGGTTTACCCCGGGAATTAGAGGCATATATTTCCCGCATCACCGAAATGACCCAAAAAGAAGCGTTATAGGAAGGAGTAGACGGTAATGAGAAGTAATGGCAGAGGATGCAATCAGATACGCAAGGCGAAGATACAGCGCAGTTACGTTGATTATGCCGAAGGCTCGTGCCTGATTGAGCTCGGCAAGACGCGGGTTATTTGCACGGCGTCTGTGGAAGAGTCGGTGCCGATGTTCTTAAAAGGCAGCGGGACAGGCTGGGTTACCGCGGAGTACGGGATGATTCCCCGCTCCTGCCAGATAAGAGTGCCGCGAAACAAGAATTCAGGCAGGACCTACGAAATCCAGAGGCTGATAGGAAGGGCGCTTAGGACAGTAACGGATTTGAGAAAAACAGGCGAGCGCACCGTATGGATTGACTGCGACGTGATTCAGGCAGACGGGGGGACCCGCACCGCGAGCATTACGGGAAGCTTCATCGCCCTTGCGGACAGCCTGGCGAGACTAAAACGCTCCGGCTCAATCCATTCGATACCGCTTAAGGACTTTGTCGCCGCAATCAGCGTCGGCATAATAGACGGCAGGGAATGCCTGGATTTGACTTATGAAGAGGACTCCCGCGCCGAAGTGGATATGAATGTGGCTATGACGGGCTCAGGCGAATTTATCGAAATCCAGGGCACGGCGGAGAAGCGGCCGTTTAAAAAAGAACAGATGGACAAGCTTCTGGAATTAGCCGGCTCGGGAATCCTGGAATTGATTGACACTCAGCGCAATTTACTAAAAGATATTTTATGAAAAAACAAACGCGCATAGAGCTTGTGCTCGCCAGCAGGAATCAAAAAAAAATCAGGGAGATAAAGCAGATACTCGCAGGGCTTAACCTTAAAATAACCTCATTGCAAGACTACCCCAGAGCCCCTTACATTACCGAAAACGGAAAGACCTTCGGCGAAAACGCGGTAAAAAAGGCGGCGAAGATAGCCCGTTTTACCGGAAAGCTTACCTTAGGCGAAGATTCCGGGCTCGAGGTTGAGGCTTTAGGCGGAAAACCCGGGATACATTCCTCGCGCTTCTCCGGGAAGGACAAGAGCGATTTGAAGAATAACCTCAAGCTGCTGCGCCTCCTGGACGGCCTGTCGCTTTCCGGGCGAAAGGCGCGCTACGTCTGCAGCGTAGCCCTGGCAGACAAGCGCGGCTTGCTCGCCGTTACCGAGGGGGCCTGCTCCGGAGTTATCGGATACCGGATGCGCGGCTCCTTTGGCTTTGGATACGACCCCTTGTTTATCATCCCCAGATACAAAAAGACCTTTGCCCAGTTAGGCCCCCGCGTTAAACACAGTATGAGCCATCGCTTCCGCGCTCTCAGCAAGGCAAGAAAAATAATCCTCAAATATTTAAACGAAATTTAAACGAAAGATTTTGACAGAAAAAAATAGAGCGCTATAATTAACGGATATAATCAAAACAAAATGGAAAGAGAAATAAAAGCCAACTTAAGTCAGGGACCGGGTTTGCCCGACGCTCTTTCGGGAATAGGCGCCCAGATGAGCGCTTTTTCCGACACGGACCGCGTGATTGCCTTTTTCGTAAACAAGATAGCCGAGATATTCACGGCGAGCCGCGTCTCTTTTATGCTGTTTGACCGGGCAAACAAAGAATTATTCGTCAAGGCGTCCTGCGGGCTTAATGTCTCCGCAAGCGCCGCCAGGTTAAAATTAGGCGAGATGTTTGGGGGCTGGGTGGCCGAGCAGGGCAGGCCTTTGCTGGTTAAGAATGTGGAGACGGAATTCCCCGATTTGTTAAGGAATGACAGTAACAGAGTAGCGCGCTATAGAACCAAATCCTTCGTTATAGTCCCCGTAAAATCGAATCCCGAAAGGGGCGAATGCTCCGGCGGAACAAAAGACGGAGTAATAGGCGTGTTGAGCCTGACCGATAGAAAGAATTCGGACATTTTTACCGAGGATGATTTAAAGGTAATCGATTTCCTCTGCAAGCACCTGGCTTTGCACATAGATAATATCAGGCTCCGGGAGAAGAACGCCGAGCTGGTTACCGCAGACCCCCTTACCGGGTTGTTCAATCACCGTTATTTTCACGAACAGCTGCTCGAGGAGATTTACCAGGCCGAGCGCTACCGCCACCCCTTGAGCCTGCTGATGCTGGATATCGACGATTTCTGCTGGTATAACCAGACTTACGGCTATTCGGCCGGCGACACCGCTTTAGAGCAGATAGCCGGGATAATAAAAGATAACACCCGCAGGGTCGATCTGGCGGTGCGCTACGGCTCCGAAGAATTTATGGTAATCTTGCCCGATACCCGGCTGAAACAGGCGCTCGTGGTTGCGCAGAGAATCAAGGAAACCGTCGAATATTCCGTATTCGCCGAAGACAGGTCAAGCTCGTTCGGAATGGCTAAGCTTACGGTGAGCACCGGCATAGCCGAATATAAAATCGGGCTGGATAAGCAGGAGCTGATACGCCGCGTAGTCAGCGCCTTATTGGACGCGAAACAAAAAGGGAAGAATTGCGTTTGCGCGTTTAAATAGCAAGGGGGCCTAAATTAAATCCTGCCTTACCAAGCCGGTTAACCCGCAGGGAATCATCGATAAAATAGAACAGCTGACGAAATAAAAGAAGAAAGGGAGCGCGCAATGGCAAGGACAAACAGGGTGACGACCGCAAAGAAAGGATTTACCGGCGGCTTCGGGACGGAAGCCAAGCAGAATATTCTGCCCAAAGACCGGACTGAGAAAATCAGGAAAAAGGCCTACGAGCTTTTCGGAAACAGAGGACGCCTTCCCGGCAATGACCTGGCGGACTGGTTTGAGGCGGAAAGAGCCGTAGAGGAGGAGATTAAGAGAGGACGCTGAGGTAGACAGGTTAGAAAAACAGGATAACGGGATTGAGGATGACAATCAGGGGCGGGGAGTGGCTCAGTTTGGCTAGAGCGCTTGGTTTGGGACCAAGAGGTCGTGGGTTCAAGTCCCACCTCCCCGACATTTGACAGATAGAGATAACACGTCCCCGTAGCTCAGTCGGATAGAGCATCTGCCTTTCAATGAGCGCATAACTTATGGAGCCATTTTTTTTTAATATTTAGCGACATAAGTTATTTACGGGAATTGATCCTGAGCGTAAGCGAAGGACAAACATCGGGAGCCTTCATAGGAAAATGAACCTATGGAGTGGACGCTGCTAATTCGGTGAATATCCATTATCTGGACAACACCGAGCTATCCGTAAATTTTTACGGAGAGTGTAGAGACTTTACGCAGCGGGGCTGAGATGCCCAAGAGAAAGTCCGGCCAGCAAGCCAAAAGGCGGTCAAGGTAACTTGATGCTGGATGCTAAGCAGAGGGTCGCGTGTTCGAATCACGCCGGGGACGCCAAAATAACTATGAAAATCATACTAAAAATAACAATAACGGTTCTAATAATTCTGGCGCTGCTTTTTATCGCCGCGTATATGTTTTTTGCAGCAAGGGGCAAGGCGCTGCTTACCGAGAAATTAGAAGACGCCCTGAAAAAAGAAGTGAGTATCGGCGAGGTAAAATTAAGAATTCCGCTGACTCTGGAAGTAAAGGAGCTGGAAATCAAGGAGCTGGCAAAAGCCGATTACGTTTACGTCGCTCCCAGCTTAACCGGACTCCTCGCCGCAAAGATTGTTCTCAACGAGGTCAGGATTGTGAAGCCGGAGGCTACCTGGGTAAGAGAAGCAGCCAAAAGCAAACCGGCAAGCAGCGATTCTCCGCAGATGGATACGCGCAAGGCGCTGTCCCGGACAAAGGAAGTCCTGAATTCGCCAAAACCGGTTAGCGGCGCGTCCTTGCCGCTGGTTATAAAGCATTTGAGAATAGAAGACGGCACAATAAATTTCATTGACCGCACAGTGTCCGAGCAGGGCCTTGCGATAACCCTGAAAGAAATCCAGCTTACTATGAATAACCTTTATCTGTTTCCCGGGCCGGCGGTTACCAACTTTCAGCTGGAGGCAAAGCTGCCCTGGAAGGAAGGCGCTGCCGAGGGAGCGCTTAGCGCTTCCGGCTGGATGGACCTTTACCAAAAAGACATACAAGCCACTTTAGAGGCAAAGGGCATAGACGGCGTATATCTATACCCCTATTACTACAAATGGCTGGACCTGGAGAATTCCCGCATCAAAGAGGCAAAGCTCGATTTCACCAGCAATATAAAGGGAGAGAATAACGACGTTACGGCCGAGTGCCGGCTGGAATTGACCGATATTAAATTCAGGCCCCGGCCGCCGGACCAGCCCGAGCATAAGGCGGAAAAAATCACCACTGCGGTCCTGGGTATCTTCCGGGCGTTGAACCAGGGGCGGATTATATTGGACTTTACCATAAAAACCACGATGGACAGCCCGCAATTTAAATTCGAGAATATAAGCTCAGCGGTTGATAGCAAGCTCTCTCAGGCAGTCAAAACCAACAAGGTTAAGATTGAGGATTTAGCGGTCCTGCCGGGCAAGTTTATCGAAGGCGTGACCAAAGGAACAACCGGAGCGACAAAGGCGCTTATCGAGGGAGCGGTAACTATCGGAAAGAGCCTGACGGACGCGCTTCTGGATGCTTTAAGATTCCCGTCGGAGAAGAAAGAAGAGGGAGGGGAAGCAGCCCCTGAACAGAAAAGCCCTCAGGGCAATTAAATTTTCTAACCGCTTATTACGCTGATTCTGCCGTTTTTAATCTGCACGGTTCCTTCGGACTTGCAGTGAATGTTGCCGCTTCTGGTGATGTAGATATTCTCGCCTAATTTTATTCCTTTTGCGTTCATGACTAATATAGCCCCGGCCTTGACCCTTTGAAGCGGGTTCTTAAGCAATCTTTGCCGGTAGGCTTTTGAGCCGGCAGACGCTACTTGATGAGTATTCTTGCAGACCATTTTTTTCCTCCTTATAACTCAATCGCGATTGAAACAGCCAAATTGCCGCAGAATGCCAAGCGAAACGTAACTCATAGTATACCATTTTATCAAATTAATACAAGCGAAAATATCGCTATTTGAAAGGCAGATATAACTTGAATTAATCCCCGTTTCAAGATAAAATTATATAAAATACATTTAGTTTAAAGAAGTTATGGTGGCTATGGTGTAATGGCAGCACGGGAGACTGTGGCTCTCCTAGAGCGGGTTCAAATCCCGTTAGCCACCCCAGTAAATTCTCTCTCCTACACAGAGGAGAGAGGCAAATAGCCATGATTACTAAACGTGATCATGGCTATTTGCATGTCCTAGGGTGTCAAAGACTTAGGGGGTTAAAGACTTGGGGTGAATGAGGTTGATGACATTCATTAGCTTTCTATTACTAGGAGTAACTTTATCCGGTTGCGTAACAACTTCAATAAAAACTGCAAGCGATGTATTTTTATACTCAAGTATTGACACTGACTCTTACAAGAAAACAACGTGGATACAGAGTCCTTCTTTGGATGGATGGATTTATAGCGTTTGGCTCAGAGCCCAAGTAGAAAATAAAAAGGTAATCTCTTATCAAATTTATGTTTTGGATAGAGATGATGACTGGAGGTTCTTTCATAGTGCGTATGATGCCGATGGGAAAAAGTTGGATTTTCGCACAGTCGATAGTTTAGTAGAAAGCACGGGGCTTTACACAGGGTACACCAGAGAGGACTATGTTATTGTGCTGAAGAGGGAGTATTTAAATAATTCAGTAGGTAAGGAAATCAATTTTAAAGCAGTTGGGAAAAGAGGAGAAAGAGTAATTGTTGTGCCATCTTTCTATATTGAAGGATTTTTAAAGAAAGTAGACGAGTATATAGCTAAATAAAATCCACGAAAGATTTCCTTCCCGACTTTAATTTATCTACTATCTGTTTACAGAGAGTCTTTCTGTTGCGCCAGATTTCCGGGCCGCTTAAGTGGAAATACCTCTTGGGTAGCATAGAAACACATTGACAAACCAAACAGTTATGATAAATTAACACTATAGGAAACTGGAATCGTCCCGAGTTGGAAGGGATAAATCCCGGACGTTAAAAAAGAAAAACCTTCGTTGGGCTTAATACGCCCGACGAAGGTTTTTTTGTTAAAAATCTTTTTTAGGGGAGTTTTAAAATGTCTTTTGAACAGGGTGGCATGGCAGATAAGCTTGGGAATCGATACGAAGGACGATGGGTCGCTCGTCAATTACTCTCGCTTCTTAATGAGAAGATTAGTTCTGTCACGATTGAGGCCATTGGTGATGATGAACGTGGTGTAGATCTTTGGGTTCAGCAAAATGATGGGACTCGGGAGGCCCAACAATGTAAAGCACGCAACGCTAATAAAGAATCCTGGTCAGTAGTAGATTTGAAAAATAGAGGAGTATTACAAAACTTAAAATTTCAACTCAGCAGAGATCCCAACTATAAATTTGTTTTTATTTCTAGCGTTGGTTCTAGAATATTTGCTGACATATGTGAGTTTTCCCGAAGAGCAAACGATGAGCCAGAATTGTTTTATAAGGTAAAGATTAAACAGTCAGGGTATGATATGCAAACGTGTTTTCAGAATTTTTGCGAGGCGTTAACTCTTAATCCAGATAGCGAAGATGAATTAAAACAAATTTTTAATTATTTGAAAAAAACGTATGTTGAAATTTATTCGGATGATCAAGGAACTTATAAGTATTTATTGGAAAGAATAGATTATCTTTTGGTAGGCGGATCGGCAGAAACCATTCTTTCTGTGCTGTTAACTTACGCAGAGAATAAAAATAAATTAGGAAGTCCAATATATGCTGATGAATTACGGAATTATCTTATACAACAGAATATTCATCCCCGGAGACTAGATCAGGACACGCGTATTACGCCTGTAATTCAAGAGTTGCAAAATCAATTTGAAGATTCAATCAAGCCATATTTAATTAGAGGAGCAATCATTAAACGGCCCGAAACAGACCGACTTATTAAATCCATAGAGGATGGGAAAAACGTTATATTGTCAGGTGCTGCAGGATATGGCAAAAGCGGAGTTCTGTTTGAGTTGACAGAACACTTAAAACAAAAAGGTACTCCTTATCTTCCCATTCGCTTAGATAGGAAATCACCCGAGAATACGTCTGTTCAATTTGGTAAGAGTATGGATCTGCCCGACTGTCCCGCTTTCTCATTAGCCGGAATCTCAGGAGAACGACAATCCGTATTAATTTTGGATCAACTCGATGCCATTCGTTGGACTAGTGTGCACTCTAATAACGCTTTAGATGTCTGTAAAGAATTAGTAAGACATATTCAATTTTTACAGCGAGATGGCAAAAAAATAACTGTGGTGCTTTCTTGCCGCACCTTTGACTTAGAACACGATCCATCCATTAAAAATTGGCTTGGTGATAGCAAAAAAGAGGTATTTGATAAGATTGAAATAAAAGAACTTTCTGGCGATAAATTAAAAGAATTAGTCGGTCCCGAATTTGCACAAATGACAACAAAAGAAAAGAGTCTTCTTGCATGTGCACAAAATTTAGCAATTTGGATGGAATTGAAAAGAGCGGGGTCAGTACCATCTTTTCAAACTGCAACAGGGTTAATGCGGGAATTTTGGAAAAATCGGAGAATAAAGTTAATTAACGAGGCACATATAACATCCGAAGAAATTGAGCAGGTGTTATCAATATTGATTAGGCATATAGAAAGTAATGGAAAAATTTCTGTACCTGAGCGAATTGTGTTATCTTGGCCCAATGTAATAGATGCTTTTTGTTCTTATGGTATTTTACAAAAGAGCTCTGGAATGATTAATTTTTGTCACCAGCGTTATTTGGATCATTTAATTGCTAATAATTTGTTGACACAGATTGCTGAGGGAACCGGGAACGTAGTGGATTGGCTAGGGACAAAGATGAAACAATCGCTGTTCCGTCGCGAACAATTACGGCAAGCGTTGGTCATGATGAGTGAAGAATCTCCTGATAGGTTTCTTCAATCTGCACAACAGATACTTGTATCAAACGCGGTACGCTTTCATATCAAGCACCTTGTGTTAGAAATAATAGGGTCTCAAGAAGATATAAGTGATGAATTAGGGCAATATTGTCTAGATTTGTTTTGTGTTGCTTTTTGGCAAACGCATATTTTGGAGACTGTTTTTGGAAGACATCCAGTTTTTGTTACTTATTTAGGTAATAAAGGGATAATCAGGAAATGGTGTGAGTCGGGTGAAAGTGGTTTAATCAATCAAGTGCTTTGGCTTCTACGATCTGTGGCGGAAAGAACACCGGATTTTGTCGCGGAAATATTAGAACCTTACATAAATAAAAGCGGTGAGTGGCCCGAACATATTCTTAAAACAATTTCTTGGAATGCAGTTGATGATTCAGATCGAATGTTTTCGTTACGTTTAAAACTTGTCAGAATGGGAGTTATAGGCGATTTTGTTGATTGGAAATCTTTGAGTATAAAGTTTCCTCTCAGAGTTGTTCAGTTAATTGAAGCAGTAGTCTCAGCCTGGAATATTGACGATTCAGAAATAGAACGAAAAAACCGCATGAATCAGTGGTATGAACATGACAAAAATGAATTCAAACATGTAGCAGAAAAATGTTCCAAAGAAACTTGGGATTATTTTATACCACACATTGTAAGATTGACCAATTTTATAGACAATGATGGTAAACGTTTAGAAAAGTGGAGGAAGGAGCGTTTTTCTAGTTATGAACATATAAATATTGCGCGAGGAATTGTTGAGCTTTTAATAGTTGCCGGTCAATGTCTAGCTAATAATGATGCAGATGCCTTGATAGAGAGAACAAAACTTTTAAAGGATAGTCGCTCCCCAATTATTCAAGAAATTATCATTCAGGTTTATAAGAAGCTTCCTCCAAAATATGCCGAAGTGGGCATAAGATGGTTGCTTGAAGATGTGTCCCGTTTTTGTATTAAATCTGGCTATGACGAACCGGAATGGAAACTAGCAGCAGAGTTAATTGAAGCTTTATCTTCGTATTGTTCCGAAGAATTATTTCAGCGCTTGGAAGAAACCATTGTTAACTATCATTCTCCAGATGAAAAGCATTTGGCTAAATTCTATCTATCATCTTGGCGTAGGGGATATTATGGTTACTATTGGGGAGGAGCTCAACACTTTTTACTTCCGACACTTTTTAATAAAAGGATAAAGAAAACAACACGTGACTTAATAGGTGTTCTTCGGAGAAAATTCTCCCCTGAAGATCGTTTCTTTAATCGTAATCGAATGTCTGGTGGTTGGGTTGGGTCAAAGATAGATCCTAATCTTAATAAAATTAGTGATCGCGCTTGGTTGGATATAATAAGTAGTCCGAAGGTTGGCGAAAGACACGGACATAATTGGAAACAAGTTGATTCAGAACATGTTTTGGAAGCTTCTATTGAGCAATTTTCAAGAAGTTTACAAAAAATTGCCAATCGATTTCCTGAACGTTTTTGTCGGTTGGCACTAAAATTCCCAGATAATGTTGATTCTTCCTATGTTGCAGCTATTTTGAGTGCCGGCGTATTAAAGACTCCTGATACTAATATTCCTGATGAAGAGAAAGATACTTGGCGCCCCGCAGGCGTGGAAAGTATAGAATCTATTTTGAACAAATTTAAGATTGATGACGACCGAGAAACTGCTATGGTTTTTTGTCGTATTATTTCGGCAAGACCAGAAGAAAAATGGTCTGATAAAACGTTAGCCAGATTAATTCACTACGCGATAAATCATCCTGATCTTGAAAAAGGTAAACTCAATGTGTATTGTGATAAAACGGTTGATGAGGCATCGGTAGAGAATCTTTACCAAAATACAATTAATTGTGTTAGAGGTGTTGCCGCTGAGGCTATAAGGCATTTACTTTGGGAATCCCACGAATTGTTTCAAAAACTTCGTCCAGGCATTGAGTCTCTTGTTCAGGATAATCATCCTTCTGTGCGTATGGCAGTAATTCAAATTATGTTACCTATGATTAATTTTGATAAGGATCTGGCGGTAAAATGGTTTTGTAAATCTTGTGATGATGATTTGAGAGTAGCCGCCTCTCCACATGCCCAACATTTCTTTAATTATACAATTCAAAGTCATTTTAAAGACATCGCTCCAATAATACAAAGAATGCTAATCTCTCCATCGGATGAGGTTGCTAAAGAAGGGGCGGCTCAAATTACGGCACGTTGGTTATTTTATGGTTTCTTTGAAGATGAACTTTTGAGATGCCAATCTGGAACAATAATCCATCGTCAAGGAGTTGCTAGTGTTGCTTCCCATTTTCTCCATGATGAAAAGTACTCTGAAAAGTGTCAAAATCTTTTAAGGCCATTACTAAACGATCCTGAAAAAGAAGTCAGAGATGAAATTCATAGTCCTTTTTATAAAAAAGGTTCATTAAATGATTCAAAAATTCAACCATTTATTTTAGAATACATTAATTCTAAGACATTTGCTGATGATCCTGATCGATTAGTTTATGAATTGGAAGATATGGAGGGATCGGTATTGTTTTTGGCAGATACTATATTTGCTATGTACAATATGTTTTCTTCTGTTCTGAAAGAGGACTCTCGTTCAATAGGATCACATTTTCCTCATGCCATTTCACAGTCACTGCCGATTTTGTTACGTCTTTATGAACAGGCTTTAGGTGGGAATAGTGATGAAATAGCTAATCGTTGTCTTGATACTTGGGATATGCTTTTTCAAAATCGTGTTGGATTTATTCAAGATTTGACTAAGGCAATTGAGCAATGATAAAATCTATAAATTTGTTAAGTGAGAAGTTCCCGTGAGGTACTTGGCGGTAATTTGATAGTAATTTAAACGAGCGGCTAAAAGATTGCTTGGCAGCGAAGCATACAAGTATATTAGAGCACTGTAAATATTTGATTAAAGTTAGCCCTTAAAGTTAATTCAGTCGGATTTCTTAAATTCGTGATATAAGCTTCAAAATCAGCAATGATTGTGTTTATAAATTGTATTTGATTTATTTTTATTGAATCGTCATTTGAAAGGTCAATTGTTTCTTGCCATGAACTATTGATGATCACTTTATCATCAGTCATGCCAGTATGAAATAAACCACACCTTACTTGCTCGTAGAAAGAATCCAATTTATATTCCAGAACATTATTCAATCCAAAAATTCGTATGATTCCTTTTTTAAAGAGGCGCCTACTATTTCCTGATACAATTTGTCCTTCTCGATATTGCTCAACACCTTCTATATAGGATATTCCTATCATCAAGATAATAAAACCCGTAGAATCTTGCTTCCCTAATGTCAAAGCATGATTTAAAAACCATTCCTTTACCTGTCTTTCATAGATGGTAATTTTGTCATCTATATTATTGGGATCTAAATTCTTCTTTTCCCGTTCATCATATACAATAGGTGTACCATTATCTTTCAAGGTTCCTTTGATATGGGGTGCTATATAAAGCCACATATTTTGTCTTAATCTTTTAGTCATTTTCGCTCCTTTTTTACCCGCTTCTATTTAAAGGTGGCAATTCCTTGTGATCTTTAATGTATCGTTGTATTATTTTTTTTTCTAGTACTCTTGGATTAGTGTTTGTAATAAAAGATATTTGTACGCCTTTATGTTGTTTTAGAAATTCATTGATTCGTTGGCTAGTATATTGTGTTAAACCAGGTTTAAAATAGAAGGATAACCTGCTTTTGAGTCCGGATGTTGATTTCCCAATATATAGAATATCCGAGAAACCATTAAGCCTGCCGAATTTCTTAGGGTACTTAAGCAAATAGACACCTTTTTTATCCGGCATTTTGCTAAGCGTTTTTGTATTAAACGGGTACCATTTTTTGAGAAAAGTGCTGTTCATATGATTAACATTTTATCACATCTTTAGTTTACAAAAAAGATAGTTTTAAGCATATATATAAAGTCTTCAGGACTTGTACCAATTTACCATCTGCTATTGATTAGAGTTTAAACTATCTGTATACAGAGAGTTTTTCTGCCGCGCCGTATTTCTGGGCGTCCTTACGGGAGTCACCTCTCAAATTTACCAATAGCTGTGTGCGGAGAGGGCATCCCCTTGCGCAATATTACTATTGTTTGGGGGATTTCAAAATTAAAGACTTGACATAGTGACATAGAAAGGTTACAATTGTAATACAAAGAGGTTACAGTTATGGATATATCTAACTTGTTTAAGTCAAAGGTGCGTAAGGCGCTATTTAAACTCTATTTCACAAACCCTGATAGCGAGTTCTATTTAAGGGAGCTTGAGCGAATGCTCTCTATTCCCGTTAGTATGATTAGAAAGGAGCTTGTGCGCCTTGAGAAAGAAGGTATTTTTTCATTTCAGAAAAAAGGCAATCTTACCTATTATTATATTAACAAAGACTATCCGCTTTTCAGCGAATTAAAAAGTATTGTATTTAAGACCATAGGAGTGCAGGGGTTACTGAATGAAGCGCTTCGAAAAATTAAAGGTGTAGAGGTTGCCTTTATATACGGCTCTTATGCTAAAGGAAATGAAAAGGCTAATAGCGATATTGATTTGTGTATAATGGGTACTATTAACGAAGATATTTTGGTGCGCAGGATAAATGGGCTGGAAAAGTCGATCAAAAGAGAGATAAATTATACCTTGTATACAAAAAATGAGTTTACGGAAAAAAAGCGTAAAAAGGATTCATTTATATTGGATCTTATTTCAAATCCGAAAATAATGCTAATAGGAGAGAAAAATGACCTATGAAAAATTTATAGAGGAATATTTAATTAAAGGATTGCTTCAGAAGCAGAAGTCGAGCTTTATAGCTGTAGAGAAGCTTATTAACAGAAGCCTAAAAGATTTAAAAGCTGCAAAAGCAAATTTAGCCATCGATGAGGGTATCGCATATACGGTAGCCTATCTTGCAATGCTCCATGCAGGTAGGGCATTCATGCTTCTTAAAGGTTTTAGACCTAGCGATGGATATCAACATAAGACAGTAGTAGAATTTATGTCTTATGCATTGGGAGCGGAATATAAAAGCATCGTAGAGCGTTTTGACAGGATGAGACGTAAGCGCAATATCTTTACTTATGAAATTGATATATCTATTTCAAAAACAGAGGCAGATAGTGCATTTGAAACCGCAGTTAAATTTGTCGATCTGACAAAAGAAGTCATCAAGAAAGAAAACCCACAGACCCATTTGAAATTTTAGAACGCTACTCGAAAATTTCTTTATCGGAAGAAAGACGTTTAATCTCAAAGGCTCAAAAGGGCTCGAAGAAAAGCAGGGATGAAATCGTTCTTCGTCATATCGAATTTTTAAAGTTTAGAATTTGTAGAATAGTATTTCCTCACTTAGTCCAACGGTTCAAGGATGACCTGCTTGGGGAAGCTATTTTGATTATCTACGCAAAGATTGAAAGTTACGATCTTGACTATTGTGACAAGAAAGGAAATCTCCATCCCGTTAAATTCATCTCTTATATCTGGAAGCGGATTGACGGATTTATAATAGATTTTTTAAAGAAAGAACTAAACGAGTCTAATTTCTACGATAGGTACAAAGAATATGCTATCAAAGACGATGATTTATCGTCTATGTCCAGTATAACAGAGGCGGACAATTCTATCTTCTAGCCTCTTAAAGAGTTACGTAATTTCGAGCCGAAGATGACCGGACAAAACGGACAGATTTCCGAGGGAATAGTCTCTCAAAAGCTGCGATTCCCCCTGTTAAAGACTGTAAATTCGCTATAATAAGTACCTGTAAATAGCGAGAGGTTTCCCCTCGGCTCATACGAGAGGGACCCCAAAATTTAAGCCCGTAATAAGCGTTACGGGCTCTTTTATTTGAGGGGAGGCTAAGCATCTCCTACACAAAGCGTTTCAGAGCAAGGGCAAAATTTTGCTTTAACCTTCCAAGCTTC